>PMLB01000230.1 GCA_003158735.1 Myxococcales bacterium | reverse complement strand
TCAGGACCGCAGTGATCTCCTCGGCTTTGACCTCACCTTGCAGCAACTCAAACACGCGCAGCTGCTGGTCCACGAAGTAGATGCCCGGTGGAACCATGAGCGGCTTCACGCTGGTATACGGGCCTGCCTGGGCGGCCTGGGTGTCGATATGGATGCGCTCGATGGGAAGCTTGGGCGGGGTACCCAGGGCTGTTTGGAGCGCCGCCCATGTGTCATCCACGCGCTTGCGCGTGCACTCGCAGGCGTGCTCTTTGTCCACGAAGACCACGCGGGTGATCTTCGACGTGGTTGGGGTGACAGGGGTGGCGGCCATGGCCGCTGCGGGCGCGCCTCTGCCTTTTGCGCAGGCGGGAAGGCTGAAAAGCGACAGAAGTACAATGACGGCGAGTCGCATGGAGATTCCTTTCATTTGAGAGCCTGGAACGCGAAGTACACACCGACCAGCACAATGACGAAGCCGGCTGCGCTGCGGAGGACCGCCAACGCACGGGTTGCCTTTCTATTCTCGATGAGCGTGCGGGCCGCTCCCATAGATGTTCCCGCAATGAGAATGAGCACGCTGTGGCCGAGGCCGTACACGAGCAGCAGGAAGCCACCATAGGCGAGCGAGGCGCCCGCCCCGGCCAGGTAGGTGAGCAGCACGACCAGAATAGGTGCGGCACATGGAGCGGACACCAGCCCAAACAGGGCGCCCAGCACCAGTGCCCCCAGCACCCCGCGCGTTCGCGGCTGCACCCGTCCCGCCAGCGACGGGATGGGCACCTTGAGCACGCCCGCCAAATGCAGGCCCATGACCAAACAGACCGCCGCTACCACCCAGTTCCAGGCCCCCGAGACGTCGCCGTAAATATGGCCCGCCAGCGCTGCGATTATCCCGAGTATCGTAAACGTGATCCCGAGGCCCAGAACGAACACCAGCGACAGCCCGAAGGCGCGCAGCACGCCAGGCTTGCCGTCGCGGCGGCCAGCCACGAAGCCCATCATCAGTGGAATCATGGCCAGCACGCACGGGTTCGATGCCGTGAGCATGCCGCCCACGAACACGGCCAAAACGGCCAGCCACGGGCTGCCGTGGAGGTACTGGCCAACGTTCTTGGTCAGTTCGGCGAACACTACCCAGCCTTCGCCGCCGCCGTGGTCAGCCAAGAAACGATCTCAGCAGCCTGCGGGATTCGGCCGGAGCACTTCACCTCGGCGTCGATGACCAGGGCGGGCGTCATCATCACGCCGAACTTCATGATCTCGTCGATCTTCTCCACCTTCTCCAGCGACGCTGCCACGCCCGACTGGGCCAGAGCTTTTTGCGCCTCGGCGTACAGTTGTTTGCACCTGGCGCATCCGGTTCCAAGGACCTTCACGTTCATTTGGGGTCTCCTTACAGCACGAAGTTGAAGAGGTAGCCGACCAGCAGAATTCCGAGGGCAACCACCCCCGCGAAAGTAGCAATGAGCGGTGGGCGCAGCACCTTGCGCAGGATGATCATCTCGGGCAGTGACAGTCCGATCACGGACATCATGAATGCCAGCACCGTGCCCAGCGCCGCGCCTTTGCCAAGGAGGGCCTGCACCACGGGAATGATGCCAGCCGCATTGGAGTACATGGGCACGCCGACGAGGACTGCCAGCGGTACCGACCACCACGCGCCCTTGCCCATGATCGAGACCATGAAGTTCTCGGGCACATAGCCGTGGATGCCCGCGCCCACCGCAATGCCGGCCAGCACGTAGGGCCAGACCTTGCCCACGATGTCCTTGACGGCGTCGCGGCCGGCCCGCACCCGGTCCGCCCAGGAAAGAGCTGCCGTGTCCGGTCCCACGCCGGTCTTTGTCTGGTACACCCAGGGCTCGACCCATCTTTCCAGATGCAGTCGGCCGATAGTCCAGCCCGCGATCATGGCGATGGCAAGGCCGGTGCCGAGGTAGAGAGCGGCCACCTTCCAGCCAAATAGGCCAAAGAGCAGCACCAGCGCCACTTCGTTGACCATGGGCGCGGAGATTAGAAACGAGAATGTCACGCCGAGAGGAACGCCGGTGGTCACGAACCCGATGAACAGCGGCACAGCCGAGCACGAACAGAAGGGCGTCACCACACCCAACAGCGCAGCCAGCACGTTGCCGACCGCCTGTCTTCGACCCGCCAGCATGCGCCGAGTGCGCTCGGGCGTGAAGAAAGAGCGGACAACGCCCACGCCGAAGACCACCACAAAGAGCAGCATCAGCACCTTGGGCGCCTCGTAGACGAAGAACTCCAGGGCCGAGGTCAGCCGCGAGTTGGCGGTCATCGAGAGGAGGTCGTGGACCAACCAGCGGGCGAACGTCTCCAGATTCCGATACACGAACCACCAGGTGGCCAAGCCACCGAGGAGCAGAGCCGCTTTTAGCCCGCGCAGGCTGAGCGGGTGGCGCCCCGTCACCGTGTCCATCATTGCCTGCTCGATCCAGCCTTGGCCGCACGGGTGGCGGCTTTGGCGCAAGCCATGCCTGGCTTTTTGCCATCCAGCCAGCGTTGCAACGTCTTGAGCAGCGGGGCGGCATCGGGCCGGTCGGCCAGGCTACGCCGCAGAAGCGCGAGATGGGTTTTGGCCAGCTCATCCTGAGCCGGGTGGAGCGCGTAGTGCGACCACAGACCATCCTTCCGGTCGGTGGCCAGGCCCGCGTGCTTGAGCGTGGCCAGGTGCCGCGAGGCTTTGGACTGCGTGATGCCCAGCGCGGCCATCACGTCGCACACGCACAGCTCTTCATGGTGAAAGAGTAACCAAATGATCTTGAGCCGGGCCTCGTCGGCGAGAACCTTGAAGAACTGAGCCGCGTCTTTCATGGATCACCTATATATGCGTATAGCCGAATATACGGGTGATTTCAAGGGCGTCGGCGGACCGGCCCTTGACCACCCCTAGCGGTGAACGACCCAGAACTCAGTTCAGGGGGAACGCCGATCAGGATCCTGGTGAGAGCCAGCTTCGTTGATTTGGGTTCGCGTGAATCCTTTTGGTTGCGGCGTGGCTCTTACATGCCGAAGGGTCATGGCAAAAAGCCGCTGGCCCTGACCAAGGAGGGTGCCATGTCACGTTTACTCGCGAAGAATGAACATGTGGTCGACCGCGCGCTGCGCGTGCTACTTGGGCTGGGCTTGCTCAGCCTGACGTTCGTTGGGCCACACACCGCGCTCGGGTATATCGGGTTGGTGCCGCTGGCCACGGGCTTGCTGGGAAGCTGCCCGCTCTACTCGATCTTCGGCTTCTCCACCTGCCGCGTGTCGCCGCACAAGGGCGGCTGATCGGTTCAGCCGCCAGTGAAGGTCTTGGGCATCTGCACGGCGACGACTTCACCTCGCGCTGTTGCCACCCCGGCGGCATAAACGGTCGTCTCGACGATGACCTTGCGGCCCTTGATCTCTTTCACACGCCCGCGCAATTCCAGTTCGCCATCGATCGGTGTGGGCTTGAGGTAGTCCACATGCAGCGATGCGGTGACGTAGCGAAGCGGCGGATCTGAGTCCATGTCGCGGCCTTCCGCGCGGTAGGCGGCCGCAGCAGCGGTGCCAGTTCCGTGGCAATCGACCAGCGACGCGATGAGCCCGCCGTAGACGAATCCAGGAATGGCGGTGTGGTAGGGGCGCGGCCGGTAGCGGGTGACGCTCTCGTCGCCTTCCCAGAAGGTCTTGATCTGAAGACCATCGGCGTTCAGCCGTCCGCACCCATAGCACTGGGCAACATTGTCGAGGTAGTGGTCCTGGAACGCCTTATCGGACATGGAATTCCTTGGGGCTTAAGACGAAGAAGTATTGGTACGGAAGCGAATCAAGCTCGGTTACCACCTGCAATCCCGCCGCGCGGACCTGCTCCAGGCAGTCCTCGCGGGAGAGCTTGTGGTCCACAGGCGGACCCACCGGCAGCTCGCGCTTGTGGAAGTCGATGATGGCCACCCTGCCCCCAGGTCGCAGCGCAGCCTGCAAGCGACGCAGGTACGCGGCCTTTTCGGGCACATGGTGAAAGACATTCACCACCAGGACGAAATCGCAGGCAGCGGCCGGAACCAGCGGGTCGTGGGGCAGGCCCAGCACCGGCGTCACGTTTTGCAGCCCTGCGCTGGCGACACGGTCACGCAGTAGAACGAGCAACTGCGGCTCCACGTCGACGGCGTAGACCTGGGCCGCCAGCTTGGCCAGGCGAAGCGCGAAGTATCCCGTCCCCGCGCCGACATCGCACACCACACTGGTCGGCGCGATGCCGAGCGCCGCTAGAACAACGTCAGGCCGTTGCCACTCGTCGCGCGCCGGATCGTCGAGCCGGGCGATGTACTCGTTCAGGTCGGCGGGATTGCCGTGGTGATCCCTGGGCTCGTCGGTGCTCATGTACGACATATTGATCGATCGCCTCCTTCAAGTCATGTGGGGTCCTGGCAATACCCCCGCGCGCGTGCCACCATCTTGGTCGAAAAGGGGAGATGAACTCATGAGAACTGTCTCAGCAATCCTGGCGGGCGTTGCCCTTCTGGCCGCTGTTTCCGCGTGCCGCGCTGGCGGCACCGACGCGGCGACGGTGCGTTTGAAGATCAAGGCAGGCGCGCTGGTGGTCGACGTACGTACGCCGGCCGAGTTCGCGGCAGGGGCGTACCCGGGCGCGACCAACATTCCCCTTGCCGAGATCGAGCAGCGACTCGCCGATTTCGGCGACCACAAGCGCGCCATCGTCGTGTATTGCCGGTCGGGCAATCGCAGCGGACAGGCCAAGGTCATTCTGGAGAAGAACGGCTTCTCCGATATAACCAACGGCGGCGTTTTCAAGGACATGCCGCCCCGCTGACGGTGCTTCCAGAACTCAAGTCTGACCGTCGGACGGCGAGTGCGGACCGCTCGCCGCTTTCTTCAAGATCTCCCACAGATCCTCGACGACCGGCAGCTCTCCCATGACAGCGTTGGCCCCCAGACGCTGCGCCCGCGCGGCCGTGGATAGGAGCCCGCCTGCCGGGATCAGGACCAAGGCGCGCGTGACTCTCTGGGAGGTCAGGCGCTGAGCCAGTTCCGGATCCTCCTTCTCCGCAAAGAGACCCCCGCACAGGATGAGATCGAGCGGTCTGTCCGTTCGATCGGCGTGTTCCGTCAGCCGGTCGCGCATGTCCTGGGCATTGGCCGCTTCCAAAACTTCATGGCCCCGAAGCCGCAACGCCGACGTGAGCCTTTGTCGCAACAGGGGGTCAGGGGCGCCGACCAGGATGGCGAGGTGCTCGCCACTACCCGCCGCATGTTCCGTGTTCGCTGACATCTTGGCTACTGAGAGCCGGAGAGCGGACAAAGGGTTCACCCGGGCAAACCAGATGTCTTCACAAGGCGAGCTTGCGCAACCGGAGCGCGTTGCCGATGACCGAGACCGACGACAGGCTCATGGCAGCACTTGCTACCATGGGTGAAAGCAACAGGCCGAACACCGGGGAGAGCCCGCCAGCGGCCAGGGGTATGCCGATGCTGTTGTAGAGAAAGGCGAAGAACAGGTTCTGGCGGATGTTGTGCAGGGTGGCGCGGCTGAGACGCCGGGCGCGCAGGATCCCGCGCAGATCACCCTTGACCAGGGTGACGCCGGCGCTTTCGATGGCCACGTCGGTGCCGCTGCCCATGGCAATGCCGACTTGGGCTTGCGCCAGCGCGGGCGGGGGTCCGGCTGGATCCGCGGGCCTGGCGGTCATCGGAGCATCTGGAAACGGAAGGCGTTGTGATGCCCTGGGAGCACGGTATCAACAAGCGGCTCGGCGACTGCTAGCCCGCGTTCACTGTCCGTGAGGATGACGATCCCGTTGCCGGACTTCACTGAAACCATGACAAAGGATCGGTATCCCGGATTGCTCCCCCAGTGCCACAGATTCAGCCCATCGCCACCGCGTTCGAGCCCCCAGCCAAGACCCCATTCGAGACCCAGCCGACCGTCCACTGTGACCGGGGCTGTGGTCGTCAGCCGCAGGATCTCCGCATCAGCCAGAAGGGCGGTGATGAACCTGGCGTAGTCTCCAGCAGTGGTGTACAGCGACGATGGAACGATGGGCTCAGGAAAGCGCAACTGGCGGGGCTGTCCGGATACGGATGTCCCCGGGATGAGCCTGGCCGAAACGGCAGGTGACCATCTGAACTCGCTGCTGGTCATCTTCAATGGCTCAAAGATCAGTCTGCGCATGAGCCGGTCGATCGCCTCGCCCGTGATCCGTTCGGCCACCTTCTGGAGAAGCATAAAGCCCTCGCCGGAATAACCCCAGGAGGTCCCAGGCCGAAAGGCGAAGGACAGATTCTCGTTCGACCAATTGGGCAGCCCTGACGTATGGCTTAGGACCATCCTCGCAGTCACCAAACTGAGATCCGAGGCGGCGACGAGGTCGGTCGTCGGCGCCTGGCGGATCGCGAACGGATTTCGCCGATGGAGGTATCCGTCGGGGAGATAGGACAGGAGCGGCCGGTCCAGATCCAACCGTCCATCCTTTGCCAACTTCAGGATGCCATAGGCAAACACGGGCTTGCCAAGCGAGGCGGCCTGGAAAACAGGGTCAGAATCTGGTGAGGGCTTCTGCTCACAACAGGAAACGAAGCCGGTCTGGCTGATGGCATGGCCCGAGAGGACGGCAAAACCAACGGCACGGATGCCGTGTTTTTGCGCCAATCGAAGGGCCAGGGCGGAAAGATCATTCGCAGACTTGCCGCCAGAGGCGAGCAGAGGACAGGCGGCCATCAGCAGAAGGAGTGTGGACCACCGTGATGAAATGGGCATAGCGCGACCTGACGTCTCGGGTCCGTGCATTTTGGTGAAAGCAGAGTGACAGGGCTCCATTTTGCCACACAACCAGGCCTTGGATTCGGCAAACCCATTGTTCCACGGTCCTCCTTCCGCAGGCCGTCTTCCCCTCTTTGCGCGGCCAGGGACGTGCCGTTCAATGCTGGAGCTGTGTTGCCTGTGGCACTGCTGTCACTGATTCTTGGCTTGGTGCTAGCGTACGCCAGCTGGTCAACCTTCCTCTCGCGTGGGGACGAGACGCCGCCCAGTCGCACGGGCAGTCCATTGGCGGCGCGTCTGCGGTTGCAGGGCTCGTACTTCGACCCGGCGCTGGGACGGCAGGTCGAGTACCAAATCACGCGGATCCCGCAGGGACTTGCCGTGATGTGGGGTGCGGGGCTGATGTCAGGATTGTACAGGCCAGACCGGCTACGCCTCGGTGTCGTCGCATGGCCTGGCCGCCTTGCTCGCCTTTGCGCCGCCAGGAAGCCCGGGGCACTTCCCTACCGCGCCAGGCGAGATCCTCCGTGCTGCCGTCGCCGGCAAACCATACGCGATCATCGCGCTCGGCATCCTGGTGCTCATTGCCACGCCCGCGCTGCGGGTGGCCCTGTCGGTCGGCTTCTTCATTGCGGAACGGGATCGGTTCTACGTGGTGATCACACTGCTGGTCCTGGCCGTCCTGGTCGCCAGTTTCGTCCTGGGCGCGGGCTAGATTCGCTGCGGGCCACAAGGCACGTGGCAATCTGTCTCGCGTGGCTGAATGCCACGCACCCGGGGCAGTTCGTCGAGTCGGAACCCGCCGAAATTGGGTTTCATAGACTGGCATCCATCGTGCACTCGAGCGTCACCAACGGGCCTACTCGCCGACGGCGGCGGAGACACAGGCCCATGGAAAGGAGACGAATCATGCATATCAAGACAGCCGTCTTCGCAATGCTCTTTGTGGGAGTTGGGTGCTCGCAGGCACAGAAAGATCTCTACAATCAGCTATGGCAGCGAACGCCTCAAAGTCCCGGGCCACAACGAATCGGCCTGGTCCCAGAACCGTCGCGACGATTTCAAGATCTCGACAGTTCAATAGGAACGGTGCCCACTACGCCGCGTGCTGGGAGAGCACGCGGCGGCTCAGGGCCGTGAGTTCGGCAATGTCGAATGGCTTGTCCAGCACGGCCACCGCGCCCGCTTTCTCAGCCCGCCGGTGAACCTCTTGGCTGCCGAACGCCTTGATCGGCATAGGGGCCTCGACTGATCGTCAAGAACCTCTGCCACGCCACACGGCATGCGGGTCCGCACCGGGCGGTTCGCGAAGTTGGGGTTGCGTGGCCAGTCGGGGCACGCCGAGCTTGTCGAAGTAGCGATTGGGAAGTGCCACATGAATGATTCTATCCGAGTTCTTTTTGCTTGCACTGCCTACGAGCGCTGCAACGGTTAGGCCGCACCGCCGACAATGAGCTATGCTCCCAATACAGCACATGGGCCAATCGATCATCATAGTGGATGCCTTTGCGGAGCAACCATTCACCGGCAACCCGGCGGCGGTGTGCCTCTTGAACCAGCCGGTGGACGAGCGATGGATGCAGCTCGTTGCAAGCGAAATGAATCTGTCGGAGACAGCGTTCTTGTTTCCCGAAGGCGACGCCTTTCGGTTGCGCTGGTTCACGCCCACCGTCGAGGTTGACCTCTGCGGGCACGCGACGCTGGCGACTGCGCACGTTCTTTGGGAATCGGGACGAGTGCGGTCGACGGACGATGCGCGCTTCCAAACGCGGAGTGGTCTTCTCACCGCACGGCGCGAGGGTAGGCAGATCGTGCTAGATTTCCCGGCTATTGGTGCGAAGCCGTGCGAGGCTCCACCGGGACTCGAGGAGGCGATTGGCACGCTGGTCGGCTATACGGCCAAGAATGCGTTCGACTACCTGGTCGAGGTGGAGAGCGAGGCCGCGGTGCGAGCTCTCCAACCCGATTTCGAACAGCTGGCGNNGGCTCACTGCTGCCTAGGCCCACATTGGAGTGGTCGACTGGGCAAGACCGACATGGTCGGCCATCAGGTCTCCGCGAGGGGCGGCATCGTACGAGTGAAAGTGCGAGGAGACCGTGTACACCTCTGCGGCCACGCTATTACCATCATGCGAGGAGAACTGTCGGCCTAGCGCCGTGATCACCACGATTGGGGGCGCCTGGGGGCTGCTGCTGGGTGCGGCAGCGTGTTCCTGCCAGGACAGGCTGGCTATACCTTCAACTGGCGGCCAGCGAGCACCCCGTGTCGTGTTGGCCAGGTCGGCCCTTCCGGTTTGTGGACCCAGCCACGACGGCCAGGGGTGCTACGTGTGGAGCAATTCCAAGTTCAACGTCTGTCGCGGCGACCGAGGCACCTGGATCGAGACTAGCGTGAACGACCTGCACGCCACCCGGCGGCGCCAGAACGTCTCCCGGGACAGGTGTCTTCATCGAAGAACTGGAGGCGGAGCTTCGCGATCGGAACGTGGTGATGAACATGACGGGGACTCGAGATGCCACCCCCTCGGAGACCCTGGCAGCAGTCGATCGACGGCTCGCTGGTCTGGCCTGAACATAGGCTCGGCCTGGTACTTGCTTGCTACCGTGCTAGGGGGAAACGATGACAAAGCACGTCTTCGTTGTTTGGGCCAGCCTTCTTGCCAGCGCCTGCGTGACCACGGGCACCTACGACAAGAAGGTGGCCGAATTGCAGAAAGTCACTGCCGACCACGACCGCGCCGCAGCCGAGCAGGAAAAGACGCTACAGGCACGCATCGATGAGCTGCAGAAGAAGGCAGCCGATCTCGACAAGCAGCTCAACGCCGCAGCGACCGAACGCGATGGTCTGCGCAAGTCGCTCGACGACACCACCGCACTGGCGGGTGAGCTGAAGAAACGGCTGGAGAAGCTGGGACAGAACGTCGACAAACTGACCGGCGAGAAGGGAGAGCTCGCACGTACCCTCGAAGACGCCAAGACCCGGCTGGAGGAGCTGCGCAAACAGAAGGCAGCGGCCGAGGCGCGGGCCCAGACGTTCCGTACCCTGGTTGCGAAGCTGCGTTCGATGATCGATGCCGGCCAGCTCAAGGTGATCATTCGCGACGGGCGCATGGTGATCGCGCTCGAGTCCGACGTGCTCTTTGACTCGGGCAAGACCAATATCAAACCCGACGGGCAGACCGCGCTTGCCAAACTGGCCCCGGTGCTCGCCGGGATCACTGATCGCAAGTATCTCGTCACCGGATTCACCGACGACGTACCGATTCACACCCAGCGCTTTCCCTCGAACTGGGAGCTTTCCACTGCGCGCGCAGTCGAGGTGGTGAAGTTCTTGGTCGCGAGCGGGCTCAAGCCGCAGCAGGTAGCTGCCGCCGGTTACGGCGAGTTCGATCCGGTCGTGGCCAACGACACGCCTGAGCACCGGGCTCAGAACCGGCGCATCGAGATCGTGTTGCAACCAAATCTTTCCGACCTGCCCTCACTCGACACCCTGCAGGCCGGCGCCAAATAGCGCGGGCCCGTTCTGACGTGCCGAACGCAGATGCCTCGCACTGGGTGGGCTCTCATCTTTGGACCCAGCGTCTCGATTGGGAGCGTCGGTGCCAATCTGTGACCGCGTCGTGCACTGCCATTCGAGCTGCCCGCTTCACAACCTGCGATGCACTACCTCGCCAAAGAGCGGCGTCAGGTGGGAGGCATCGTTGAGGCGAACCAAGGACAGATGCTCCGGATCGGGTCCTTCCAGCAGGTTCAAGCAGACGGGGGCCTGACGGAATGCCCATACCCGCGCCAGGCTCAGCCCGAGAATCCGGCAGAGCAGCACGCGGTTCACGCCGTCGTGGGAAACCACCAACAGCACTTCCTCCGACTGAAGTCCATGACAGGCCTTGCACAAAGCGCCCCAGGCTCGGGCCATGACTTGTTCCAGGGACTCGCCACGAGGAAGGGTCACAAGATGCGGAGTCTCCCGCCATGCCCGGCGGCGAGCTTCATCCCGTTCCTTCACTTCCGCATCCAGGCACCCTTCCCAATCCCCATGGGCGATCTCCATCAAATCAGGGTCGAGGGTCAAGGGAACTGAACGATCACCGAGAACGATCTCGGCGGTCTGTCTGGCCCGCAGGAGCGGCGAGGAAACGACTCGCGTGAACTCGAAATCCGCCAGACGGGACGCCAATGACTGGGCCTGGGAGCGCCCAGCTTCGGAAAGCGGAATATCGAAACCCTGGCCCTGATAGCGGCCTTCCGTGTTCCAATCGGTCTCGCCGTGACGTGCCAGTAGAATTCGCATGTTCTAGGAACGGCCCACCAGGGGCGGCGGCGCGTAGGATGGCACACGACGGGTGCTATGTCCCCGCGGCTGCCACAGCAGTCGCATCGACAACCAACATGCCATCGAGTTCCCGTGCCCCGTCTTCGGCTTTCGGCACAAACAGACAGTACACAATCTCGGGAACCTTCGCGAGCATGGGCGGGACTCCCTTTCGGCGGAGTCCGTCTGCAACCTGACCAAGGTCGGCCCGGCGGAAAGCCCGATCGGACCATTTCACTTCGCCAAGCAACCCGCGCTTAGCATCGAGCGAACGACTGACCACGTCCCATTCCGGCCCTCTTCCCTGCCAGTAGCGAGCCGCAGGGGCCCACGGACCTTTGCGTGCCAGCGGCGCACGCGCGTCGACCGCAAGAACCACACTCTGACGGCACAGTTCCTCCCAGGCCGAGGCGCAAAGCCCTGGGCGTTCCTTCGCCCAAAGGTTGCGCCGCACGGCCGCCGGAGCTTGCGCCAAGAGCGCGCGATGGGGCGCGACGGTGCGGAACCACATGCGCATGAACGGGTCGGCGATGCGATAGAGCGCCCGCTTGCCGGATTTCTCGCTTTCTCCGAAAGGGATCTCGCGGCGGACCAAGCCCATCTCGGTGAGGCGTGTGAGAGGACGCGCCAGCGAAGTGGCTGGCTGGCCGATGCGCGCGGCGATCTCGCTGGGCCGATGCGCGCCCAGACCGATGGCGTCCAGGATCGGGCGCAAGGCCAGTGCGGGCGGCACCTCGTCAAGCAGCAGCCGGTCGGGCTCGCTGTGCAGAGGTGAGAGCGGATCCAGAACGCAGCGGTCGACTGCCTCGTCCACTCGGGCGGCGAAGGGCTCTGCCAACTCCCAGTAGCGAGGAATGCCACCCCACGCGGTGAATGCTTTCACGCAGGTGACCGGATCTGTAATGCCGGTGGCGGCGGTGAAATCGGCCATACGTAGCGGCTTGACCTCGATCATCTCGACCGCGCGCCCGTAGAGCGGAGCCGAGGAATCAAGGACCAAGCCGTGCATCATCCGTTGGCTCGAACCGGCGATCGCCACCACCAAGCCCACTGAGGCGGCATCGTGGTCGATCCAGTGCTGCACGACACTGGGCAGCTCGGGGCTGCTGGCGACCAGAAACGGGAACTCGTCCAGGATCAGCGGGCCCTTCCAGCGGCCAGCCTCGGCTTGCTGGGCCAGCGCCTTCAGAATCGCGCGCCAGTCCCGGAAGGTGGCCTCTTGGAAAACGGGAAAACGGCCGGCCAACGCCTCGCAGAAGTAGCGGCGCTGGATTTCTGGAGCTGACTGATCTGCCACCGTGTAAAGGCCGTCATGCCGTCGGTTCCATTCGACCAAGAGGCGCGTCTTCCCGACACGCCTTCGCCCGGTCAGGACTGCCAGGCCGCCCTGGCGGCGCCGGCAAAGGCTATCCAGACGCTCCATCTCTTCATGCCGGCCGACGAATTCCATGGGACAGAACTATTATGCTTATAAACATAATGTTCAAGTGCATAATCCAAGACCGACCCTCTTGATCCCCAGGCAGGCCGAATACGGCCAGCGCGACATCGAGCCAACTTCTACATGGCAGTTACCCAGAATTCCTGCGTGAAATCGAGGCGATACACCGGCGTGGGTAACTACCTAGCGCTCAGTGTCACTTGTAGCAAGTTGGTATTATTATGGAAATTGCGCGTTGGTTTGACTTGGAACCGAGTTCTTGCGGAGGACAGGTACGAGGATCGCTTCGGCAGGCAGACGCCAGTTGCCGCCCCCCCATGGCTGTATTAAACTGTCTTACATGAGAGCGACGCTGACCATCAGCCTGCCGCCTGCCCTGCGGCGCGATCTGGACCGGGCAGCCAAGGACCGGGGCATGACTGAGAGCGAGTTCGTGCGGGGCGCCGTGCAACAGCGGATCTGGGCCGAGGCGTTCGACAAGTCTCGGCGCGTGCTGGTTTCCAAGGCCCGCGCTCAGGGCATCTACACCGACGAGGACGTCTTCAAAGCCATCTCGTGAAGATCGTCTGCGACACGAATGTTCTGGTCGCGGGCCTGGTCGCCGATGGTCTGTGCCGCGATATCGTCAAGCGGCGGCTCTCGTCCGTCCAGCTTGTCACTTCGCGGGCGCTGCTAGACGAACTGGCTCGCGTGCTCCGCCGCAAATTCGACACCGATCCAAACGACGTACCCTTTCTGGAAGCGTACCGCGACCAGGCCACCATCGTCCGGCCGGCGGCGATGCCACTTGCGGTTTGCCGGGACCGCGACGACGACAAGGTACTGGCTGCGGCCATTGCGGGGAAAGCCGACCTCATCGTCACCGGAGACGAAGATCTGCTCGTGCTTGGTCAGCACTGCGGAATCCGCATCCTGTCTCCGCGCCAATTTGTGGAACTACTCGACCGACTGCCGTAGCTACCGCCGGCGCCAATCTTCGCTGACCGTACGAACGTCTTGATGGAACAGCTCGGCCAGCTGGCGCTGGGTCAGCCAAACCGTGTCGCGCTCCAGTCGGACGGCGATGCGGCTCTGCTCGTCCTCGGTCTGGTATAGGACGATCTCGCTTCTCGCGTGCGTTGGGTGCTCAGGCATCGCAGGCGCCCCGTGCCGCAGAGGCCCTTGCTGCGAAATATTCTCCATGCCGATCTGTGGACATCATCTTGGACCAGGCGAGATCGCCGAGGGCGTTACCTTCCAGTGCGTCGGACTCGGCGCCCACCTCAATATGTCCGTTCTCCTGAGCATGGGTGGCGGCTCAGGCGTACTTCAACGAGCGCGGGCATCAGGGGGCGCGCCCATCATCTGTTCGAGATAGGAACACACGTCTTGGCACAGCCACTCTCCAGTGCGGCAGCGGGCGCGCCTGGTGGCGATGTTTGCCCTGGCCTCTTCGAACCGGCCCTCTCTGATGAGGAGCTTCTGGGCCACGGAGAACGCATCGAGATTGTCGGGATCGAGCCGAATGGCTTTTCGTAGGGATGCAAGCGCACGCGACTGCGAGAACCAGGTCCACCGCCCGTCTTCGTCCGCATACGCTTCGAGCATGGCGGACTTGAAGCTCGCCACGGCGGCGTGCTGAATACGCTCGGCAGGCGACACCGCGAAGTGGCCGAGAACGGTCGTTGCGGTGGCGAGCAAGGCGATGAGCCCGACCTCTGCCCAGCGTCTGGCGCGAACAGCGCGGACAACCTCGGCCGCGCCCGCAACCGACAGCATGAGCACGAAGGGCAGCGCAAGCGCGCGGTAGCGACTGGCGTTGAAGAACATCACTTCGGTCGCGACGACCGCGAGCCATGGAACCACCAGCAGAAATGCGGACGAACGATTCTGCGCCCCTCGCCATCCGAGGAGTGCCAAGGGCACGAGCAGGGCAAACGGGATAAGTGGCAATTTCCACACGATGTTCGCCTGCCGGCACCAGGCAAAATCACGGTTGCGTGGGATTTCGTAGTTGGAAAGGTGGCGCCACGCTTTGTCAAGCAAACCGCCGAGCGCCCGCAGCGGTTCGGAGCGAACAAACCTTGCGGCTCCTGCGAGGAACGCGGGATCAGTCGCCGTCTCTCCTGTTCGCTGCTTGAGTCCAGCAATCAGCAAACTCCCCGCGCTGCCTCGATCCACTTCGCGAATGTCCCAGTACCCCTGCACGCTCAAGCGGTGATCGGGAAAGGGATTGTTGCCCCAGTAGAGGTTCTGGCCTGTCATGTCGGAGATCAGGGTCCAGCGCCCGGAGGCGTTGTGATTGTGCACGGCCGTGAACCAGACCAGGCAGATGATTGGCCCGAGCAGCGCGATCAGGGCTCGTGGCCGGTTCGACGGAGTCCAGATCCACGCGAGCGCGGCCAAGCCGACCGCCACCGCCAGCAAGTTCGGCCGTGCCAACGCCGCCAGACCAAGGGCCAGTCCCGGCACGGCCCAGCGCCCGGGCCGGCCGTTGCGTGCCCAGTTCGAGGCATAGAAAGCCACAGACATGAGCAAGAGTCCGATGCCCGAATCCTCGAACGAGGTGTCCTCGAACATGAGCACGGGGTGGAGCACCACGAGCGCCAGACCGATGAGAGCCACCCGGCGGCCGAGCAAGCGGACAGCTATGAGAAAGAGAAGAAAGTAGGCGGCGAGCGCGATCGCCGATTGCGCGGCAGATACCGCGAAACGGTTGAAATCGAACAGCCTGAAGAGCGCGATGAAGTAGTACGACGCCAGCGGCGGGCGAAAATAGGCCCGATCCGACCAGCCCCGGTGAAGAGGCGAGTTCCAGGTTCCAGGGTCGGCCTGGAGCACGTATTCAGATCCGTCCTGGCTGAGTTCGATCTTGGAATTGGCCCACGTGTCTGGGAACCGCGAGTCGAACCAGGACCAGTGAATCTGCGCGCCCGCAAGCCGCAGAAACAAGCCAAGCACGAGAAGGCCGATGGCCCACCGGAGCGAACTCGACGAAGGCGCTGTCTCGGACGAATCCGAGGTTTCAGTCTCCCTCAATGCCGTTGGCTTGCATGGCGCCGTCCGGGTTGGCTTCAAAGCTTCCTGCCTTACCGCGGTGCCGCAACGTCAACGGGATTCGCGCTGTCGACATATGTTCCGTTGCCGAGTTGCCCCAAGTTGTTCTTTCCCCAGCACCTGATCGTACCGCCGCCTAGCAGGGCACAAGCGTGGCTACGGCCTACCGTCAGCGCCTTGACGCTAGGAAGTCCAGTAGTCGTCTGAAGGAGACTTGTTGTTCCGTAGGAACATTTTGTCGTCCCGCTGGCCAGCGTCGCACACATCGTGATGAGGGTGGAGTCATTCTGGACGTCAAACCAACTCGTAATACCCGCGGAAAACGCGGTAGCGCCGAATAGATCGGAGCGGGTTGTCGGTGTCGCCATGCTAGTGCCATCTGGAAACAAGCCCCAGCACTGGACGGTGCCATCTGCTGTCTGCGCGCAGCTGAATTCGGCCCCAAATGTCATCTTTCGCACGTTAGCCAGACCGGAAATCGGCGTGGCCTCGCACTCACCGCCGCAGGCGCTACCTAGTTCGCCAGAATAGTTGAAGCCCCAGCACGAGACAGTGCCGCCCGTCATGACCGCGCAGGTAGACCGAACGCCGCTGGAAGTGAAGCTCGCGTAGGTGGGGCCGGGTACCTCAAGGGCGCTGGCGCGGCTGCCCGGTTTGCCGGGCTCATAGTCGCGTCCAAGTTCCCAGTCTTGGGCCATCCCCCAGCAGTAGACGCGATTGTCGATCCCGCCTTGCACCACGCCGCACGTGTGCGCCACGCCGGTGGATATTTGGATGACGTTGCTGAGATTGCTCACCTGGCTTGGCGGGCTGATTCCCCCGGATGTCGAGGTGTTGCCAAGTTGGTTGTCGCCGTTGTCGCCCCAGCAAGCCACGGTCTGGTCGCCCCGCAGAGCGCATGTGAATGCTGTGCCGGTGGATATCGCCTGCACGTTCGCTAGCGAGGCAACTGATACCGGTTGGCTGCGATTGGCCAGCGTTCCATCGCCGAGCTGCCCGTTGTCGTTCAGGCCCCAGCATCTGACCGTGCCGTCTGCCACGACAGCGCATGTGTGGCTATCCTTGGAGTGGATGCTTGCATAGAAGAGGCCCCCGCAAAGCTTGGTGTCAGGGTTGCAGTATCGACCGGCCGCGCAGTCAGAGTGAGCATTGCAATTGGTATTGCATGCCCCCGCGGCGCAGGCGTAGTCACCGCAGCTTACGGTCTGGGGTGTAGGGGCAACGCAATCTCCCTGGCTATTGCACACGGACGCCTCGCTGAGCGTCGTCGTCGCGGTACAGACGGCGGCTTCGCACGTCGTCGTGGCATCGGGGTACGTGCAGCTCGTGCTAGTTCCGTTGCATGTGCCCGCACACTGGGTATTTGTTCCGGTGCAGGCACTGGGATTCTTCTGCGGTGCCCCGGTCAGCGTCTGGCAGGTGCCGGGGTTGGAAGCGACCTTGCAGTACTGGCATTGGCCAGCGCATGCTTGGCTGCAACAGACGCCATCTACACAGAAGCCGTCAGCGCACTCGCTGGCCAGTGAACACGTTGCCCCTCGCGCTTTCGGAATGAAGACGTCGGGAGGAAGATCGCGGGGCAAATCTGGGGCCGTGTCTGGAACAACGTCACGGGGCGCGTCGGGCGTGATGATTGGGAAGTCGCCCGCGAGGTCTGGCGCTCGGTCAAGAGCCAAATCTGGCAAGGCCGGATTGTCTGGAACCGCGTCGGGCAACGCGCCGACGTCAACGACCGACCCCAGTTCGACCGCAGCGGCGGTGTCAGCGACTTGGGCAGGGCCATCGACCAGGGGCGCGGCGCTGTCGACCGATGAGGCTCGGTCCGGTCCGCCCGGACTGTCGATGCCAGGCACGGTATCAAGGCCAGGCCCGGTGTCGGAAGCCGCGGTGCCGCCGCCATCACCGGGAGCAACCATCTGGCAGAGCCCAGGCGCGGTCGAGGTGGCCCCCACGCAACTGTATCCGCTCGGGCAGTGTGTGCCGTCCGTGCATTTGAACTCATTTGGCTTATTGAAGCATCCGGCGAAACCCGCGAACGCGACCACGCCCAACAAGTAGACCGGGCGAAGGCGAAGCAACGGGGACGACATCAGAAAGCCCCCTTCAGCACCGCGCCTGCCTGCCCGGGCGCGAACGCCGGCACGAACGCAACCGAGGCAGACTCAGATGCGCCCGATCGAATGCCGAGGTAGTAGAGAACGGCACCCGTCGCCACGCAGGCCGCGCCCACGCCATAGCCGACCCAGCCAAGGGTTTCGTAGGTATTGCGGTCAGAAACCTTGCCGGCGTCGTAACCGTTGGTCTTCTGCAGGTCGCTGGCCATGCCGTTGACCTTGAGATTCATGACAACGCTTGCCACAAGAGCAGCGCCGCCTACGGCGGCCGTGACGATGCCAGCGGTTCGAAAGCCAGAGCCGGATTGGCCCGCGGGCTGTGGGTTGGCTTGCTGTGCCACAGGGGACGGCTTGGTGGACACGTCGGGTGTCAATGTTGCAGGCGCCGGGGCCGTCGCCGGTGTCTCCGCCGGGGCTACCGGAGCCGGTGCGGCGGCCGGTGGCTGCGCGGCCTGGGCAGCCTTGGCAGCCTTGGCAAGGGACGCCTCGCACTCCCTGATGCGCCGCTCTGCATCCGCCTTGTCGTTTTCAGAAAGATTGTCGTCCTTGCGCAGATACTCTTGGAAACGCGCGATCGCTTGCTCATAGCGGCTATTTTGCTGATAGCAGCGCCCCTGGTTAAATACTAGATTGGGGTCGTCAGTTTCCACGAAAAGGTCGGCGAGAATATCGACGCCCTTCTGATAGTCCCCCAGGGCGCATGCCTTCTGGGCGGCCTTCTCCCGCGCGGTCTTGGGCTTCACCTTTTCTGCAGAAGCAGGACTTGCCAGGACGACCACCACAAGGCCAAGGAACAACGATGAGCCAAAGTGCGCCATGCCAGGACATTCAATACCGTGACGTGCTTTTCAACGCAGCAAAAAACTAGGACTCGTCGCAAGGGCTTCGTCACCATCTTCCCGTCTTTTGTCCGCGCCCACGTTTCGAGCTGCTCTCCGTTTTGTCAGGCGGCTCACCAACTTTTCTGGATCTGCTGGTTTTCGACGTGATCTTGCTTGGAGCGGCGCTGGCTCCTCCCTTGGCGAGATCTGCCGACTTGTTCGCGAGAGGCGAAGGTACTGCGTGCGCGGGAGACGGTTCTGGAATAGAGGCCGCAGGAACGACCGGCACGGCGGGCGCGACCGGCGGTGGCGTCGCTTCGACTGCGGTCGTCGCGGAGGACGAGAGCCGCGCCGCTTTGTGAACCACAGGGCGCCACAAGACCCAAGCTGCCAGCATGAGCAACGCGACCACGGCGGCCGCCACGACAACGACGCGGCCGCGGGGGATGATCGAACGCGTTTCGGCTGTTGCCAGCGCGGCCTCGGGGACCAAACCTGAAGCAGGTCTCGTATGCGTCGGCGCCACCTGCCAGGGGTTTGGTTGATCCTGGGGAAGAATCTTGGTGGGCGCTGGCGCAGGCAGCTCGGCAGGTGCGATCTCGGTGGGAACAGGTCGATCATTCGCGCCAGCGGGAACGGGCACGGCCAGGGACGGCGCGATGGGCATTTCTGCCTCGGGTGCCATGAAGTGGTGACTCCATTGCTGCCGGCCCTGCGTTGACATGAATGGCACGAGAGCCAGGCCCAGATCCCGGACGC
Organism: Myxococcales bacterium; assembly: GCA_003158735.1. Taxonomy (GTDB): domain Bacteria; phylum Myxococcota_A; class Polyangia; order Fen-1088; family Fen-1088; genus Fen-1137. The sequence continues at coordinate 299 of PMLB01000230.1, read as the reverse complement.
GGGCGAAGCGATCTTCAGGCACGCGGCTCATCGCGCGCAGGACTACAGTTTCCAGATCACGCGGAATCTCGGGGCGCAGATGGGAAGGCGGCTGGAAAATTCCCTCCACTATGTTTCGCATGATCGTGTAGACGGCGGCTCCGGTGAACGGTCGCACCCCGGTGAGGCACTCATACAGGATCACGCCCAGGGCGTACTGATCGGCGCGTGCGTCGATTGCGCGACCGGCCGCTTGTTCGGGCGCGAGATAGTACGTCGTACCTATGACGTCACCCGTGCCGGTCAAGCTGGAGTTGTCA
>PMLB01000166.1 GCA_003158735.1 Myxococcales bacterium | reverse complement strand
GGCAAACCGTTCGGCGCTCTAGACGCTCTGTTTTCTGAACTCGATGAGTGACTCCAAGTACGCATCGGGACTGCCGATGTCGAAACGGCGTCCCTTCACAACGTAGCCGAATAGGCCGTCTTCTTTGCGCTGACGATCGAGGCACGAGGTGAGTTGGAACTCGCCCCGCTCCCGGATGTTGCGCTTGATGTTCTCTTCCAGATAGCCAAAGATTTTCGGTGACAGCACGTACTGACCGAACACAGTCAGAAACATGTTCTCGGCTATGCCTTCAACCCGAAGGTGCTCTCGCGCGTATTCAAGGTCGGGCTTCTCGGCAAATTCCGTGAGCGCGAGCAGTCCTTCCCCGGTGGCCCACACCCCAGTGGCGCATCCGAAACGGTGCACCTCGTCTTGGGGCGTTTCCTTGAGCCCGACCACGCTTTGCCCTGTTACCTCATAAGCGTCCAGCAGTTGCCGGCTGCAGGGAGTGTCGCTGTCGGACACGCAAAGGTGGTCGCCCAGCAACAGCAAGAAGGGCTCGTCGCCGACCCAGTCTCGCGCACAGAAGACCGCGTGACCAAATCCATCCTGAACGTCCTGCGACAGAAACGTGATGCGGTGGCCGATGTCCATCAGGTACTCGGAGTATTTCTGGCTCTCTTTGGAAAGCTTGTTGAAATTCTCCACGCGCGGCGGTGTGCAGAAGATCTCCGCGAACAGGTCTCGGTCCTGGCTTTGCACCAAGATGGCCACTTCCTCGATGCCGGCCGAGATCGCCTCCTCGACAATGGCCAGGATGGCCGGCTTGGCCCGTCCGCTGGAGTCGATCACGGGAAACAGCTCTTTCTTCACAGCTTTGGTGGCAGGGAATAGGCGCGTGCCGAACCCAGCCGCCGGAATGACGGCTTTGCGCACACGCCGGGCGGGCTGAAGGGTCAGTTCCAGGCACGACATGCCGAGATCGCGCTCGATGATGGCCATGGCTTTCTTCCGACAATCCTCGTCTTTCGCCAGAAGCTGGGCGGTACCGTCGCCCTGCGAGCCAACCCCTTTGCCGCCGTAGAGATACTGTTTCAGCGGCGCATGACCGAGCAGTTTGTGCAGCACGGGGGCGGTCAACTGCGACGGGCAAGCCGGCTGCAGATTCTTGTCGAACAGCTCCTGCGCCTCATTCATGAGCGCTCCCAGCCGTTGCGCATCGCCTTGTTTGAGCGCTTCAGCGGCTTGGGTCACGATTCTGTGGTTGACCGGGCCGAGGTAGGTCTGCACAGCACGCTGCATCTCGGTCTGGGCAAAGGGATAGCAGCGATTGAGCCCTTGCAGGATTTCGCGGGTGTCCTTGCCTGCCTTGAGATCGACGATGATGTAGTGGAGCGGGGATGGCGTGGACAGCTCGCGCACGTCGAGCTGGTCGCCGTCGAAGGTCATCTCGATGGGCCGGTTGCCGTAGGCGCAACCCTGGTCGAGCCGGCCACAGCGGGAAGAGGTGCTGATTTCGCCGTTGTAGGCGAGCTCCATCTCGCCCCGTACTGTCATCTTGAGGTCATAGGTGCGGTTGAACGCCCGGGCCACCAGCACGCAGACGGCCGCGCTGGACGAGAGGCCTTTTTTGATGGGCAGGTCGGTGCGGGTGTTGTGGATTTCCAGGCCTCTGACCCGGTAGTGGGTCATGAGCTGATAGGCGACCCCGGCCACGTAGCTGAAGAAACCGCCCTGTTGGATTTGATCGAGCAGAGCATCTCGTTCCATGGGAACTTCCCAGGGCGGCATGTCGGTGCCGTCGTTGAGATTGGCGCGGAAGATCAGCTTGCTCGGGTGCGGCTTGACCTCGGCATACACGCCCTGATTGGTCCCCACAATGAGCGCGTATCCTTTTTCGATTTCGGCGTTGATGCGCCGGTAGCCACCGGCCCAGTCACTGTGCTCGCCGAACAGGCAGATGCGGCCAGGAACAAACAGATTCATGGCCGCAGTCTACCGCATCGCGACCCTCCGTAGGCGCCATCAGTGGATGCACGGCGCGGGGCGGACCTGTCGACGGCCGGTCAGACCAGCTTGGCCAGCACACTCTCTAGTGTGGTAGGTCCGCGCACGTGCCTGGCGTCCCCGTTGTGGAATTTCATGGTTCCCGTGTCCAGGGCGTGCGCCATCTCCTGAAACAGGCCAGCCACGTGCTCGGAGAATCCGGACTGGACCAAGGTTGGAATCACACCCTCATGGGGCACGCGCACCGCCTCGACTGGCCGGCCCAGCAGCTTGGCCAGGATGTGTGCCGCATCGGCATAGCTCGATTCCCGCAACGCCTCGAGCTCGATAACCCGATTGTGCACGGGCGGTTCCAGCAGTGCCTGTGCCGCGGTTCGGCCAATATCGGCAGTGGCAATCATCGCGATGCGATGGTTCGGATCGAACAGGCAAGGCAGCACGCCCTGGCTGCGCGCCACGGAAACCAGAGATCCGATGTTCTCCATGAAATAGGCCGCACGGATGAAGGTCGCGCGGGTGTCGCGCAGGCCAGACAGCCGTTTCTCGCCCTCGTGAAGAATCACCACCGGCCCGGTCCCCTTGGCGAGTTGAGCGCCGATCGAAGAAAGGAACACCACGTGAGGGACGCGGGCAGTCCCCAGCGCCTCGGACATGGCCCCCAGAAAACGCCGCCCGCGCCCCATGAAGTCGGCGGCAGCCAGGTCGGGCGGGACCAACAGATACGCGCCATTTACCCCTGTGAGGGCGCTGGTCAGCCCTGCCACATCGTCAAGCGAAGCCACTGCCACCTCTACGCCCTTCTCCCTCCAGGGTCGTCCCTTTTCTTCGCTGCGCACCAGAACACGTACCGGATGTCCCTTTTCCAGCAACGCCGTGGCAGCCGCAGCTCCTGTCTTTCCAGATACGCCGGCTATCAGGTACATGGAATCCTCCGTTCTTCGATCACTCCAGGTGCACGTTTCCTTCAGCTAGAACCCGATCGCGCACGTCTTGCGTCTGAACTACGCGCACAAGATAGGTGTGAGACGGCTCGAATCCGTCGTCTGGCGACAGCAAGAAGCGCATGCCCAGATCGCGGCCCGGACTCATGCTCACATTCCACAACACCTTCGCCTCTTTGTGCACGATGCTCTCTGGATCGTCGCGATCGAAGACAGCGACTATGATCGGACCACTACTTGATCGCGCCTTGAAGCGGGCCACCATCTCCACTTGCCAGGGTTGGTTGATGCCAGCCGTGCCCAGACCTCGCTTGGCCGCCACCTGGGTGCCTCGCGCCAGGACCGTCACCGCCGGCTGATTCTCGGAAATCTCCACGCCAACAATCGTGGCACTTCCGCCCGGGGCCACGCACACCGACCCGAGTTGCGAGCACTCACGCTTCTGCTCGCGCGTAAGCAAGAAGACCTGGGGAGTCTCGTCCAACACATCAAAGCTGGGAACCTCCCAGGATTCCAGCATCGACGGCACCTCGGCCTGGGCCAACGTTATCAGGAAGACTTGAGCCAACATTGAGCACCTCCTGCCCTGCTTCTCTTGCTGGGGCCTCAGCTATTCAGATGCTTGGCCTGCGGAAGCGGTTCGCCGCCTGACGCCAGCGCCGTCGTCGAGTCAGGCTTCGCGTGCACCAGCTGTTCTAGTTCTCTGTCGCGGACGCATCCTCAGGCCCGCCCAAGGCCGCGAGGTTGCGCTGCGCCTGGGGATAGTCTGGGCGGTGCTGAAGCGCCAGACGATAGTGCTCGCGAGCCTCATCAAGGCGGCCCAAGCGCCGTAGCACAGTACCGAGGTTGTTGTGGACCTCGGGATGCTCGGGCCGATACTTCAACGCTCCCTGGTAGGCTGCCACAGCCTGCAGCCACTCCCCGGTCCGCGCATAGGTGTTCCCCAGACTGTAATACGCGACGACATCATCGGGTTTCAGGGTGATGACTCTGCGGTACTCGCCAATCGCATCGGTCAACCGTCCCACTCGCGCCAGGGCCACCGCATAGCTGGCATGTGCTTCCGCGGAGTCGGGCTCCAGTCGCACCGCCGCCGCAAAATGCTCGACGGCCATTTCCACCCGTCCTACTCTCGAAAACGCATAGCCCAGGTTGTTGTGGGCCTTGGCATCCCGAGGATCAACCCGCAAGGCGGCCTGGAATAGCTCGATCGCCTCGGCTGCCCTTCCCGCGCCCAGCAGAGCGTTCCCGAGGTTGTTGGCCGCGCCCGAATCGTCCGGCTGCAACTTGAGTGCCTCTTCGTACGCAGCAATGGCCGCATCACTCCGCCCCGCCTGCGCCAGCGCATCTCCCTTGGCTTTGAGCGCCTTGAAATAGACCGGGGTAATGCGCAACGCTCGATCGAACAAGTCGAGGGCCGCAGCGACCTGGCCCATGCGCAACATCGACTCGCCCTTGTTGTAGCAGGCCTTTGCGTAGTCGGGCTTCAGCTGCAATGCTTTGTCGTAGTTGGCCAGCGCTTCCGTGATTCGTCCCGCTGCATCCAGTGCATTACCCAGCTCGTTGTAGGCGCGGGTGTTCCCAGGCCACTTGCGAATGGTATCGCTCCAGAGACTAACCGCACTTCGGTAGACTCGATTGCGCTGGATGGTGCTCCAAGCGAGCAGCGATGCAACGACAACAACGACTGTCAGCCCCGCATTCTTGCTCGCACTGGAAAAGAGTCCAACCGCCGCAAGAGCCACCACGGAAAGCAATGGCAGATACATTCGATGCTCCGCCATGGTTTGCGTGACGATGGGAACAATGCTTGAACTTGGCGCGAGAATTCCGAAGAACCAACAACCCGCAAATCCCAGCTTGGGGCGACGAATAGTTGCGTACACGGTCGCCCCCAGCAGCAACAAAAGGATGCACGCTTGAGGCCATACGGCGGCCAAGGTCCTGACCACATCCGTACCGTATTCGAATACCAGGCTGTGCGGCCAGACTGCCAGACTGAGATAGCGAACGATAGCTCGACACTGAGTCAGAGCATAGGCCCACCACTCCACTCCGTACCCAAACCCAACGGTTGCGTTCCGATCGCCGTCCGACTGGACGAGGAAAGCCAAGAGCAACCAGGTTGCCGCCAGGCCTAGATACAGCCGTCCCCGTTGCTGCAACGACTTCTTGAAGGAGCCCGAAAGGAAGGCCCGGTCGTAGAGCAACACCATGACCGGCGCGGTAGCCATGACCTCCTTGCTGGCCATCCCCAGCAAACAGGCTGCTATGGCCCAGCCGTACCAGAAGGCTCTTCTGGCTGAGTCGCACGAACGAACCACGCCGTAAAGTGTGAGCAAGTAGAAAAGACCCACGATCGATTCGGTGCGCAGGATCACAGCCGTGACGGATTCGCTCAGGAGCGGGTGAACCGTCCAAAGCAGGGTTATCGAAAGTGCAATCGGCCGCGCTTTGTTTTCAAACCGTCCTTTCAGTGATGGCAGCCGCAGCGTTCGCAACACAAGGCTGAAAAGCACCAGCGCCACCGCGACATGAAGCAGGAGGTTGACGACGTGATATCCCACGACGTTGGTTCCGCCCAAAGCGTAGTTGACGGCCAGAGACAGATTGACAAGTGGCCTTCCGGTCGCCCCAGCCGCGGTCAGCGGCGCCACCATAGCCCGGGTAATGGGCCACAGGTGTCTGATGGATGGATTGTCGACGATCGCGGCATTGTCGTCGAACACGAAGGGACCGGAAAAACTGTCGTGATAGGCGGCGCATGCCGCAAGAATGATGAGCAGGAAACAAGCCGGCGTTGCCCAGGGCGATTCGCCAGAAAGAGCGTATCGCTCCTCGTGGTCAGGATGGGGCTTGTGCAGCGCCATTTTTGCTATTCTCGATCCAAACACGCAGCACCGCGAAAGGAAAGCCCTTCGTCCTTGCAGAATCATGCCATGGCCGCAGAAGGTCGTGGCCTTAAACGTGGCCGTGGTCGCACCATGCGCACGCCCGAAGGGCGACCGCGCGAGGGACGACCTGCGGTCGCCCTCACCCAAGACGAGATGCGGGTGTGGCTTCCAGCGCTTTGGCGACCGTCTCTGCCAATGACTCAATGGTATAGGGCTTGGCCAGCCAGCCCAAGCCCCGGTCAATGGCAGCCTGCATGCGGTCGTTGGGCGCGTGTCCGCTCACCAGCAGAGCGCGCTGACTGGGGAGGAGCTTCCGGATCATCTCGAAGATCTCGAGCCCATCCCGTTCTTCCAACAAGCTCATGTCCAGGATGACCAGGTCGCACGGGCTATTGCCGGTGGCTGCGGCCCGTTCAAAGCGCCGGTAGGCCTCTTCCCCGCTCTCCAGGGTCTCGACCTGGTATCCCAGGTGTTCGAGCACCCGCCGCCCGGTCCGCAAGAGAATCGGAGAATCGTCCACCAGCAGAATCGAAGACCGCCCCAGCGGCACCGGGGTCGGGGGCGACGGAGCATCGGGCCGTTCCTCCGAAGCAAGCAAGGGGAAATACAAGGTGAAGGTCGTGCCCTGCCCGCGCAGGCTGGTGACGTCGATGAAGCCGCCGTGCTCCTTCACCACACCGTGCACGATGGCCAGGCCCAGACCCGTGCCGCTCGATTCGCCCAAAGGTTTGGTGCTGTAGAAGGGCTCGAAAACCCGCCCCATCTCCTCCTGGGGGATCCCGCGGCCGGTATCGTTGATGGAGATGGCCGCGTAGTGGCCGGGGTCGATGCGTTCGAATCCGACCATGGCTTCACTCAACCGTCGGTCCCCTGCGCGCACGGTCAACTGTCCATCCCCCACGATGGCCTCGACGGCGTTGTGGATCAGATTGGAGAACGCGCGCACCAGATGAGCCTCGGAGGCGTGCACGGCCAGCGGCTTAGACGGCAGGTGAGCCACGATTCTCACGTTTCGGCGTGCGTCCGAGGCGACCCAGGCAGAGTTTTCGGCGATGCATTTCGAAACCACTGCCACCAGATCCACACGTGCCTTGCTGATCCGGCCTTGCCGGCCCAGGGTCAACAGATCCTTGATGGTTTGCGAAGCGCGCAGGCTGGCGGACCTCATGCTGATCAGGTCATTGCGCATCTCAGTCACTCGCCCATCTGGATCCAGCTCGTCCAGCTCGGCGAGAAGAAGATCGGGAAGCGCCACGATGGGCCCGAGCGCGTTGTTGAGGTCGTGAGCCACGCCGCCGGCTAGCACACTGAGCGATTCCAGACGCTTGCTGGTGGCCAAGCGTTCCACCTCATCCCGCTCGTGCAGACGGGTTCTCTCCAGCAACTCCTGGTGAATCTGGATGCTCCGCATGGCCACATTGAGCTGGTCGCGCAGAACCTGGTAGCCGTGCGTCTCGGGCAAGCGCTCAAACACGGCAATCCCGAGACGCTGGGTTTCGAAGACCAGCGGAAGGGCCAGCAGCGTGCTCCTGCGCAATTCCGGATGGCTGCCCGGCGGAAATAGCTGTTGTGACGAAAAGACCGGTGGCAAAGGCGACTGGGGCCGTCCATCGACCATACACAGGAATGGCTGCAATTCTCGCGCACTTTCATCAGTGAATCGCGACAGGAATGCGGTTTGCACGCCGGTACGGGGGAGTGCCTTGAGCAGCATTCGCTCGAGCGATTCCCAGTCCAGCGCGACTCCGATCTGCTCGCCCGTGACCAGAAGCTTGCGGTAGTTCTGGTCGAGCGTCACGCGATGCTGGGCCTGAATGGCTGTGCCAGCCGTCGCGATCATGGCAAACGCGTCGGCCCACAACTCCTGCAGGGTCAGATCGGCCAGATCACGCATTTCCTCGCGCATCCACTCAACCGCATCCTGAAGCGCGCGGTACTGGGGATAGTTATCACCGACCTGGCCCAGGAGGTTTTCCAGGGCATCGGCAAAGCTGGAAGGCTGCCCGCTCAGCTCGGCCTGCAGGGCCTCGACCAGAATCTTCGCGGCACGTTCCTTGTCCATGCCGGTGGCCCGCAGGAGAGGCGCGAGGCTTCTCTCCAGCTCGGCTCCGTGTGCCTGGAGGTAGTCGCGTGGGCTGGGCGACGGGACCGGAGTGGACGCGACCTTGATCCGACGCTCACCTGGACGGCACCCACAGGACCGGCGCATGACGAACTCGGTCGCCACCAGGGTATGTAGGTCCACAGGCCGACCCACCATCTGATCGAGAACGATCTGGATGGCCGTTTCGGCCATGAAAGCAAAGGGCTGGGCCACACTGGTCAAGGCAGGATTGCTCATGCGGGAAAGCGGCAGGTCGTCAAACCCCGTGACCCGAATGTCGCGAGGTACGCCGCGCCCGTGCTTGCGCAAGGCTGCGACCGCGCCCAAGGCCATGAAGTCGTTGGCCCCGGCCACGGCATCGAATTGGATGCCCTGTTTCAGCAACGCCTCGACGCCATCGAATCCATCGCCAGGCATGAAAGCGCCGGGCACGACCAGCGCTGGGTCGAAATCGATCTGGTTGCACGCCAGCACCTCCTGATAGGCGCGCAATCGAGTCTCGGCCTCGACCTTGCCAGGGGGGCCCGCAAGAAAGGCCACCCGCCGACAGTGGTGGTCGCGTACCAGGTGCTCGACCGCCGCACGCATGCCCACGCCGTCGTCGATCGTCAGACTTGGGATGTCGGGGATCTCGGTACCGATGCTACAGACCGGCAGTGGGGAATAGCGACGAACCAGCCGCACGAGTCCTTCGAGACCGCAGAAACCGGTCAGCAGCGAGGACAAAACGATCACCCCGTCGGCGCGCTCGGGACCAACCAGATCGAAGATCGCGTTATGCGCTGCACACCCGCGGTCGGGTTCGTTGAGTCCGCGCCCAAAGATCATGAGCAGGTTCAGATCCAGGGTGGCGGCCTGACTGGAAAGGGCGTTTTGGATCTGCGTGCCGTACCCACCTGCGAAGAAGTCCATGTAATCAATCAGAACCGCAATGGTCTTGCGGCCGCGTTGACGGTGGCTGGCGGGGGCATCCAAGACGAGCTTGTCCACGACAGGCGACGAAGCTGCGCCTGGTTGGGCGCTCGTTGCCTATCTAGAACTACGGCGGAAACGTTGAATTCTTGAGTCGTGACCCCCATCACACTTGACCTGGTTCGAAGCATGCGGGCTCACCTAGTCCGGGGTATGCTCCCCTGATGAGGAGCCGAGCAAGGACCCGGTTGCTAGCGGCCCAGGCTGTCTTGAGCCTGGCCGTGCTCGGACTCGGGAGGCTGGCTCTGTCAGAGGGGGCGAGTCCGCAGCCTGCGCCGGGACCCGTGGTGTACACCCCGATCCGGCCTGTATCAGCGAAGCGACCGGCGCCGGTCCTATCCGCCCCGACTCCTACTGCGCCAGCGCCGCGACCTGCGCCCACGGTGTACACGCCGACTCCCGCTGCGCCAGCGCAACCAGCGCCGCAGGTTCTGCCCGCCCCGACTCCTTCCCCGCCCGCGCAACCTGCGACCCAGGTCCTGGACAGGCCGATGCTTCCTGCGCCAGCCCAGCCAGCGCCGCAGGTTCTGTACAAGCCGATGCTTCATACGCCAGCGCAACCAGCACCGCAGGTTCTGCCCGCCCCGACTCTTTTCCCGCCGGCGCAACCTACCACCCAGGTTGTGTACAAGCCGATGCTTCCTGCGCCAGCCCAGGGACGGCAGGCGCCGGCGGAGCGACTTTCGACGCCGACTGTGACGACGCCAACACCTTCTGCGCTAGCGCAGCCACTGCTTGCGCCGGCTGTAAATACGCCAACACCTTTTGCGCCAGTCGAGCGACCGCCGCCGGTAGCGAACGCCGCGCCCAGCCCGCCAGCGGCACCCGACGCACATGACGATGCTGCCATCGCGGAAACCGTACCGCTGCCGGCGGCCATGCGCCCGTCGCTGCGCCTGCTGGGGGTCACCACCGACGTCGGTCTGCCTGACGGCGCCAACCTCGGCCTGGTCCTTCGTCCAACCCCTTGGATCCGCGTGAACGCCTCGGGCGGCACCAATTCGGCCAGCTTGGGCTTCCGCGGTGGGTTCACCGCCATCCCGCAGTGGTTCTGGCATGTCGGGCCTTCGGTCACATTCGAGGCCGGGTACTTCCGCGTGGGGAACGTTAATGGGATCCTGCGCAGCTTCTTCCAAGTACCTGCTTGGATGAAGGACTACGCCCAGCAGGCCGGCTACACCTACTACAACTTCCATCTTGGGATTGAGTTCGGTCGCCGCAACATAACCGGCTTCATCCACGTTGGTGGCAGCTACATCGACGGCACCGTGCGCACGCCCCACTCGGTTACCATCGCTCCGGCTGCGGGCACCACCTCAACCGATCCGGCGCAGTTCATCTTGGGCCAGGACGCCAAAGTCACGGTGCTCACGTTTTCGGCCAAGGCGGGAGTCATCGTGTACTTCGGGGGGCCCTGACCATGCGTTCACACGGTTCCTGGCTGGGGTTGGCTTTGGCTGGCACGCTGCTGTTGGGTTGCACCCCATCGGTGGAGATCGATGCGCCTGACATCGAGATCACCCAGCCCAACCTACAATTTCCTGCTGCTCCCGCGCATGCCGCGGCCAGCACATCGGTCCAGGGTCAATTCAGATTCACCACCAACAAGCTGGGTGCGGCCAACAATCCTGATGCCGGGTCGCTCAAGAAGATCGAGCGCCTATCGATCACGCGAGTCATCCTCAAAGCCCACACTGGCATCCAGGACTTTGGCTTCCTGGACCACCTGATTGTGGTGGCCGCCAACAACTACTATGCCACGCAGTCGAGCCCAGACTGGCCCGTGATCCAGATTCTTGACTACCAGGCGTCCCCTGGCGTGCAGACCGGGGCTGAGTTGCAGCTACCCCTGGACACGCCGGTCAACATGCTCCCGCTCTGGGGACACACTTCACTCTACGTCACCGTCACCGCGTCCGGCGATCCTCCCACATTCCCGTGGTCGGTGGACGTTGTGTTCTCGCTGTCACTCAAGCTGCGTGAATAGCCGGGCTTAGCACTACTGATTGAAATTCGGNNCGACGAGCGCCGAGGGAAGATACTCGACGTATCTGACCGAGAAGCGAGAAAGCGGACGGGCCCCGCAGCAGCGACGGCGACGGAAGAAATTCAATCAGTAGTGCTAGCCTTGACTCTGTCGGCTTCGTCTCGTAGGTAGAAGCCATGGCTCGGGCTATGGACAGCGGAAATGCACGGCGCGCCAGCCTGCGCGCCACCAGCACCCTGCTGTTGGCTGCCCAGCTTCTGACTCTGGGCCATCTGCTGATCGTGCGACACACGATCTGTCCCGAACATGGTGAGGCGATTCATTCGAGCGCGCGCAGCGAAACTCAGGCCCTGCCTCCGACCCACCAGGACGCGACAAGCGATCCTTCGGCGGGCAGTGGGGCGCCTCCTGCCGAGCACGCGCACGACCACTGTCTGGCCCAAGCTAACGCGCGCGAGCGCTTCGCATTGCTGCCGGCTGCCGACTTGACAATCGGCCCGCTGCTGCTGGCCCCACTGCGGCCGTCGCTGGCAGCCGTCGCCCTCACGCCAGCCGTGTCCGTGCTCCTGCTCGCGCCAAAAAACTCGCCTCCCTGGGCGTAACCCAGGTCAAGCGCCCTGGGGCACGGGGGAGTCAGGGTTCGGGAACGTCCCGGCTTCATCGAGGTCATCGCCACGTTCCCGCTTCGTCATCGCCACGTTCCCGCTTCGACGAATTTCCGGAGGACGAGTCATGCATTCTCTTGCTCTGACAACAGCCTTGCTGTTCGTGCAGCCGGTCGAGGGCACAGTTCCCGCACCGGCCGCAACCGACATTCCCAAACCCGACGCGGCGGCAGCCGCACCCGAAGCCAAGCCAGCACCATCCTACGATCACCTCCTTCAGCGCATCGAGGCGCTGGAAAAGGCGGAGGCGGCACGAAAACCTTCGCCGGAAGCCCGGTCAACCGCAGGCACATTTATCCAAAATCGGTTCAACCCCGATCTTTCCATCATTGCCGACTTCGCCGCAGTCAGCACGAACGTCAGCGACCAGACCGCCCAGAGCCTGGCTGTCCCGGGATTCATTGACCAATCGGACCGCACCGGGAAGGCGCGCGGGATCAACTTCAACTACCTCGAATTGGCCTTCGCCTCGTCAGTGGACCCGTACTTTGACTTCTTCGGCGTTGTCACATTCGCACCTGACGGCTTTGACGTCGAAGAAGCCTACGTCGACACCCGCCAACTCCCGTTTGGTTTTCAACTACGCATCGGCAAGTTCCTTTCGGCCTTTGGACGACTCAATGGACTGCACCAGCACGTGTGGGACTTCTACGATCAACCTCTGGTCTACGAGACCTTCATGGGTACGGAAGGCTTCAAGAACCCAGGAGCGAGGGTGTCCTGGACGGCGCCCGTCGATTTCCTCTTGCAGCTCAATTTCGAGGTTTTCCAAGGCGTGTCCGATCAATCGCGGACTTTCAACGCCGTTGGCTACAAACTGACCTCGGCAGATGGGTTGACGGCGATCTCGTCCACTGCGCCGCCCGTCCCGGCCTTGTATGTCGGCTCATTGAAGACTTCTTTTGATTCTGGGAATCACGTCTTCCTGGTTGGTGCGTCGGCCATGTATGGACACTCGACCCAGATGCGCATCCAAGGCTTGCCGACCGACGTGGCCTTCAGTGCTCCTGGCACGGTCCTGTACGGCGGCGAGCTGACCTACAAATACCTCATCAGTTCGTACCGGAGCGTGACCTGGCAAAGCGAGTACCTTGGATGCGTATCGTCGGGGGATCTGGCCCTGGCCTCAGACGGACTCATTCACCACCAATCCAAGAACCAGGGGGGCTTCTACAGTCAGCTCATCTGGCGCTTCGACCAGCCGGGCCGCTTGCGGGTGGGGGCGCGCTTCGACCTGCTTGCCCAGAATTCCATCACTAAGGATGGCGTGAAGCAGCCGCTCGACAACATGCTCCAGCGCTACACAACCATGCTCGAGTACAGCCCCACCGAGTTTTCCAGATTTCGGCTACAGTATGCCTACGACCGCTCCCGCTTTCTGGATGGCGTGCAGAAACCTATCCACGAGGTCCTGCTCCAGATGAACATTGCGGTCGGCCCGCACGGGGCGCATTCATTCTAAGAATCAGGAGAAGCCCCATGAAGTTCATGATGACTCTGCTGGCAATGGTGATCGGCTTCGCCATCCCCGCCCAGGCCAAGACCAAAATCGTGGTCACCTATCCGTACATTGCAGCGCTGGTCGGGGAAATAGCCAAAGACCGCGTCGATGTGACCACACTGGCCAAGGGCGATGAGGATCCGCATTTCGTGGTGCCGCGTCCGTCGTTCATCGGCAAGCTGCGCCAGGCGGACCTGCTCATCATCAATGGTGCCTCGCTGGAGATTGGCTTCGTGCCGCCGCTCATCCGGCAGGCCAACAACCCAAAGATCATGCCAGGAGCCGAGGGCCTCATCGATCTCTCCCAGGCCGTCGAGCTCATCGAGAAACCCGACAGTGTCAGTCGCTCAGAGGGCGACATCCATCCCGAAGGAAACCCACACTTCATCACCGACTGGCACAATGTCCCGGGGCTGGCGCGGGCCATCGCCGATGCGCTGGCGCGCACCGACCGGGGCGGTGCCAGCGCGTACCAGAAGAACCTCGACACATTCCTGGCGCGGTGGAAGGCGCAGTCCGATGCGTGGGACAGGAAGGCCGCGCCGCTGAGAGGCAAGGCCATCATCCAGTACCACCGCTTGTTCGACTACTTCGCCGGGCGAACCGGGATGAGAATCGTCGGCGAGCTGGAGCCGAAGCCCGGCATTCCACCCACCAGCCGCCACCTGGAAGAACTAATTGAGGCAAACGCGGCTCGCGCGGTCTACATGGTGGTGACCGACCCGTATCACGAAAGGAAGTCCCCCGAGGGTCTGGCCAAGAAACTATCAGTCCCGTGGGCCGTGCTGCCTCAGGATGTTGCGGCGGTTCCGGCAGCCAAGGACATCTTCAGTCTGTACGACACCCTTCTCGCGAGCGTTGTCAAATGATCGACATTCTGCTCAGTGCCTTCCTTCTCTCGGTGGTGCTGCTAGGCATCCATTCGTACTATGGACTGCACATCATCGAGCGCGGCATCATCTTTACCGACCTGGGAATTGGACAGATGGCAGCCTTTGGCGCCGCTATCTCAATTCTGGCTTTCGACGGAAAGTATATTTACCCGGTGTCGCTCTCCTTCTCGCTCGCGGGCGCCTTTCTCATCGCTCTGTCAACCAAGCGAACGCGCAACCACGAGGCTTTCATCGGGCTGCTCTACGCCTTCGGGATGAGCGCCGCGGTAATTGCACTGTCGCGGGCGCCGCGCGGGGCCGAGGAAATGCAACACCTGGTCGCCGCCGACATCCTCTTTGTGCCCATGCGGGAAGTGTTCAAGACTGCGGGCCTGTATGCGGTCATTGGGGCTGTGCTCTGGTTCACCATGGGGCGACTGCGGGGCACGATGAAAGAGCTGGCGTTCTTCGGCACGTTCTCACTCACCGTCACCAGCTCGGTCAATCTCGCCGGGGTTCTCGTGGTCTTCGCCATCCTGGTGGCTCCGGCTTTCATCGTGTCAGGAATGAAGCGCTCGTTCAGGGCGAAACTGCTGCTCGCGTGGGGGCTCGGTACCGTGCTCAACCTCATCGCCATCACGGCCTCGTACTTTCTCGATTTGCCCACGGGATACACCGTGGTGGCTCTCTATGCTTTGAGCGGAATTGTGTTCACGCTCAGCCGCGGGGCCGTCAAGTCCAATCAGACTACGTGAAGGGGCGGCTGTGCCGGGCGACCGCAGGTCGCCGCTATAGCGCAGGTCGCCCCTACGGCTTGTGCCAGCGTTGCCGCTGGGCGAGCTTCTCCGCCGTGAAGGCTCGCTGGTCTTTCATCGTATAGCCTGTGACTCGACCCTTCGCGTCCTTCGTGAAAACACATTCTTTGAGGGATTCGTCGATGCCCTTCTTTTGGTAGAAGTTGCCATTGGCGAGGGGATAGATGCGAAAATTTGTGACCCACCCGTGTCCGCCGCGCCCGTAGAGCTTCCCTTCCTTGAGGTAGAACTCGTACACTTCTTCAGGTTTTGGGCCCCAAGAGTCCGGTACGTGGGTGAAACGATACCGGCCCACATAGGGCTTGAGGGCGGAGACGGGGAGCTCGGTGAAGACGGGGAATTCCATCGCGGGCGAGAGCTTGTTCTGCATCAGGTTGCGGATGTGCCAGGCAGTGCGCGGGACGATGCCATTCATCATGTTGCCCAGCACCAGCAGGATGGTCTGATTCTCACGGTCGACGTAGAACGAGGCGTTGAATCCGTAGGTCGCACCGTCGTGGGTCACGACGCGGCCCCAATCCAGTTTCTCCGCCATCTCGTCGAAGGCGATGTCGTCCAAGGGGGAGGACGTTTTGGCCAGCGCCGCCTGGCCGAGCTTGAGCAGGTCGTTCACGGTCGAATGGAGGCCGCCCATCGACATGAAAGGTGATTGTTTCCATTCCCACAGTGGCCAGGGGTTGCCGTCCCCGTCGTACCCTTGCGCTGCGCGTTCCTTCTGGGAGCGGGTCCATTCGGTTGCGGTGTCCTTCATCCCAAGCGGGTCCAAGATCCGCTGCCGCAGGTAGTTGGCCCACGAGGTACCGTTCTCTTTCGCGATGAGGTCGCCCAGAAGAGCCACGCCGGTGTCGCTATAGAAGAATTTCTGCCCGGGTGCACTGAGCAGCTCGCAATGGTTCAGGTAGTCGTAGAATTGCTCCAACGTGTACCCGGCGTAGGAATCTCCGCTGTGGATGTCCCAAGTTTCGGGGTCCTTCCGCAATCCTGACGTGTGGTTGGAGAGGTTGAGCAGGGTGATCTCCTTGCCATCCTTCGTAGGTAGTTTCACCGTCGGTGGCAGGTAGGCCTGCGCCCTGTCGTCGAGCGCCATACGCTTCCGGTGGACCATGTCGGAGAAGAGCAGTTTCGTGAAAAGCTTGGTGATTGACCCGATCTCGTATTCGGTGTCGCCGTCGGGCGTCCGGCCATCGGGCAGAGAGGTCTTGCCGTAGCCCCAGACGTAGTTCTTGCCCCGGATGCGCAGACCGACCGCCATCCCAGGAACCCAACCGCCCTCGATGATCGGTTTGACGAGCGCGTCGATCCGAGCCTTCAGGACGTCGATGTCCTGCACGGTCGCCACGGGCTGTGTCGCGACCTCTCGGTTGAAGGTCATCGTGCAATCGAACGTCTTCGTGTCCCCGGCCTTCCAAAGCCATTCGTTCTCTTCCGGTTCGCCGTGGGTGTAGTAGACGCTAAGGTTGGGCCACCATTGGCGAACATCCTGCAACACGCCGTGGAGCTTGGGAGCCTCCAAGCGGACGGTCAGGCCTCCGCGATGGGACGGCCCGAGGAGAATGGGGTGGTCGAATTCGACCAGATTGCCGTTCCCATGGACGACGTCTTTGGGAAGGGTCGAGGTGACGTCTCCCGCCACGTAGGCGTCGCCAACCCAGTCCTCATACGGCAAGAGGATGAGCTCGCGAACGCTGATGACATGGGTGTCCTTCGAGGGGGTCATGGTCGCGTGAAACGTCAACTTGGAGGGGCCGACCTTGATGGAAATATTGAGCATGACTTCGGTCCCATCCGGCAGCGTCGCCACGGCGTCGCACTGCTGATTGCGGCCCGGCGCTTTGAAGAAGACGATCTGCCAGCCCTTGAGGAATAGCTCGGGCATCCAGAAGGCGGTGAGTCGATGGTTGTCGAACACCACGACACGCCCACTGTCCTGCACTTGGACGGTCAAGGGACCGGTGAGGGGGGCGGTCGAGGGGGTTTCGGCCTCGGCGGCGACGGAAAGCTCGGATTGACCGCTGACTGCGGCCGGGATGACCAACGCGAACAGAAACCACGGGATCAAATCGGACCGTTTCATAGCTGCTCCTGTGGCAAAGGTGCTGCCAGTTGTGTCCAATCCTTGGATAACACGCTGCCGAGCACAGGCCAAACAAGCTCGGGCAAGACGGGTGACTCGCGTCACACTGCCCGCGATTCTTCGTGAAGGGTCTCGCCAAGACGGCTGAGCGACCGCAGGTCGCCCCTACGCACAGAACGTTGCACCGGTAGACCGAAGGGCGCCCCTAC
>PMLB01000011.1 GCA_003158735.1 Myxococcales bacterium | reverse complement strand
ATTTTCATCGTCTCTTGCCTCCGGTGCTGGTTAGCAGTCACCCCTCGCGACTGCCAGGCCGCAAACATATGCACAGACGGGCGAGAGTCAACGTCCCAGGATGAAAAAAGCTAGGTCGGCGATCCTAGCGAAGTCGGAACTATCGCATAAGTATTTGACATCATTGAAGTAGTTAGCTGTTTTTCACCACAGAGAGCACAGAGGCCACAGAGCCGGATCGGAAAAAGAAGGGTCGGGTTCTGTCCGGTCCGAACCCCTTCTTCCTTTTCCGATCTCTGTGTTCTCTGTGCTCTCTGTGGTGGAAGAAGCTAGCTATCCGATCCGGAGGTTGTCGATGAGGCGCGTTCTACCCACGAAGGCGGCCACCAGCATCACGGCTGGCCGGTCGATGGTCTCGAGCGGCTTGAGATCGTCGGCCGCCCGAATCTCCAGATAGTCGATGCGCTCGACCCGACCGACGATCTCGGTCGTGGCGACTTCCAGCAGGACCGATGCGCGACACTCGCCCTTTTCGGCCAGGGTCTTGGCCGCTGACAAGCCTGCATGGAGCGCCGCTGCCCGCTGACGGTCCGGCGGCGCAAGGTAGGCGTTGCGTGAAGACAGGGCCAGCCCGTCAGGCTCGCGCACCGTAGGCAGCCCGATGATTTCGACCGGCAGGTTCAGGTCGGTCACCATGCGCCGGATGACCGCCAGTTGCTGGAAGTCCTTTTCACCAAAGAACGCGACATGCGGCCGCACAATGTTGAAGAACTTGCACACCACGGTGGCCACGCCCACGAAGTGACCAGGTCGGCGCGCGCCGCACAGCCCCTGCGACACCTCGCGCACGTCAATGGCGGTCTGGAAGCCCGGGCCGTACATGCTGGCGGCCTCGGGCACAAAGGCCAGGTCGCAGCCCACGCTGGCGGCCTTGGCGAGATCGCCGGCCAGGTCACGCGGGTACTTGGCCAGGTCTTCCTGGGGACCGAATTGCATGGGATTGACGAAGATGGACAGCACCACCCTCTGGGCGCGATGCCGGGCCTCGGCCAAGAGCGACAGGTGTCCTTTGTGCAAGGCGCCCATGGTCGGCACCAGAGCGACGTGCTCGCCCTGCGCGCGGGCCGCCTCGGACCATGCGCTCATGGCCGCGGGATCCGCGATCACGGGCACGTCGCTCACGAGAAAGATTCTTTCTTCGACGGGAAACGTCCGGCGCGCACGTCGGCAGCGTAGTCAGCGAATGCCTTTTCTGCCGTGCGCCCCAATTCGGCGTAGCGGCGTGCGAAACGTGGCGACCAATCGGGGTCCAGTCCGAGCAGGTCGTGCATCACCAACACCTGACCGTCGCAGGAAGCTCCGGCGCCGATGCCGATGGTGAGCGCGGAAACCGCCGCGGTGATCTCCGCGGCCAGGGCAGCCGGAATGCTTTCCAGCACCATGGCATAGACCCCGGCGTCGGCGATGGCGCGCGCGCCGGCCACGATGGTGCGCGCCTGCGCCTCAGTGCGGCCCTGCAGCTTGAAGCCGCCGAACTTGTGCACCGACTGCGGCGTCATGCCCACATGACCCATGACCGGAATGCCGACGGAAACCAGACGATGGACCAGCTCGGCCACTTCTTCGCCGCCCTCGAGTTTCACCGCCTCGGCGCCGCCCTCTTTCAACAGACGTCCGGCCGCGCGCATGCCGTCCTCGACACTCGCCTGGTAGCTCATGAAAGGCATGTCGACCACCAGGTGGGCCGACGACACTCCTCGGGCCGCGGCGCGACTGTGGTACAGCATTTCGTCGAGGGTGACTGGCAGAGTGCTCGAGCAGCCTTGCACCACCATGCCCAGACTGTCGCCCACCAACACAATGTCCACGCCGGCCCGGTCAGCCAGGCGGGCAAAGGCCACGTCATAGGCCGTCACCGCAACGATCTTGTCGCCCTTCCCTTTGCGTTCGCGCAGCGAAACCGTGGTGATCTTCTTCTTTTGCGCTGGCATTTGCCGGTACTTTCCCACGACTTGGCAGGACTTGCACGGCCAGCCTTCGCCCCACTGGCGCGCGGAGCGGCGGGCGCCGAGTGGGAGTGGGTGGCGGTGAGGGTGGCAGGGGTGGTAGCGGTTGCCGGGACGGTGGGCTCTGGGCCATTGACCGTCTCGCGTAGGGGCGACCTGCGGTCGCCCCGATGGGCCCGGCGCAAGCACCACAGGGGCCGCGCGAAACCATCCCGACCGGTGGCGGACAGCGGACTGTAACTGGCAACACCGTGAAATTGCTTGGGGTGACGGATGGGATACCGGCTTGGCGCCGTGACTGCACGCCGCCCGCCAATGCTTGCGAAAAACGCCACGCAGGGCGAAGCTGCAGTCGAATACAAGGCTAGCCAGACTAAGGTTATGAGTATTCGCGACGATTTCACCGAGGTCGAGTGGGAAGGTCTCATCGCCTCGGCGATGAGAAACTTGAACCTGTCCCGGCGGGACGCCGAACGATTGCTCAACTCTCGAGATCGCCCTGTCAAGCGGAACCCCGTGCTTGAGCGGCAGTGGGTTCGAAATCTTCATATCGTATGCGAGGCGCTGCGCAAGGGAGAAGCGGATCCAGAAGGCCTGTTTGCACTGGCCTTCTGGATCGGGCTCTACGGCGCGATGTCCGAGATGCGTGCCAAATTTTACCGCACCTTTGAAACCGCGGAAGTCCTGCGCCAATCCGGAAAGCACCATCCATTCATCACGGCTTCCGCAGCGGTGTTCGAAGCTTGCGACGCGATTCGTTCCTCCCTGACTGATGACGAGATCGTGTTCGTCACGTTCATGAGGCAGATTCACGCCCACGTGTACCAGGACGGGTTCGAACAGGCCGTTGAGAGAGGTAATCCGGAAGAGAACCAACCGGGCTCCATCCGAGACAAACAGATGATCCCGCTCCTTCGTCGACACGTCGCTGTGGAAGAAGCACATCAGATTCTGGAGCAAATCTCCTCCAAGAACGGCCATGATGAATTCCGTGTAGCAACCAATTTCGCCCACAAGGTCGGACCGTTTGTTGAGAAGCTTGAGGCCGCCATGTCGGCGCTGGAGGTAGAACGTGAGAAGGATGCGAAGGCAACAGCCCAACTGCGAGAGGTCCGTACAAAGAATGCTGCCATAGAGCCGTTGAAGCTGTCGGTCGGCCGCGGGCGGCCGCCCGCAGCTTAACGGCAAGGCGTTGATATGGACTTCATGATGAAGAATTGCTTGCTATGCATGTCGTTGGTGTTCGCAGGGTGTGCGGGACATGTCACCAGTAGCCTGCAGGTCGACGGTGCACCATTTGCTGCTACTACGTGCCGGGCCGGCCAGGCGAGTGGTTTTTCTGGAGTGGAATTGTCCGATGACCACGGGCAGCGTCTTCGACTTGCGCAGAATCTCGACGGCTCGTTTGCTGGCGCGTATTTCCCGTCCGGCAGCCCGATCGGAGACAATCTGGGCGCTTGCGGAACCCTAAATGTTCAACCCGGCTTCGCAGTCGTGAATGGTGTCCGAGACATCGAAGGTAGTGTGACGCTTGCCTGTAAAACCGAGAGACATCAGGTGAGCGGAAAAGCATGGTTCCAACATTGCCATTGAGCCGGCTAACCATACGGAGACGGATCGGAAGGAAGGGTTCGGATCCGGATCCGAAACCCTTTCTTTCCGGCCTCTGTGGCCTCTGTG
>PMLB01000139.1 GCA_003158735.1 Myxococcales bacterium | reverse complement strand
CTGCTGGCCGAATTCTTCCGGGTCGACGATGCCAATTTCGCGCGGCGCTACCGCTTCTTCTACGACCAGTTGGCGCCCATGCTGGAACTGTACCGCGTGCGCATCGGTGACATGCTGACCATCAAGTCCTTCACCAAGAGCGGCTACGTTCAGTCGGTGAAACTACGCGTGTACGGCACGTTTGCCTTCCAGGGCTTGGAGGATTCGCACATCGCGGGCGAGCTCAACCTGATGGACATGGTTTCCTTCCGGGAACTGTACGGTTTCCTCACGCCGGAGCGCGCGCGGGAAGTGCAGGAAATCAAGGCAGGGGCGGGCATGAAGGAAGTCTCGCGCGAGCAAGCCGAGGCCGAGCTTTTTGGCAAGCCGGATCTGGGCGGGGCGACATCTGGGGGCAGCGCGCGTCCCGTGGACGAGGCGGAGGCTGCCTTGCGCAGCCTGGCGGGCAGGCAGCAGCGCGCGGCTCGCGCCAGCCAGTCCTACGATCCAGCCCAACTCGAACAAGGCGATGTGCTCAACGCCGCCGTCATCGTCAAGGATCCGCGCAGAATCTCGCAGACCATCAAGGACATCGAGGCGGCCGGTGCCCAGGCCGGGATTCCCTTGCGCGCCATCACCTGGCAGAAGGCATCGGGTCTAGTGGGACAGTTCGTCACCATGATCCGCTCCGTGCTCTACATCTCGGTTCTGATCATTTTCGCAGTGGCGCTGGTCATCATCAACAATGCCCTGGTCATGGCCACCCTGGAACGCATGCCCGAGATCGGAACCTTGCGTGCAGTGGGTGCGCAGCGCCGCTTCTTGCTCGGCATGTTGCTGGTGGAGGCGCTGGCGGTGGGTGTGCTGTTCGGTAGCCTGGGCGCTCTATTGGGGGCCGGCATCGTGGGCGTGATCCACGCGGTGGGCATACCGGCCGCCAATGAGATTCTCTACTTCCTGTTCTCGGGCCCGCGCCTCCATCCCAGCCTGAGCCCGGCCAACGTCATCATTTCCCTCGCCATCGTGCTCGTGGTGAGCGCGATCTCCAGCATCTACCCAGGCCTGTTGGCCATGCGGGTGAGCCCGCGCCAGGCCATGCAATCGGACGACTAGCCATGGGCTTTCTTCTCGATCTTCGCATCGCTTCTCGCAGCCTGTTCCAGCACGGCCGCCGCACCTTCTTCCTGGCCTCGGCCATCGCCGGTGTGACGGCCCTGCTCATCTTGCTCAACGCTTTGTCGACGGGAGTGAGCGAGACCATGATCCGAGCTGCCACCACCCTGAGTACCGGCCACGTCAACGTGGGCGGCTTTTTCAAAGTGACCAGCAGCGCCGGCGGTCCGGTTGTGACCGAGTATGAGAGGGTCATCGAGGCGGTCAAAAAGAGCGTGCCCGAGATGGAAAGCCTGGTTCATCGCGGCCGCGGCTGGGCCAAGATCATCTCGGACCAGGGCTCGACCCAGGCTGGCATCACCGGCATCGAAATCAAGAACGAGCCTGCCTTTCGCAAGGTCATTGAACTCAGCAGCGGCCGCCTGGAGGACTTGGCCGAGCCCAACACCATGATGGTGTTCGAGTCGCAGGTGGAAAGGCTCAAGGTCAAGGTGGGCGACGCGGTCACCCTGTCGGCGCAGACCACGCGGGGCGCGGCCAACACCATCGACTGTCGCATCGTCGCCATAGCCAAGGATATGGGGCTCATGAGCAAGTTCGGGGTTTTCGTTCCGGTGGAAACCACGCGCGCGCTGTATCAGCTTCGCTCCGATACCACCGGCGCGATCCACATCTATCTCAAGCCACAGTTCGTTCCCGACGTGACCGCTATCGCGGCCCGCCTGCGCGGACAGCTTGAAAAGCTGGGCTGGGCCGTGATGGACGCGGATCCCAACCCGTTCTGGATGAAGTTCCAGACCGTGGCGCGCGAGGACTGGACCGGGCAGAAGCTGGACGTGACCACCTGGGAGGATGAGGTCTCCTTCATCACCTGGACCCTGACGGTTCTCAAAGGCCTGACCGCGGTGCTGCTCACCATCCTCATCGCCATCGTGGTCACCGGCATCATGAACACCATGTGGATCGCCATCCGCGAGCGCACGCGCGAGATCGGCACTCTGCGCGCCATTGGCATGCAGCGGGGCGGGGTGTTGCGCATGTTTCTGTACGAGTCGTTGCTGCTCGGACTCATCGGCACAGGCAGCGGCGCGCTGGCTGGCGCCGGCCTGGGCGCTGCCATCAATGCGGCCCGCATCCATGTGCCGCTCTCGGTGCAGCTTTTTCTCATGTCCGACCGGGTTCAGCTTGCCCTGCACCCCGGCGGGCTGCTGCGCGCCGCGCTCTTCATTACCCTGGTGACCACCTTGGCGGCGCTGTATCCAGCCTACCGGGCCGCGCGCCTGAAGCCGGTGTCGGCCATGTCCCACTTCGGATAGAAATGCTTTTTCACCACAGAGAGCACAGAGGCCACAGAGCCGGATCGGAAGGAAGAAAAGGGTGGGCCGTCTTGTCCGAGCCCTTTCTTCTTTCCGACCTCTGTGTTCTCTGTGCTCTCTGTGGTGAAAGAAGCTAACCAACCACTGGAGCCGCACTCATGCCTACGTCCCGCTTTTTCGCCGTTCTTGGGCTGGTCCTCAGCCTGCTTGTTCCCCGCATCGCTGCGGCCTTGGGCAAGGCCGAACTGGTCGACCTTCTCAAAGTCGTCGACGAGCGGCAGCGCAATCAGGGCGACTGGCGCAACCTTGTGTACATAGAGCAAAAGGAAAAGGACAAGGTCGACGTAGCCTACGAGGCCCTGGTCTTCCGGCGCAGCGTGGACCAGAAGTTCATCATTCTGTTCACCAAACCCAAGGCTTCCCAGGGCCAGGGCTATTTGCGCATCGACAAGAACCTGTGGTTTTACGATCCGTCGGTAGGCAAGTGGGAACGCAAGACCGAGCGCGAGCGCATTGGTGGCACCAATTCGCGCCGTTCGGATTTCGATGAATCGCGCCTGGCCGAGGAGTACGAGCCAGAGGACTTGGGCCAAGAAAAACTGGGTGCCTACACCGCGCAGGTGATGAAGCTGACCGGCAAACCCAACATCGATCTCGCGTTCCCGGTCATCAAGCTGTGGATCGACAAGGAGACCAAGAACATACTCAAACGCCAGGAATTCGCGCTTTCTGGGCGGCTGCTGCGCACGTCGTACTATCCGCGCTGGAAGAAGAGCTACTCCGAATCGAAGAAGACCGACGTGTACTACCCGGAGGAGATGCGCTTCTACGACGAGGTGGAGAAGGCCAACTCGACCTTGATCCTGGTCAAGTCTGTGGACATGCGTCCCTTGGAAGCCAATCTTTTCACCAAGGCCTGGCTGGAGAGCAAGTCGCGATGAATCGCAGGCATCTTGGGTTGGGGATCCTGATCGCGGCAGGAAGCGCGACCACGGCGCAGGCGCAGGACAGGCCCAGCGAGAACGACATGTTTGCGGCGCCCGCGGCGCCGGCTGCGGAACCGGTTCCGGCCCCCGTCGCGGCCACCCCCTCCGGGGGCTTCGGGACGGACAGCCCGCTCCACCAGCCCCCGCGGGCTTCGCCCGCGCCCGTCGCGGCCACGAAATCAGAGGGCGATTCGCGGGATCAATTGAATATGGGGGCGCCGGAGGCGGCGACCCGTTTTTCGGCCGAGGTGGCGCCGGAGGATCCGCTGAAGATCGGCGGCCAGATCTATCTGCGCGCGCAGAGTTCAGCCCAGCAAGGACAGAGCGCGGGCAACTGGACTCTGTCGTCGCCCTCCCTGCTCGACGCGTACCTGGACGTACGGCCCAACGATCGGGTGCGCGGCTTCGCGCTTGCGCGCACCATCTTCGATCCGACCTTGCCCGCGACCGCGAGCACGGGTCTTTCGACCTTCGGCAGCGGGTCGCAGGGCGGCTATTCCAACGCGGGCGCCGCCAGCTTGAGTTCTCTCTTCGGGGCGCAGGCCACGCGCACACCGCGCGTGTTGCTCGATCAGATGTGGCTGCGCTTCGACATCAAGCACACGGTGTTCGTCACTGCAGGCCGCCAGCATGTGCGCTGGGGCACCGCGCGCTTCTGGACCCCGACGGATTTCTTGCACATCCAGCACCGCAACCCACTCGACGTGTTCGACGCGCGCACCGGGACCACCATGATCAAAGTGCACGTGCCCTGGGAGGCACAGGGCTGGAACTTCTACGCCTACGGCTTGACCGAGGGAGCGGACGCCACGCCCACCGCGAGTTCCGTAGCAGGCGCCGCCCGCGCCGAGATGGTATGGAGCTCGTCGGAGTTGGGCCTGGGCGGTCTTGTGCAGCGAGGGCACAAGCCCAAGCTGGCGGCCGACCTCTCGGCCGGGATTTGGGATCTCGATTTCTACGGCGAGGTGGCGCTGCGTTTCGGCCAGGACATCGATCGGGTGCGCTACGACAGCAGCGTGGATGCGACCAACCTGCCGCAGGCGCCGTACAACAGTCTGGACTCGACGCCATGGCTGGTGCAGGCGCTTGAACACCGGGTGGATGCGCTCTATACCGTGGAACGGGGCTCGGGGGTCAAGCCGCAGGCCACCGGCGGCGTCTCCTACTCGTTCAAGTACGCCGCCAATGACGTGTTCACCATGAGCGCCGAGTACTTCTACAACGGTCTCGGCTACAACGACACGGCGGTGTACCCCGGTCTCGTGCTGCCCCATTCGCAGACGCTCAGCGAACCGGCGACGTTCTTCTACTTGGGACGCCACTACGTCGGCGTTTTCGCTTCCGCGCCGGCGCCCTATTCCTGGGACAACACCACCTTCACCTTGTCGAACCTGGCCAATCTGTCCGACCGTTCCGGCATCACCCGGTTTGACTACTCGTTCATTCTGCTCACGCATCTGCGCTTCGAAGCCTTTGGCGCCGTCCACTGGGGTGAGAGGAATGGGGAATTTCGCTTCGGGATGAACCCGATCAACTTGGGTTCGTTCACCGATCCCTTCAGCGGCCTGAGCTCGACGCCGCAGCAATTGTCCGGCCGCAGCCCCGCGCTTTTCGATCTGGGCGTCGGCCTGCGGGCGAGTATCTGATTTTCACTTCGTGGTTTCGACAGCTCCCGCGTTCTTCGGGAAGGCCAGCGCGAGCAGCAGCAGGGCGGGCACGGCCGCCACGATGGTGATGCCGAAGAAGATCGGCCAGCCCAGCGTGGCCGCGAGCCAGCCCGAGCCAGCACCGATGATGCGACCGATGATGGTCGAGGCGCTGGACAGAAGCGCGAACTGGGTTGCCGAGAAGGACTTGTTACACAAAGACATGATGAAGGCGGCGAAGGCCGCGTCCACCATCCCGCCGCACACGTTGTCGATGCCGATGGCGGTCGCCAGCAGTGCCACGCTCTTACCGTGCAGGGCGAGCGCGAGGTAGCCGGTGTTGGCGACCATCAGGATCGCGCCGAAGGTCAGCAAGCAGCGACGCACGCCATACTTGGCCACCATGCCGCCGCCCAACATGACACCGCTGATGGTTGCGGCGAAGCCCACGCCCTTGTTCCAGAAGCCGATCTGGCTGTTGGAAAAGCCTAGCTTGATGAGAAAGGGTAGCACCATGCCGCCAGCGATGGTGTCGCCGATTCTGTACAACATGACAAAGGCCAGCGCCAAGGTCGCGCCTTTGCGCGAGAAGAAGTCCACGAACGGCTTGACCACAGCGTCGGCAATCGTGCGTGGGGGGCACACCACCTCGGGTTCGGGCGCGCGCCAGGTGGCGACGATGCCCACGATCATAAGCAGCGCCATCACGCCGTACACGCGCGACCACGGCATGTGGTCGGACAGCACCAACGCTCCCGCGCCCGAGACCAGCATGGCGATGCGGTAGCCGAGGATCCAGGTCGACGTGCCGGAGGCGCGCTCGGCCGGCGGCAAGACGTCGGTGCGGTAGGCGTCAGCCACCACGTCCTGGCTGGCGGACAGGAACGCGACCACCACGGCAAGGGCCGCGATGGCCAGCGGCGCACTTTTCGGATTGATGTCGGCCATGGTCCACACCGACAGCAGCAGACCCACTTGCGTTAGCGCCATCCAGCCGCGACGCCGGCCGAACAGCGGAAAGCTGAAGCGGTCGAGCAGCGGCGCCCAGACGAACTTGAATGAATAGGGCAGGGTGACCAGCGAGAAGAGCCCGATGGTTTTTAGATTCACGCCGGCATTGGTCATCCACGCGCTCAGGGTTGTGCGTGTGAGCGCCAGCGGCAACCCAGACGCAAAGCCCAGCGCGATGAGCATGCCCACGCGCTTGCTGCGAAACGCGTTGATGAACGCGCCCATGAGTCCACCTTCACCCGACGTGGGGCTCAGCGCCAGTTTTCGCGGCTTCGCGTGGGGAGCCCGCCGGCCTTCGGGTGGGGTGCCGAAGGGCGGAGCGAACCCTTTGAGGGTTCCCATGTGAATTGTCTTCCAGAACGCCCCACAAGAGGGGGCGGATTGGTTGCCATCCTGGTCGCAGAAGCAACGAAAGGGCGGAAGCGCGCGGAGAACACGCCGCATTTCCGAGTGGCACGGCCGCTGCATTACCAGCCAAGCAGAGACGCTTTCACAGCAACCCAAGAAGAGGAGTCGTCGCCATGTTCAAGAAACTCATCATCGCGCTTGGAATCGCCACCCTCACCAGCACTTCGGCCTTTGCCGCCAAAGCCAGCCACAAGGCGTCCGCGCCTGTCGCTGCCAGGAAGGTCGCGCAGGCGGACTCGGCCAAGCCGGCTGATGCCAAGGGCAAGAAGGGCAAGAAGGGCAAGAAGGCCGCCGAGGAGAAGGTGGCTGCGGCAGCTCCGGCCGTCGCTCCTGGTCCTGCTCCCGCGCCAGCCTCAAAGAAGTAACCAGTCCGTCTTTCTCCGCCCGCCGCCCGGCAGCAGCCCAAGCGGCGGGCAGAGTTACCATTTCACCACAGAGAGCACAGAGAACACAGAGGCTGGAAGGAAGGCAAGGGTTCGGACCAGACAGCCCGACCCCTTCTTCTTTCCGGTCCGGCTCTGTGACCTCTGTGCTCTCTGTGGTGCAAAAGCTAACTTCTTCTCCGGGACCCGCGCGGCCGCGGCATTACGCGGGCCGCGGCTGCGCGCGGCTCCGGGGGATCAATTGTCGCGTGGGGAGCCCGCCGGCCTTCGGGACGGACAGCCCACCCTGCCCGCCCCGCTCGCTTCGCTCGCGCCCTCGCCGGCGGCGCACCATCGCGGGAGGGCTTGGCGAGGCCGAGCGAAGCGAGGGGGGAGGTGATGGCGGGTGGGGGGCCGAAGGGCGGAGCGAACCCTTTGAGGGTTCCCATAACAATTGGCCACGCAACCTCATTGTGCCGCTGTCGATAACTCGGCATGCGCGCCCTCTTGCTCTTGAGCGAGTTGTTGCTGGCCGGCTGCAGCCTGGTGCCCGCCGGGAAGATGCCCGCCGTTTCTGGGGCTGAGACGCCCGGTGGCGGCACCTGGCAGCCTGGCTGGCTCGAGATCCATCACATCGACGCGGGCCAGGCCTGCAGCACACTGATCGTCGGGCCCACTGGCCGATCCCTGTTGGTGGATGCGGGAGAAGCCGACTGGCAAGCCGACGATGGAGCCTTGATCATCGGACCATACATCAAGAACGTGCTTGGCTCCGCCCACCTGGACTACGTGCTCATCAGCCACTTTCACCTGGATCATACCGGGTATCCCGGATACGGCGGCTTGTGGCACCTGGTCAACCAGCAGGGCTTCACAGTGGGAAAACTCCTGCATCGCGATTTCACCCACTACTTGGGCGAAGGCGGGGGCACGCTGGCGCGCTGGCGTGGCTATCTCGCCGGCGAGGGACAGAGCGTGCTGCACCCTGAAGTCGCCACACTGGGCGCCGGTCAGATCGATCTCGGTGCGGGTGTGTTTCTGCGCGTGGTCGCTGCAGATGGCAATGGTCTGCTTACAGCCCAAGCACCGGCCGACGATCCGGCCCCGCCCAGCGAGAACGACTACTCGCTGGCGTTCGTTCTGCGCTTCGGCCTGCTCGACTATTTCTCGGGCGGCGATCTTTCGGGCGAGACGTTGGTATCCGAGTATGGCTACTCGTACCACGACATCGAATATGCTGCGGCTCCCTTGGCCGGGGACATCGACGTCTATCGGGTGAACCACCACGGGAGCGACCACTCATCCAGTCCGACTTTTCTGGCCGAGCTGTGGCCCAGGGTCAGCATCATCGAGGTGGGCAACGACAACCCTGACGGCCATCCCCACCAGGCCACGGTTGACCGTCTCGGGGCCACGGGCGTCCTCTATCTCACCGAGCGCGGCGACCCCAAGACCGACTTGCGCGGTGCCCGCGTGGTGGGACACGTGGTGCTGCGCACGGCAGACGGCTTCGACTACTGGGTCGCCGGCGATCACTATGTGGCGACGGATCCCCTTCGAGTCGACGCGGACGGCGACGGCTACTTCCAGGAAACCGATCCTGACGACACGTCTCGACTGGTGGTGCCGGCGCCCCGCGGTGGCTGCGATCCGGAACACCAAGTCTGCCTCTAGCCGCGCAATGGACATTTCTTCGACCCCAGCATAGTAGTCGGCATCTGTTGGAGTCGAATCCATGAAGATGTCCTGTGGTTCCGTCTTGCCCGGTGTGGTTACCCTATTGGTTTTCGGCCTGTCGTCGCAGGCCGGCGTTGCTATCGCCGCTGGGCAGTCTGGCGAACCCCAGGCCACGTTGAGCAAGGCAGTCGAGATCGACCAACAGGCCTTGGCTCAACTGCAGGCGGGCAAGTACGAGGCGGCGCGCGAAGCCCTCTGGGGCGCCATCGCGATTCTCAACGGCGCGAACAGGGGCGACGACGAGATCACGGCGCAGATCCACATGCACCTGGCTGCTGTCTACCTGACCGGTTTCAACGACAGGAAGAAGGCCATCCGGCAGTTCGTGTTGGCTCTGAAGATCAACCCCAACAGCACGATCGCACCGCAGGTCGAGACCGCCGCGTTGGACGATGCCTTCGACGCGGCTCGCAGCCAGTTCGGACTGGGATCGCAGGTGAAAAGGGCGTCTCCGACGGCATCTACAGGGGAAACGCCGTCGGATTCGATGATCGAGGAACGCGCGACTTCGGCGTCAGGGACCAGCGATCCTTCGGTTGCCAAGGTTCCGAACGCCACCCCGCCCATCGGAAGCGCCGACAAGCCGAACGTGGTGCCCGCTGTCGACGGTGCAGCGCACACGACGAACGCGGCACCAGCGTTGCTGTTGCCAGACGGGGAGACCAGCGTGAAATCTACGCCGGCAGTGGGGGACAAGGGGCCGTTGGAGGAAGTCGGCAGGCGGCCTCCAATCGACGAAGATCTACCCAAACATCACCGCCGCCTGCCCGGGTCGCTTTTCTTCTCGTTTGGCTACGGCACGGGGTGGACCCACCACGGTTCGGCCAATCCGGACGGTCATGACATGGCCGATCCGGAGAGACCCGCCAGTATCACCATCACTGCGGGCTGGTCACCAGCAAGCATTTTCCAGTTCGTCCCGGAAATCGGCTACCAGCTTAGCGACAGACTGGCCTTGTCACTGCAGGAACGCTTTCAGTACCGATCCTTCGATATTGCGGAATCGTGGCTACCCCTGCCAGGCGCGAGCGCGCCGCCCACCTACGCGCTGGCTCTGTTCTTCCGCGCCCAGTATGCCTTCTTGAATGCTGGGGATTTTCAGTTTTTCGGCTCTGGCGTCGCGGGTTTCGGGCTCGTCGGGGGAAGGACTTTCATGGGCTACGTTCCGAAAACGTGCGGCTCGACAGGGCCGTTTTCACACTGCCCCGTCGGGACGAATCACAGCAATACGATCAGCGGCGGGCCAGGCGCGTTTGGTCTGGGGGTGGGCGCGACGTACCATATTTCACCCGGCTTTGCCGTATGGGTGGAAGTGCGCGGCATCTCCAGCGTGGCACCCGTCATGGAGCTGGTTGAGTTCAATACGGGCCTGGCCGTCGCGAACAACTTCGCAGCGGGGGGGTATCCTCGCACATTTGTTGGTTCGACGGGCTCTTCGCCAAGGGCAAGCACCGAACCATGCGACAGCGCTGATTCGTGCGAAGACGCTGGTTCGGACTCGATTGCCTGCGTTCCCGAGAAGGGCCACATTGGGCTCGTCCTGGGCATGGCGAAAAACCTTGGCGGTGATGGCCCGAGATTCGGGTACGGGCTTGGGCTTCGGGGCGGTTACAGATTCGCGCGTCTTGGCGAAATCGGACTTCTGGTAGCTGCGTTGGGAGGAGCCGACAGTCTGACCGTTGATGCCATTCCCATCTTGTTTCAGTTCAACGGCATTCTCCCGGTCAACCCGATCCTGAGTTTTTTCGGCGGAGTTCAGCTTGGCCTCCTTCACTACCGGTTGAACACGGCTGGCATGGCATATGACAATGGTGTCGTCGGAATGGACGCTTTTGCGTCTGGGCCCCAGGTCGGTACGGCTGTGCGGTTGGCTTCGCGATTGTCCCTGCGGTTTGAGTTGTCGTTGCTTCACGCCACTCCGGCCAGGACGACCGTCACATCTTCTAACTCAACAGACTCGTACAGTATCCAAGCGGCCAACTTCCTCCAGGCCTACGGAGCGTTTTGTATCGTCCTTTGACCCGGCGCGTCTGTTTGGCGCTGGTCCGAAGCGGGAAAGGATTCGTCTGGCCCTGTACCACGGTTTCAATCTGCGGAATGGATTCCTCGGGAACCAAAGTACCTCGCTGGAAGCGGCTTCTGGCCGCGCGGCGGCATCGATCAGGCGCGCCAACCTTGATTCTCTCGTAAAAATCCTAAGATGGGCAAAAAACGGCTCTCGAAGTTCGCGGAATCATTAGGGCGAGAATCCGGATAATGGCTTTTTGCGAGTTGATCAACCTTCTCTCTAGCGCCGCTCCGGTGTTGGACAGAGGGAATGGACATCGCCCCTCAGCCAGCATAAAGATAGTAGCTCTCCGCCAGGAGCTGCATTCATGAAGATGTACCGCTGTTTCCTCTCGTCGCTTGTCGTTGTCCTGTCCGTTCTCGCCCTGTCGTCGCAGGCCATGGCTGCCGGGAAGGCCGCCAAAGCCCAGACCACGGTGACCAAGGTTGTCGAGATCAACAAGCAGGCGCTCGCCCAGATGCAGGCGAGCAAGTTCGAGGCCGCGCGTGACGCTCTGTGGGGCGCCATCGCGGTCCTCACCGACGCGAACATGGCTGACCACGAGATCGCGGCCCGCACGCACGTGCACCTAGCCGCGGTCTACATGACGGGCTTCAATGACAAGAACAAGGCCATCCGGCAACTGGTGATGGCTCTCAAGATCAACCCCAACATCAAGATCACCCCTCAGGTTGAAACGCCGGCCTTGGACGAAGCTCTCGACGCAGCCCGTAACCAGGCCAGCCTCCCGCCGGGAGCTCGGACATCTGCGGCGCCGGCGGCGCCGATGGCGGCCGCACCCGAGAGCACGCCCTCGCCGACTTCAGCCAGCGGTTCTGAGGCTGGTGGATCCGCCGCTGGAGGCCGTCGCGGGGCCAAGAAGCTGGCGGACGTGGAAGAGCCAGCGCCACCGGCCAAGGCTCCCGAGCCCTTCTACTGTCCGCTGCCGAGCGAGGTGCCGCCCAAGGAGGACATCCTCATCCGTTGTCTCACGCAGAAAGCGCCCAAGCGCTCCACCGCCACGCTCTTCTATCGGGAAAGCGGGGGTGAGGATTTCACGCCGCTGCCCATGACGCGCTCACCCCAGGGCTGGCTCACGGCGACCGTTCCAGCCGCTGCGGTCACGGGGAACGCATTTCAGTACTACCTGGAAGCGAAGGTTCCAGGCGTGAAGGAGCCCCTGACCATCGGAAGCTCCGACGGCCCGGACCTGATGCCCATCCTCGACGGTGCCGCGCCCATGAACAACAGAACGCTGACGCTCTTGCTGCAAGGCAAGGACACCAGCGCGAAAACCGCACCGATAGCGGACGACCAGGCCCCGCTGGAGGAAATCAACAAGCAATACCAGATCGACGAAGAGCTTCGTAAGTACCATCGCCGCTTGCCCGGTTCATTCTTTTTCTCGCTGGGTTTGGGCACGGGGTCGACCTACCACAGCAATATCAGGCCAGACAGCCACGAACTGAAGTGGACGAACAAGGCGGCAGTCGCAAGCGACCCCAACACCCCAGCCCAACTTGGCGACCCCGTTGAGATCACAAAGGGATACTCACTGGCAAGCCTGGGCCAGTTGGTGCCGGAGATTGGCTACCAGGTCAGCGACAGGCTCGCCCTCTCGTTGCAGGCGCGAATTCAGTACGCGCCCTTGGACTCCCAGAATTGGCGCAACGACATCACCAAGGCGAGCTATCCGCCGACGTGGGCCGTGGGTCTCTTCCTCCGCGGGCAGTACGCCTTTTTCAACGCAGGAAACTTCCAGTTTTTTGGGTCAGGTGTCGCCGGGCTCGGGGTCGCCGGGGGGGGGGCCTTCATGGGCTACAATCCCAAGGCGTGCACCAAGAGCACTTTCAACCCCTGTCCCAATACCGGGACCGATCATAGTGACACCATCAGCGCAGGGCCGGTGGCCTTTGGCGCCGGGGTGGGCGTTATGTGGCATCTATCTCGCTACTTTGCCTTGTGGTTGGAAGGGCGTGGCATGCTCAGCGTGGGACCGGTCCTGGCTCTGATCGAGGCCAATGGCGGCCTTGCCTTCGCGTACAAGTTCGACTTCGAGAGGTCGGCCGCGCCACCCGTGCAGGAAACCGTCGGCGGCTGGGAGCGGCCACCAGAGGAACGGGAGGCGCCGCCGGCCGATGCGCCTTCCGAGTAGTTGCGGCGGGCGGGGCTCGTGGAGATTCAGGCGCATCTGATCGAGGCGCGGGTTCTGCCCCGTTACCTGGGCCTGGACGGCGCGCGGGTCACGCCTCTGGGCAGGGGACTGGTCAACCAGACCTACTTGGTCAGTCGCGGCCAGGCGCGCTTCGTGCTGCAGCGGATGAATCCGGTCTTCTCTGCCGCCGTCAATGACAATATCGACGTGGTCACGCGGCGACTGGCAGACTTGGGCATGGCCACGCCGCGCCTAGTCCCGGCCGGGGACGGCCTCTTGTCGGTCGACCTGGGGGGGCAGGCCGGGGTGTGGCGGCTGCAGACCTACGTCGATGGCGTGTCCTTCGATGTGGTAGCCAGCCTGGGCCAGGCGCGCGCCGCGGGCGGCCTGGTGGCGCGGTTTCATCGCGCGCTCGACGGGATAGACCGCGAGTTCAGCGGCATACGGCCGGGTGTGCACGACACCGCCCTGCACCTGGCTAGGCTGCGCGAGGCGCTGGATGCCCGCAGGGATCATCGCCTCTACCGAGACGTGAACGCACTGGCCGCGGATCTGTTCGCCGCCGTCGGTGACTTGCCGCCGTTGCCCGGCCTGCTCCCGTGCGTGTGCCATGGCGATCCCAAGCTGAACAACATCTTGTTTGCCGGTCGCGAGCCGCCCGCGGCCGAGCAGGCGGTGTGCCTCATCGACCTGGACACAGTGGGACCCATGGCGCTGGCGCATGAGTTGGGGGATGCGTGGCGGTCGTGGTGCAACCGCAGCCCCGAGGACGCCAGCCAAGCCAGGTTCGACGTGGAAGTTTTCCGGGCCTCCTTCGAAGGCTTCCACGATGCCTTGGGCCGCACCCTTGGCGCCGACGAGCGTCGTGCCTGTCTGCACGGGGTCGAATGGATCAGTCTAGAGTTGGCGGTGCGCTTCGCGGCCGATGCGTTGCTGGAATCGTACTTCGGCTGGGCGCGCGAACGCTACCCCGGTCGGGGCGAGCACAATTTGGCGCGCGCGCGCGGGCAATGGGCGCTGCATCGGGCGGTCTGCGCGACTCGCGGCGAACGGGCTCGCATTCTCGAAATCTAACTACACGCGCACGCGGCTGAGACCTTCCATCAATGCCTTGAACCCCGTGAAGTCGAGACTCTGGTCGCCGTCGGACAGCGCCTTGTCGGGGTCGGGATGGACCTCGATGCTGATGCCATGGGCGCCGCAGGCGCGCGCAGCCCAGGCCATGGGCGCCACATAGGGACGCTTGCCGGTGCCGTGGCTAGGATCCACCACGATGGGTAGGTGGGTGCGCTCGCGCAGCACCACCACGGCGGACAGATCCAGCGTGTTGCGGGTGGCGCTCTCGAAGGTGCGAATGCCTCGCTCGCACAAGATAACTTGGCCGTTGCCCTGCGCCAGGATGTACTCGGCGGCCGCCAGCCATTCCTCGATGGTGCTCGACAGGCCACGCTTGAGCATGACCGGCCGGTCCACCTTGCCCACCGCTGACAGCAGCGGGAAGTTCTGCATGTTGCGCGCGCCGATCTGCAGGATGTCGGACTTTTCGGCCACCAGGTGCACCTGCTCGATGGTCATGACTTCGGTGATGATAGGCAGGCCAGCGGTCTTACCGGCAGCGGCCAGCAGATCCAGACCTTCGCGGCCCAGCCCCTGGAAGGCATACGGGCCGGTGCGTGGCTTGAACACGCCCCCGCGCAAGATGTGGGCCCCTTGCTCGCGCACGAAAAGGGCGGTGCGGTTGATTTGGTCTTCCGACTCCACCGAGCAAGGACCGGCAATGACCACGAAGCCAGTGCCGCCGATGAGCAGTGAGCCCACGCGGATGACGGTATCCTCGGGATGGGTGGCACGGTCGGCGAGGCGATAGTGCTTGGAGGCCCGCGCGATCGGCTGGCTGTGCGCGGGCCGACCGGCGACCGCTGCGGCGGGCGATACCTCGACGGGAGTGACCTCGGATGCCTCGGGCAGGGCGGTGGTTTGGGCTTCGGCGGGCGTGGCCTTGGCGGGATAGCAGCCGAGGATCTTCAAGTAGAGCGCCTCGCTGCGCAGGGCTTCGAGCGCCAAGGCGGCCCTTTCTTCAGCCACGTTGCCCTCGAAGTCGATGAAAAACATGTACTCCCAAGGACGGTTGGGTCGCGGCCGCGATTCCAGCTTGGTCATGCTCAGCCCATACTCGGCCAGGATGTGCAGGCAGCGGAGCAACGCACCCTTTTCGTGCCGCGTGGACAGGATCAGGCTGGTCTTGCAGGGCACGCGGACATCAACGGAAACGGGAGCGCGGGCCAGCGCCACGTAGCGCATGAGGATCTCGTCCTGGTTGCCCACGTTGCGGTTCAAGATGTGCAGTTCGTGCGCCGCCGCGGCCTCGGGGGAGCCGATGGCGGCCAGGGTGGGATCCTTGGCCTCCGCCACCGCCCGCATGGCTTCGCGCGTGTCGAGAAAAGGCTCCGCGCGTGCTTGCGGCAAGGCCGAAACGAAGGCTGAGCACTGATCGAGTGCCAGCGGATGAGACAGGATCCGTCGTAGTGCGGAGGCGGGCACATCGGTCGTGGCCGCCAAGCACAGCTCGACCCGATACGACTCCTCGCCCACGATGTGCAGGTCTTGCTCGCGCAGCACGTCGTACACTTGATTGATGCTGCCCGCGACCGTGTTTTCGATGGGCAGGAAGGCAAGATCCACCGCAGCGGACGCCGACGAGTCGATCACCTGTTTGAGGGTGGGCAAGCCCACGAAGCGGCCGCGCAAGTTTTGGCCGGCCAGGTACTGCTCCGCCGCCAGGTTGTTGTAAGTGAGCGGCGAGCCCTGGTAGCCGACCGCAACCTCAGACGCTTCGCCCTCGATCCCAGCCAGCGAGGCTATCTGGCGACTGACCGAGTAGCTGATGATCTCGGAGAAGATCTTGCGCGCCAGGGGAGCTGACAACCCCAGCGACTGAGCCAAAGTCTCGACGCGGGCCAACACCTCGCGCTCACGTTCTGGATCCCGGATGGCCTGGGTCGAGCCGGCCTTCTCCTTGGCGATGAGCCCGACTGTTTCCAGCCGCTTGGCCAGCAGGCGTACCATCTCGTCGTCCACCTGGTTGAGACGTTGGCGCAGTTCCTTGAGGCCGGCCTTTGGGGTTTCGTTGTTCATGCGAGGCGCAAGCTTATCAGCTGGCTGGGCATCGGCCCACATCGGCGCTCAAAACCGGAGGGCGAGCTGGTTCACCACAGAGGGCACAGAGAACACAGAGGTCGGAAGGGAAAGGGGTTCGGACCAGACAGAACCCAACCCTTCCCTTTCCGATCCGGCTCTGTGACCTCTGTGCTCTCTGTGGTGAAAAACTAGCTCACTGTCCCGGCGGCGAGGCTACGGCCATTCCCATGGCGTGAAAGCCCTTGTCGACGTAGACGGTGCTGCCGGTGATGCCTGAGGCGAGCGGGCTCGACAGGAAGGCCGCGGCCGCGCCCACCTCGGCCGCGGTGATGGCTTGGGGCAGGGGCGAGTTGACACGGCAGTAGTCGATCATCTGTTGGATCGAGCCGATGGCGCTGGCTGCGCGCGAAGGCCACGGGCCGGCCGAGATCACGTTCACGCGCAGGCCCCACTTGCGGCCGGCCTCGAAGGCGAGCACGCGGGCGTCACTTTCCAGCGCAGCCTTGGCCGAGGCCATTCCGCCCCCGTAACCGGGCACCACCCGCTGGCTGGCGAGGTAGGACAGCGCCAGGAAAGAACCGCCCGGCCGAACCAGCGGGCCCAGTCGCTGCGCCATGGATGCGAAAGAGAAGCTGCTCGTCCCCACCGCAGCCAGGTATCCCTTGCGACTGGTTTCCAGCAGGGACTTTTTCACCTCGGGGCCATTGGCCAGGCTGTGCACCACGACGTCCAGGCACGCCTCGCCGAAATCCGCTCGTAGCCGATCCGTCAGACCCGCGATACTGAAATCGCCGCAATCGCGATAGCGCCGGTGTTCGCGCACGGCGGAGGGCACATCGGCGTCGCTGTCGAAGTCGGCATCCATGGGCCAGATGCGTTCGAAGGCGAGCTTGCTTCCGTCTGCCAGTCGCAGCGACTCGTCGAGCTTGCCGCGTTCGAGCAAGGAGCGGAAGATCCCCAGCACCGGCGGCCAGGTGGCGAGGCAAATGGTAGCACCAGCCTCGGCCAGCGATTTGGCGATGGCAAAGCCGAAGCCACTGTCGTCCGCCACGCCGGCGACCAAGGCGCGCTTTCCTGTGAGATCAATGTTGAGCATTCGCTGCATGGTTTCGCGGAGCGGCCCCTTCGTCAAGCTCCGGCTCTTGTCCGGATCCGGATCTCACCACAGAGAGCACAGAGAACACAGAGGTCGGAAAGGAAGGAGGGGCTCGGATCGGAAAGAGACCAACCCCTTCCCTTTCCGGTCCGTCTCTGTGGCCTCTGTGTCCTCTGTGGTGAAAAATCCGGCTCCGGATCCGGCCACAGGGTACAGAGTCAGCTAGATTTCCGCCCTCGGGTATGACCCGAAGATGCGCACGCTTTCGGCGGCGCCGGCCAGGGCGGCCAGCGCGCGGCGCACGTTGGCGTCGTTGCGATCGCCGACGAAGTCCAAGTAGAAGGAATACTCCCAGGGCCGGCCCACGATTGGCCGCGACTCGATCTTGGTCAGGTCGACCTGTTCGGCGGCGAAAGCGTAGAGCGAGGCGTACAGCGATCCCGGCCGATTGGCGATGCGAAACACCAGGCTGGTCTTGCGCTCCTTTGGCTTGCCGGTGATGGGAATGCGCGCCACGCGGTCGGGGCGCGCCATCACGAAGAAGCGGGTGAAGTTCTGCGGGTTGCTTTCGATGCCCGAGGCCAGGATATGCGCTGCGAAGACCTGGGCGGCGCTCTTGCTGGCGATGGCGGCCTCGTCGCGCCGCCCATTCTTCACCACCATCTTCACGGCGCCGGCGGTGTCGTAGGCAGGCAACACCTCCAGGCTGGGGATCTGCTGTCGCAGCTTGCGCAGATAATCCTCACACTGGGCCAGCGCCACCGGGTGTGAGAACACGCGGCGCACGTCGCCCAGCTTGACGCCGCGGGGGGCGATGAGGTTGTGGGCCACGCGCAGCACCACCTCGCCGATGATGGTGAGGTCGTAGCCGACCAACAAGTCGTAGTTCTTGATGACCGAGCCAGCCAGGGTGTTCTCGACGGGCACCACGGCGCAGTCAGCGTCGCCCCGCATCACCGCGTCGAACATGTCGTCGAATTCGCGCTGGGGCACAGGCTCAAGCCGTGGCCCCAGGAAGCGGAGGGCCGCCTCCTCAGAAAATGCACCGTGCTCGCCTTGGAAGGCGGCGCGAACTCTCCCCTTCTTTGCTGTAACCGTTCTGGTCACGACGTGCCTGGCACGCGCATCTTATAGCCTACGTGGCGCACCGTCTCTATCATCTCAGCGCCAGGGCCCAGTTTTGCGCGCAGTCGGCGAACGTGGATGTCAACCGTGCGCGTGTTACCGGTGTAACGGTAGCCCCACACGCGCGACAGGAGCTGCTCGCGCGTGAACACACGGCCCGCGCCCACAGCCAGAAACTTGAGAAGCTGGAACTCCTGCCGCGGCAACTTGAGCACGCGGCTGCGGAAACTGGCCTCCACCGCCACCGTATCAATGACCAGGTCGCCCAGTTTCACGCGGCCCGAAGCAGAGAACGAGGACAGCCGCCAATCGAGCTGGCGTACCCGCGCGTAGAGCTCAGGTCCGACGATAGGGAGGAGGACGAAGTCATCCATGCCCAGCTCGGGATCGAGGCCGGGCAGTCGCGAAACTTCTATGCAAAGGAGAATGGGTACCTCGGCCAGCGTGGGGATCTGCTTGGCGTGCTTGACCACGGCGCGGCCCACCTCCAGGTACGGGCCTGCGTCCACAACCACCACCGCGGGACGGATGTGTTCCAGATCGTCGGGCAGGTCATCCATGTCGTAGCCGACCGGAACCACCTCGCAGCCCAGCTCACGCAGGGCCGCAGCAGGAGAGTCCACCTCGGCTGCGCCGACTTGCGGTCTCGACATAACGACGACTGCGCGCATCTTTGGAAACACAGGGT
The DNA here is from genome assembly GCA_003158735.1 of Myxococcales bacterium. GTDB lineage: Bacteria > Myxococcota_A > Polyangia > Fen-1088 > Fen-1088 > Fen-1137. Next base: position 8,498 of record PMLB01000139.1, on the reverse strand, counting down.
AGCAGGGACGAAAACAATAGTCACGGCGGGCAGAAGGATTCCCGCATTGTTTCCATCGGGTGCGGTCGCCGGGACCATTGTTGCCGAAATATTTCCAAAGTGTTTCGTTTCAGAAAAATCCGTCCTATTCGCGGAAGCAGCGGTTTAACACCAACCGTGCGGGCGCTAGCTTTCATCTAAAGCTAATGGGCGATTTTCGAGAAATGAACGGCAACGCAACTACGCAGACTGCCAAGCAGCGGCAGGAAGCTCCTGAGCGGCAAGGGCTGTACGATCCTGCCCACGAGCACGAGGCCTGTGGTGTGGGCTTCGTGGTGGACATCGCAGGTGGCAAATCGCACCGGATTGTGCGCGATGGTATCCGGGTCTTGGAGAACTTGGGTCATCGAGGCGCCAGCGGCTCCGAGGAGAACACCGGCGATGGCGCCGGGATCTTGGTCCAGCTACCTGATGCCTTCCTGCGCAGCGTGACCGCCAACATTGGCATCGAGTTGCCGCCCGCCGGCCAGTACGCCGCCGGCATGGTCTTTCTGCCGCGCGATCCGGCCGAGGCCGCCGCTTGCCAACGCCTTTTCGAGATCGCCGTCGGCGAGATGGGACACCAAGTGATTGGTTGGCGCGAGGTTCCCACCAACCCGACGGGCCTGGGCAAGACCGCGCTGGAATCTCGGCCGACCATGGCGCAGGTCTTCGTGGACCGGCCCGCCGCGCTCACCGACGACGCAGCCTTCGAGCGCCGCCTCGTGCTCATGCGTCGCACCGCCGAGAAACTGGTGAGGACGAGTGATCTGAGCGGATGCAAACTCTTCTACATCGCCAGCCTGTCGTGCCGGACCCTGGTGTACAAGGGCATGCTCAACGCCGACCAGCTCGACACCTTCTTCCCTGATCTCTCCGAGCTGTCCCTGGAATCCGCGCTGGCCCTGGTGCACTCGCGTTTCTCCACCAACACCTTCCCCAGTTGGTCGCGCGCCCATCCCTACCGGGTGATCGCCCACAATGGGGAGATCAACACCCTGCGCGGCAACGTGAACTGGATGTCCGCGCGCGAGCACGATCTGGCATCCCCGCTTTTTGGCGCCGATATCGAGCGGCTGCATCCCGTGGTCGACGAGCAGGGCAGCGACTCGGCCATGTTCGACAACGTGCTCGAAACCCTGGTCATCGGTGGCCGCAGCTTGCCCCACGCGGTGATGATGATGATCCCGGAGCCCTGGCACAAGCACAAGACCATGAGCCCGGAGAAGCGAGCCTTCTACGAGTACCACTCGTGTCTGATGGAGCCGTGGGACGGCCCCGCTGCGATCTGCTTCACTGACGGCGTGCAGATCGGAGCCGTGCTCGACCGCAACGGGCTGCGGCCTCTGCGCTACACCCTAACCAGCGACGGTCTGGTGGTCATGGCGTCCGAGACCGGCGTGCTCGACATCCCGGCCGAGAAGATCGTGCAGAAGGGCCGCATTCAGCCGGGCCGCATGTTCTTGGTCGATACCGCGCAGAAGCGCATCGTCCCGGACGAGGAGCTCAAGGCCAGGGTGGCAGCCGAGCTGCCCTACGCGCAATGGGTGGAGAGCCAGCGGGTGCATATGAAGGACCTGCCGCCGGCTCCGGCGACGCCGCTGGCCGATCGTGAGACGCTTGAGCTACGCCAGAACGTCTTCGGCTACACCGCCGAGGTGCTGCGTCTGTTGCAGCCCATGGTGGAAACCGGGGGCGAGGCCATCGGCTCCATGGGCACGGACACGCCCCTGGCCATTCTTTCCAGCCGACCGCAGAGCCTGTTCAACTATTTCAAACAGCTCTTTGCCCAGGTGACCAACCCGCCGGTGGACGCCATTCGGGAAGAGTTGATCATGGCGGCCGGCACCACTATGGGGCCAGAGCACAACCTGTTCGACCCGCAAGCTGTCTCTGCTCGCCAGATCGAGCTGCGCTCGCCGGTGATCTTCAACGAGGAAATGGACAAGCTGCGCGCCCTCGACGGCTGGCACGGCTTCCGAGCGCGCATCGTGGCCACAGTATTCCGCGTGGCCGAGGGCGAGCAGGGCCTGGCCCAAGCGCTGGACAAGCTCTGTGCCGAGGCGGCCGCCGCCGTGGCCGAGGGTTGCGAGATTCTCATCCTGTCGGACCGCGGGTTCGACCGCGAGCATGCGCCGATTCCCTCGCTACTGTCCTGCGCGGCCGTGCACCATCACCTTTTGCGCGCGGGCACGCGCACGCATACCTGCCTGGTGGTGGAGAGTGGCGAGCCGCGCGAGGTGCACGACTTTTGCCTGCTCATCGGATACGGCGCCAGTGCCGTCAACCCCTACTTGGCGCTTGAGGTCATTGAGACCCTGGCCGGCCAAGGGGTCATCCGGGTCGACACGGCGAAGGCGCGCACCAATTACGCCAAGGCTATCAGCAAGGGACTGGTCAAGGTCATCTCCAAGATGGGGATCTCGACCGTGCAGAGCTACCATGGGGCGCAGGTGTTCGAGGCCATCGGGCTTCATGCCTCACTGGTCGACAAGTACTTCGAGGGCACTGCTTCCCGCATCAGCGGCCTGGGCCTGGGCGGCATTGCCGAGGAAGTGCGGCGCCAGCACCACCGGGCGTTCCCCTCGCGCAGCTTGCCGCAAGTTGGACTCGACCCAGGTGGGGAATACCGATTTAGAAGTGAAGGCGAACACCACCTTTTCAACCCTGAATCGATCTCCAAGTTGCAGGCGGCGGTGCGCACCGGCCGCTACGAGATCTACAAGCAGTACGCGCAGCTCATCAACGACCAGTCGAAGAATCTGGCCACCTTGCGCGGTCTGATGGAGTTGCGCCACCCACGACCGGCGGTGCCGCTCGATGAAGTGGAGTCGGTCGAGGACATCGTCAAGCGCTTCAAGACCGGCGCCATGTCGTACGGTTCGATCAGCAAGGAAGCGCACGAAACCCTGGCCATCGCCATGAACCGCCTGGGCGGCAAGAGCAACACCGGCGAGGGCGGCGAGGATCCGGCGCGTTGGGTGCCCTTGCCCAACGGCGATTCCAAGAAGAGTGCCATCAAGCAGGTGGCCTCGGGCCGCTTTGGCGTGACCAGCCCCTATCTGGTCAATGCCGACGAGATTCAGATCAAGATGGCGCAGGGGGCGAAGCCCGGCGAGGGCGGCCAGCTTCCTGGTGCCAAAGTGTACCCGTGGATCGCCAAGGTCCGGCACTCGACGCCCGGGGTCGGGTTGATCTCGCCACCGCCCCACCACGACATCTACTCGATTGAGGACTTGGCCCAGCTCATTCACGATCTGAAGTGCGCCAACAACAAAGCGCGCATCAGCGTGAAGCTGGTGGCCGAGGTGGGCGTGGGCACCGTGGCCGCCGGCGTGGCCAAGGCCAAGGCCGACGTCATTCTCATCAGCGGACACGACGGAGGCACGGGCGCATCGCCCCTGTCCAGCATCAAGCACGCGGGTGGTCCCTGGGAGCTGGGCCTGGCCGAAACGCACCAGACGCTGCTGCTCAATGATCTGCGCAGCCGAGTCGCCATCGAGACCGACGGCCAGCTCAAGACCGGTTGGGACGTGGTGGTGGGCGCACTGTTGGGCGCCGAGGAGTTCGGCTTTGCTTCTGCGCCTCTGGTGGCCATGGGTTGCCTGATGATGCGCGTGTGCCACCTCAACACCTGCCCGGTCGGCATTGCCACGCAAGATCCCGAGTTGCGCAAGCGTTTCTGCGGCAAGCCCGAGCACGTGGTCAACTACATGCGCTTCGTGGCCATGGAGGTGCGCGAGCTGATGGCCGAGCTGGGCTTCCGCACGGTGAACGAAATGGTCGGCCACACCGAATGCCTGTACATCCGGCACGCGGTCGACCACTGGAAGACCAAGGGCGTGGATCTGTCGGCGGTTCTCTACCAGCCGCCCCATGCCGACGGTGTGGGCACGCGATGCCTCTACGCGCAGAACCACAAGGTGGCAGAAGAGTACGACGATACCACCATCATCCCCATGTGTCGGCCAGCCCTGGAATCGGGCCGCAGGATCACGGCGACTCTCCCTGTGCGCAACACCCAGCGCACGGTGGGCACGCGTCTGGGCAGCGAGGTCACCCGTCGCTTTGGCAGCGAGGGTCTGCCCGAGGACACCATCTCGATCCACTTCCGGGGCTCGGCCGGGCAGAGCTTCATGGCCTTCGTGCCCAAGGGAATTACCTTTGTTCTGGAAGGCGACGCCAACGACTATCTGGGCAAGGGCCTGTCAGGCGGAAAGCTCATTTTGCGCCCGCCGCTCGATGCCGGCTTTGCGCCCGGGCAGAACGTGATCGCCGGCAATGTCGCGCTCTATGGCGCCACCAGCGGCGAGGCCTACATTCGCGGCCTGGTGGGCGAGCGTTTCTGCGTGCGCAACAGCGGCGCGAACGCGGTGGTGGAGGGGGTGGGCGATCACGGATGCGAGTACATGACGGGTGGCCGGGTGATCGTCCTGGGTCCCACGGGACGCAACTTCGCGGCCGGCATGTCGGGCGGCGTTGCCTATGTGCTGGATGAGCAGCGCCAACTGGAATCCAATTGCAATCTGGAAATGGTTGGGCTGGGTCCGCTCGACGATCCCCAGGAGACCGAGCTGGTGTTGAGCCTCATAAGGCGGCACGCCGAATTCACGGGCAGCCTGCGCGCGCAGGATCTGCTGGCCCACTGGGCGCAATGGAAGCCGCTGGTTGTGCGGGTCATCCCCGATGATTATCGCCGGGTGATGCAGGCGCAGAAGCTCATGCGCGAAAAGGGCCTGTCGTCGGAGGAAGCGGAGATGGCGGCCTTTCAGCTCAACGCCAAGGACGGCGCGCAGGTGCACGGGAAGTAGCAGATGGGACGACCAACAGGTTTTCTTGAATACCCACGCGCCACGCCGCTGCACCGCGACCCCCATGAAAGACTTCGAGACTGGCGTGAGTTTCACGGTCACCTGCCCGAGGCGAGCATGCGCGAGCAGGGCGCGCGTTGCATGGATTGCGGCGTGCCCTTCTGCCACACCGGCATTCTGGTCGACGGGCTGACCATTGGGTGTCCGCTGCACAACCTGATTCCGGAATGGAACGACCTGATCTACAAGGGACGCTGGCGGCAAGCCCTCGACCGGCTACACCGGACCAACAATTTTCCCGAGTTCACCGGCCGCGTGTGCCCAGCCCCTTGCGAGGGATCTTGCGTGCTCGGCATCAGCGCGCCGCCGGTGACCATCAAGGTCAACGAGTGCGCCATCATCGACCGCGGCTTTGACGAAGGTTGGGTCGTGGCGCAGCCGCCGACGCAGCGAACGGGCAAGACCGTGGGCGTGGTGGGCTCCGGCCCGGCGGGCTTGGCCTGCGCCGACGAGCTGAACCGCGCCGGGCACCTGGTCACGGTCTATGAACGCGCCGACCGCGTGGGCGGCCTGCTCATGTACGGCATCCCTGCCATGAAGCTGGACAAGAGCCTGGTCGATCGACGGGTCAAGATGATGGAGGAGGCTGGCGTGCGCTTCCGGACCGGCGTGGAAGTTGGCAAGACCATGCCGGTGTCCGAGCTGAGGGCGAGTCACGATGCTGTGGTCATTTGCGGGGGCGCCGCCAAGCCGCGCGATTTGCCGGTGGAAGGGCGCAATCTGCGTGGCGTTCACTTCGCCATGGAGTTTCTCACTGCCAGCACCCGCAGTCTGCTCGACACCGGTAGCGCGGACGCAAGCCCCATCCACGCGCGCGACAAGCACGTGGTCGTGATCGGCGGCGGCGACACGGGCAACGACTGTGTGGGCACTGCGCTTCGCCAGGGTTGCAAGAGCGTCACCCAACTGGAAATCCTGCCGCGGCCGCCAGCCCAGCGTGCCATGGACAACCCATGGCCACAGTGGCCCAAGATCTATCGCGTCGACTACGGGCAGGAAGAAGCAGAGGCGGAGTTCGGCGTGGACCCGCGCTTGTTTTCTGTGAAGACCCGGCGCCTCGTGGGTGACCAGCATGGCCACGTGCAAGGCATAGAGATCGCCAACATTCGTTTCGTGCCCCAGCCCGAACGCCGGCCACCGAAAATCGAGGAGTTCCCGGACACGATTCGCACCCTGCCCGCCGATCTGGTTCTGCTGGCCTTGGGCTTCATTGGTCCCGAGCGCGAGGGCCTGCTGACCGAGCTGGGCGTGGACATCGACGGCCGCGGCAACGTGGCCGTCGACGAATACCAGCAGACCAGCATCCCCGGCGTGTTCGCCGCCGGAGACATGGTGCGCGGCCAGTCCCTGGTGGTGTGGGCCATCATGGAAGGGAGACAGGCGGCGCGCGGCGTGGACCGCGCGCTCATGGGAGAGACGGTGTTGCTGTAGCGAGCGGGCTGGGCGAGAGCACTCAACGTCGCGCGGACGTGGGTAGGCACGGGGGATCCCGGACGTTCAAGGAACGTTCGAAATGACGGGTGGCCAGGGACGCCATCCTGCGCGCTTCAGCAGGTCAATGCTGGGCACGGCGCGGTAGTATGTGCTCATGGCTCAGCTCAGTCTCGGCGCAGTCGGGTTGATTGACGCTCTCGGGTTCAAGCACATTTGGCAGCGGCACGATCCCGCCGCCGTTGCGGATACGCTCCGACAGGCACGGCGAAAAGCACTGCAGATGGAGAAGGTGCTGGTCCGCGAGAATCAGCGAGTGCTGCGCGCAGCCGGTCGGCCGCCTAAGATATCGGCGACAGCGTTCTCGGACACCTTCTACTTCACGGCCGTGGTCCCTGTCGCCAGGGACCGTGAAGGAGCCCTCGCTGCGGCCACCGGCGTCGTGGCCTGCGGCTTGTCGTACATCATGCGGACGACTGCTCAAGCCCAGGTTCCACTGGTCTGGAGGGGCGTCATCGCGGCTGGTGACTGCTTCATCGATCCGGACGACAAGGTATTCATCGGGCCCGCCGTGGATGAAGCAGCCGATTTGTACGAGCAGGCTAACGGTGCCTTCGCATGGCTAGCGCCCAGCGCCGCGAGGCTGAACTACCCAGGATGGAGCGGACCTTGGCACAACTTGCTAGGAGACTACGACGTTCCCCTGAAGGGGGGCCGCTCGTTTCGCACCAAGGTCGTGAATCCATTTGTCCTTATCTCGCACGAGACAGCAGCATTCGAACAGATTCGGCGGAACAGCCTCAAGGCGATGGCGTCGGACTCACTGGACGTCCAGATCAAACGACAAAACACCGAGGCCCTGTTCGCTCACTTTGAGCACTTGTCTCGAGAGGAGTTGAGACGAAAGCAGCGTGAATACGAATTGGGCGAGGAGCATCGCCAACACGACCGAGCGAGTGAGTAAGTTCAGACCTCGGACGGCAGCGAGCACGCGAACGCGTGTCACCCCATCCCGATCATCGCCCCCACGGCCCAGTCGTAGTTGATCACGTTGCCGTCCCACTCGGGCAGGTTGGTCTCCGCTCCCAGTTCCAGTCCCTGATCCGCTGCCCGCTCGCGCAGGAACGCGACGGCATCCTCGACGATCTCCCGGGGCGGCTCGGGCGGAAGCGCCCGGCCGTCGGGCGCAGTGAAGGCGAGCACGCCGTGGGCATCGAGCTGCAAAGTCCAGCCGCCCTCGTGCACGAGGTGGTGGTGCGCGGTACATAGCTGCACCAAATTGCCGAGGCTGGTCTCGCCGCCGTGGAGCCAGTGGCGCAGGTGGTGGCCGTGCAGGAAGCGCGTGTGGGTGCAGCCAGGAAAGCGGCAGCCTCGGTCGCGTGGAAACGAAATGACATTGCAACCAACTCGGCTTCAGTTTCGGGTTTCGCGATGCGGGTCAGCGCGCGCGCCTTGGCGTACGACAGCTTGCCGGTCCTCAACGCTTGGTCGATGACAGGCAGCTTGCCGAGCGCCCGCGCCACGCGCACCTTCTCACGCGCGGTCGCGGGATCCCACCCACCCGCCATGCCAACCAGTGGGCGCACGACATCGCCCCCTGCTGGTACCAACCACCCGCCTCATCGAAGTGCCGGATGCATTCGAGCAGCTTGTGCGTGGCCGCGTCGATGTGCACCGCCAGAACCGCTATCTCCTGACCCAATTCCTCGACGGAGAACATGCCCATTAGCTAAACATATGTTCAGTCCATCGGCAAGTGGAAAACGAGCGGATTTCGGCGATTTTCTCGATGATTTTCGCGGGGCTTGAACGCGTGCGCCGTGCCGACCCCAGACCTCACCAAGGTGGACTACCGAGACCGAGGCTCCTGCCTACCTGCGCGACTTGCTCGTCCGCAGGCGATCCCAGAGGCCGCGCGGATTGACCACGGGCAGCGGTAGGCGCGTGGTGGCTTCGAGCAGCGCGAAATCGCCGGTGACGAGAACGTCGGCCTTTCCGGCCACCGCCCCTCGACCCATCCATGCGCGTGATGGTCGCCCAGTCACGCCCTGACGGCAACCAGGAAGATCCTACGGAACACAAGGCAGACCAGTCCATCCGCGCCGGCCTGCCGCTCGAACTGCTCGCGCACCGTCTGCCGGAACCCGGTCATGTATCGCTCGTCGATCGGGCAGCCGT
>PMLB01000241.1 GCA_003158735.1 Myxococcales bacterium | reverse complement strand
CACTGGCGAGCACGTGGCTGGCACTCCGTTGACGGCGTTGTACGACGTCATGAACGATTGTCCGTGGGCGTTCACGATGGTCTCGTAGAAAGGAACCAGGTAGTACTCGCGCAGGTTCCGGTCGTCGACAATCACATTGTTGTTGCCGCGGTTTTGCTCCTGATTGTAGACAAAGAAGTGTTTCATGGTCGCGGCTTCTTGCAGGGCCAGCGGGTTGCTGCCCTGCAGGCCACGGACAAGAGCCTTGGCCAACTCGCCGACCAGGTACGGGTCCTCGCCCAGACTTTCCTCGGCGCGGCCGGCGCGTGGATCGCGCGACAGGTCCACCACGGGCGCGCGGAGGGCCAGGCCGACTTGCTGCCCCTTGTTTTTCACGAAGTACACGCGGGCCTCGTTTCCCACCTGGGCAAATGCCTGGGTCAGCACATCGGGATCCCAGGTTTCGCCCAGGCCCGAAGCCTGCGGAAACTGGGTCGAGAGGACGGCCGCCACGCCGGCGGCCCAGCCCAACCCGTGGATGCCCTCGGTGAAGGTGGTGAAGGCTGCGATGTTCAGCCGAGAAATGGCGGGCTGGTGCTCGGTGAGCAGCGACACCTTTTCGGCATCGGTCAGCAGGCCCAAGAGATTGGTCACGCGATCCTCAAGGGCGAGGCAAGGATTGCGAAAGGGATAGGCGTAGGTGGTGCCGCCGGTCGGACAGGTCGGCGAATAGGGACCGCCGACGCCGCCGGCCGCGCTGCCGCCAGTCGCAACACCACCGGCGCCGCCAGTCGCGCTGCCGCCCACCACCGTGCCAGCGATGCCGCCGGTCGTGGTGCCACCGGCGCTCTTCCCGCCCGTGCTCGTGGATCCGCCTGCCGCCGAGGAACCACCGACACGGGTAGCGGTTCCGCCAGCGCCGCCCGTGGTGGAAACCGCGCCACCGGATCTGGACGTAGCGCCACCGGACGCCGCCGCGCTGCCACCCGACACGCCGCCTGAAACCGGGCTCCCGCCGGTCGTAGCAGTGCCCCCTGTTGCGAGCACGCCGCCAGTATTGGAAATTCCGCCATTAGACGAAACCCCGCCTGTGGCTGGCAAGCCGCCGCTGGCCGTGGTTCCCGCGGGACTCGCGCCTGCGCCGGCTGACGATGCCACGCCGCCTGCGCCGGTAGTCGCGCCGGCACTGTGACCGCCCGTGCCGACGGCATTCCCGCCGGAATTCCCGCAACCGAGGGCCAGAAGAACCGCCAGCAGGCTCAGCGGTGTGATTGTCTCGCCCGCTCTCAAACCACTCGTCGTTGTGTGCGCTCGGGACATATTCTCTCCTGTTCGATCCATACAGTGCATGGGTGAACGGATTTTGGTTCTTCTGTGTCGGCTGGCGCCTTGGCCACGCGTCATACGACACGAGCCGGCGCTGCCTCAACGAACCGCGTTGAGATCGGCGGGCTGGACGTCGCGGAATTCTACTTCACGCGCAACTTGCGTTTCACCTGCGCCAGCTCGCTCTGCAACTTGGCGAGAGCCTCACCTTGGGCCTGGACTGCGGCCACCAGCATGCTGGTGTAGCCGTACAAGTCCACCATGGTGCCGTCGCGATCCACGGCTAGGCTGCCGGGAACATCTTCGATGATGAAACCCAGGTAGCGCCGGCCACCCAGAGCCGGATCCCGGTACTCATAGCTGGCCAGCTTGAACCGCGCCAGATCCTCGGCCACGCGCTGCCGCTCGGCCTCACTCAAATAGAGAATGTTCTTCTTGGCCCTGTGATAGACTAGTTCAATCAACCAGTTCGGGGACACGCCGTCATGAAATCCGTCGGGGCCTTCGCAGCCAAGACGCACTTGTCGGAACTATTGCACCAAGTCCGGCAAGGCGAAGAGGTCATCATTCAAAAACGCGGCAAGAGCATTGCCGTGCTGGTTCCGTTCTCGTCGATGGGACAGGCACAGGCAGCCGAGCGCCGGGCCAGGGTTTTAGGCGGATTGCGCGAAATCCGGACGACAGCCAGGCCGGGCGCACGCGTGAAGACCCTGATCGATCTGGGACGCAAGCGGTGAAATCGACCGACACGGTCATTGACTGTTCGGTTTCAGCGACCTGGGTACTTCCCGGCGAACTCAGCGCGCGATCCGAGCGGCTCCTCGGGGATGTGCTCGACCGAAAGGTCCACCTGGTCGTGCCGACTCTGTGGCACTACGAAACCGTCAACGTTCTACGTAGTGCGGTGCTACGAAAGAGGCTGAGCGAACCCGCGGCCAAGAAAGCGCTGCACCTGCTTTCCGAGATACCCGTGGAAGTCGTCGATCCGGAGCGGCAGGGACGTCCGGCAATCCTTGAGGCAGCCCTTCGCCACAGGCTTTCCGCGTACGATGCCTGCTACCTCGCCCTGGCAGATGCCCGCGGCGTAGGGTTGGTTACCGCGGACTCCGACCTGGTAGCCCTGCGCAAGGTGTTCCCCTGGGTCGTGCCCTTGGACGAGTACTGAGCACTGTCAGGCACCTCCGTCGCGGACTTCTTCGACGTCAGGGCTCGAAGACAGCCCTTGGCAGGACCGATTGCCCTACGATGGACAAGAGCGTGCCGATCTTGATTTCGGCGCGATCGGGCACCGGTATCGTCACCGTTGTTTCGCCCTCGCGCTTCTGCATGACGATGTGGCTGCCGCGCTGGCGGACATTGACGAATCCATGCTGCTCCAAAAGGCGCAGAGCTGTCGTCCCGAAAAGATCCTGAGTCTACCCAACGGCAACCTCGATCCGGGTCACGACACCTCGTCGTGCATGCGGCTCTGAACTTCCGAAGCGTCAGCCGTTTCAAAGGACAGCTCCAGGGCTTCGATCAAGTTCACGCGTGCTCCATCGATCGTCGTGCCCTGGCTGGCGACGTCCACCTCCGGACACAGGGACACATAGCCGTCGCCCTCCCGCTCGATGATCGCCGTCAACTGCCTGGTTTACATGGTGAAGAAGCGTACCACGCAACCGCACCATCAACGACGTTTCCCTCATCGATTCATCTGGTCGCGCCGACGGTGCCCTGTAGGCATCTCGTCGACGAGGGATTGATCACCACGGCGAAATTGCGAATGCCCGCCTATTGCGACAGCACCTTGACCACCGCGTATGCGTCCACCAACGAGGTGGGCTGCACCGTGTCCGGCAACACACAGAGCCCTTGACTCGCCTTTCCTGTCTCGCCATCGTCTATCGCATGCCGGTACAGCGTAGACGGCGCAGAGGCACAACGTGAACAAGCCTGGGCAGGGCAGTTCGGACACACTGTCTTATGACCGTCCTGTACCGGCGGACGGTGCCGGGAAGCCGTCGCCGGCCCGACCTGAGTATCCAACCACTTCCGTGCTACCCGATGGCATCGCCGAGAATGGCCGAGTACCAGACGGCGCCACGGCTCGCGAGCGTCCTGGCCGTTCCGATCCCGCTGCCGTCGCGCCCGCGCCGCAAGTGCCAATCTCGCTCACTCCATCCGAGACCCCTGCGCCAGGCCCCGTCGTCGAGAGGGCTCCTGGCGCCTTTCGCGCCGGCGACCACGTGGACAACTTTGAAATCGTCGGCCTGGTCGGCCAAGGCGGCATGGGCTGCGTGTACAAGGCGATTGACCGCGATCTCGGCCGCACAGTGGCCATCAAGACCCTGCACGGCATCGACCAGCACCAGCCTCAGTCACTCGCCCGGTTCAGGCGCGAGGCGCAGGCCGCCTCGCGCGTGGTCCATCCCAACCTGGTCATCATCTACAGCTCCGGCACTTTCGGCGACACACCCTACATCGTGATGGAGTACCTGTCCGGCCACAGCCTCGCGGCCGAAATCGCCGAAGGCCCCATCGCAATCGAGCGCACTGCCGACATTCTGGCAGCGGCCTGCGCAGGCGTGTATGCCGCCCACCGCGCCGATGTGGTCCACCGCGACCTGAAGCCGGCCAACATTTTTCTCGCGCGCACGCCCATGGGCGAGACGCCCAAGATCCTGGACTTCGGCATCTCGCGAATCGGCGATGACAACTCCAGCCTGACCGGCACAGGCGACGTCGTGGGAACGACGTACTATCTCGCGCCCGAACAGGCGGCTGGCCGCGAGATCGATGCACGCGCCGATCAGTACGCCCTGGGCGTGATCCTGTATGAATGCCTCACTGGTGTGCGGCCCTTCACCGGGTCGGCCGTCTTCACCATCATGCGAAACATCGTGGAGGGAATCTTCGAGCCACCGTCGCGCGCACGCTCCGAGATCCCGCGCGATCTGGAAGCCGTAGTCGTGCGCGCCATGAGCCGCGTGCCTGCCGACCGCTTCGCGCGCGTCCGGGATCTGGGCCTGGCTCTTGTGCCATTCATGTCCGCGCAGGGGCGGCAGCAATGGAGCCACCACTTCATGGCACCCGAGGCAGAGATGCCCATCACGCCGTCCCTGCCTGTGCCCGTTCCCGCTGGCGCGAATGTTCGACCTGTCCCCACCGAGATTGCACCTGCCGAGATGCCTGTGCCGGCGCCCACCAAGATTCTTCCCCACGACCAGCCAAACCCCTGGCAGGTGGCACCGACGCACACGAGACCTGCTTCAGGCTTGGTCTCCGAGGCTGCGCCAGCAACGGCCGAGACACGGTCGATCATTCGTCGCAGTCGCGTCCTTGTGTTGGCTGCCATCGTGGTCGCGTTGCTCGCGCTAGCAGCTTGGGTCTTGTGGCGCCCTGTGGTTCACAAAGCGGCGCGCTCCTCATCCTCCGCGACGGCCGGAGTAGAAGCGACGCCACCGCCAGCCCAGCCGGTCGTGCCGGTCGTCCCTACGCCAGCCGTGCCAGAGCCGTCACCTGCTCGCGCGGCACCCTCGTCTCCTACGAACAAGTCGGCGGAACCCGCCGAGTCACGAGGCCGCGCCGTTCGAAACAAGATCACCGCCAGGAACGGCAAACCCAGAAAAGTTGGCGAGCCGTCTGACAAAATGAAGAACAGCTCGGAACCCCGGACTGGGCACGGCCCCCGGACCGGAAGATGGTGACGGATCTCTTGCGATGAGCCCTAGTTCACGTAGGCCCCAAGAGGGCTGCCGATGCGCACGAGCTCTTGGGTCACGTACTGGGCCATCAGGGTTGCACCCTTGAGCGTGAAGTGGGCCTTGTCGCCGTTGATGTAGATCGCCGCGGCGGCGGCCTGGCCGATCTTGTTCAGATTCTCCAGGCTCCTGGCGTTGAGGTCATCAACCAAAATGCCCTTTGCTGTAGCCACGGCCTTCATGGCATCGCAGTAGGGCTGTTCACGGGTGTTTGAGTCGGTGCCGTCGCTCTGCCAGCCCTGGAGCGCGGACGGCGTCACCATGATTGGAGTCGCCTTCTTGGCGAGAAGTGTATCGACCTCGGACGAAAGCTTGGCCTGGAAATCCGCTGGCGACACGTACCGGCCATTGGCGGTGCTGCTGTCGTTGATGCCGAATTCGATCATGACGTAGTCACCGGGCTGAGCGCCCGACTCGATGGGGCTCCAGTCGAAACTCGTGACCGTGCGGCCCCCGACGGCCTTGTTCTGAACAGTCACCTTGCTATTGAAGAACTCGGCCAAGTGCTCGCCCCAGCCCTGTTGAGCCGAGGCGGCTCCGTAGGGGGCGCAGGTAGAATCGCCGGCGAGCCAAAGAGTCACGGCGGGAAGGGTGCTGGGGTCGACTTTCGCGTCGTAGCCGGGTGTGATGGCGGTATCGTGACCCTGGCTTGCATCGTTGTTTGTTCCAGAAGAATCGCGGCTTGATCCAGAAGCATCACGAACAGCGGCATCGGCGGCTGACCCGCCGGCACCACCAGCTGACATTGCGCCGCCAGTGCCAACGGTTTGGCCGCCTGTTTCCAGCTTGCCGCCCGTTGCCGGCGTGGCGCCGCCGGTTCCAGTCGTAGCCCCTCCCGAGTTTTGGTCTCCACCCGTCGACTGCTGGCCGCTCGAACCGGGTTGACCGCCGGAGGAAAGCTGGCCACCGGAGGCGGGTTGGCCACCAGACAACTGACCGCCGGAAGCTTGAATCGTTGTCCCGGCTTGGCCGCCCGTGGCTGTAGTCTGGCCGCCGGAAGCTTGAATCGTTGTCCCGGCTTGGCCGCCCGTGGCTGTAGTGTGACCACCAGTGCCCTTACCGCCACCGCTGCCGCTGGTTTGCCCGGCGCCGCTCGTTCCACCGGTGACGGATGCTCCCCCGCTGCCAGACACGCCGCCGGTTGAATTCGCTGCGGCGTTCGAAGCGTTGCTGCACCCGAGCGTAGAGAGTGCAAGCAGCGCCACGAGTTGGCCGCAAGCCGTCAGGGCTGATCGCGAAACACCAGACTTCGATTTGTTCATAGCGGTGGGCACTGGTGAGACTATCATGATTCCACGGCAGGTTGGGTCTTGCGCAACGCCATGGACCTCAAGGATAGGGAGATGGTGACTGATCCTCCGCGACAAGGCATGACTTTTTGCTGCTTTGAAAAGGGCGTCGCGGTATAGAAATAGCCTGGCATGGCGCATCTTGGCTCATCGTTGGTTCTCGGCCTTGTGGTGGTCGTCCTGGCAGGTCCTGCTTCCGCAGAAAAGGTGAAGCCGAAGACTGCTCGGGAGAAGGCCGCCCAGAAGGCATGCGCCCTGGGGGACTATGAGAAGGGCGTCGATATTCTTGCCGACCTGCTGGTCGGAACCGATGACCCCAACTACGTGTTCAACCAGGGACGCTGCTATCAGCAGAACAACCGCTGGGAGCAAGCAATCGCCCGTTTCCGCGAATATCTGCGCAAGGACGACAACCTTTCTGACAGCGACAAGGCGGATGCAGAACGGCATATCAGGGAGTGCGAGGCGTCTCTTGCCAAGGATACTCCGGCCGTGCAGGACCCGGCTGCTGCGCCAGCCCCGGTAGCGACGCCGGTGCCAACCCCAGCGCCTCCACCAGTGACACCCGACATATCCACCAGACCGGCGCCGCCGTCTTCGGACGCCAGCCAAGGCAAAGGACTGCGTGTCGCCGGGATAGTTTGCGCCGCCGTAGGACTGGCTGCGATCGGCACGGGCTTTGGATTGGCACTGAAGACACAGAACATGTCTTCTGAAGCGGACAAAAATGGAGGCACCACCCAGGCGCAGGAAGACCTTCGCAAGTCTCTGGAAACCTGGGGATGGGTCAGCTATGGCGTCGGTGCCGCTGCCATCGCGACCGGCGTGGTTCTCTATATCGCGGGCTGGCCGAGCGAAAAGTCGGCCAACGTGGCTCTGCTGCCCGCTCTCGCCCCGGACGGGGCATCCATGGTTCTGGGAGGGAGATTCTAGTGTTCACACATCGCATAGCCGTTTCGTGGGCCATTTGCTTCCTGTCCCTGGTCACCCTGGCCGGTTGTTTCGGCAAGCCCATGAAGATAAAGGCAAACGACGCTGTGTCTGAGGGAAAGCAAAGCGATGGCACCGGCGCAAGTGGTGGAGAAGCAGGCCCTGGCGACGGGCCTGCGATCGCTGACAGCATGATGCCGACGGACGGACCTTCGTCGAACGGCGGGGCCGGCGGCGACAGTGGAGCCGGTGGCAGCGGTGGGGACGGCGACAGAAGCGTGGGCGACGCTAGCGCCAACGGTGGCAGTGCAGGCAGCAGCGGGGCTGGCAGCGACGGAAGTCGTGGTGATGGACCTGATGCCGCTCCCGATGGCCCGCCCGACGTACCGGTCGCCGAGGCGCCCGGTACGTGCAGCACGGACAAGGAATGCCTGGCGCAGGCTCCTCTCTGCTTGGACAATCGATGCGCAAAGTGCGCTGCGGACACCGACTGCGCGGGTCGGGCAGGACCTGCCTGTGCTACCAGTGGCCTGTGCGTCGCTTGTACATCGAACAAACACTGTACCGGCGGAGCCAAGACATGCGACACCGCGACCAACCAGTGCGTTGGATGTGTCACCCGCAGCGACTGTTCGGGTGCGTGTCAGAGCTGCACAAGCGGCGTATGCACAGCCGTGCAGGGCAAGGAGGATCCCGTTTTCTGCGATGGAACCTGCGACTCTACGGGTGCGTGCAAGAAGAAACAGGGGCAAGCCTGCCTCAAAACTGCCGATTGCGCAGGCGGGATACCCTGTGTGGACGGTTACTGCTGCAACAGTAGTTGCGCGGGATCCTGTCAGGCTTGTGACGTCGCAAACTCGTTCGGCACCTGTACGACGCTGTCGAACGGGACGGCCCCCCACACGGGTCACCCGCCTTGTGACGGCTCAGGTATTTGCAAGGGAACCTGCAATGGATTGAGCGCTTCCTGTACCTATCCGGGCGCCGAGACCACGTGTGTCGAGGCCGGCTGCACTGGCCAAACCGCGACCTTGGCTACTGGATGCGCCGGAGATGGGACCTGCCCACACGCCGACACCAAGCCGTGCAATGGCTACGGTTGCAGCACCACCCAGCCCGTTTGCTTGACGAGCTGTCCGGTGTCCGGCCAGATACTGTGCAGCGGCAGCTGTGTCGACGTCCAGATCTCGCCAAGCCACTGTGGAGCACAGTGCGCCGTTTGCGGGAGTCCAACGCCGAAATGCGTGTCGGGTAGTTGCGTTCAGTGTGCCACCACCGCCGATTGCGCAACAGGGGTCTGCACAAACAATACCTGCACCTGCACAGCCCCCGATCCATGCCTCGGAAAATGCGGCTCGGTTGCTGACACTTGCGGCATTGTGCACAGCTGCAGTTGCGGCGCCACGGGACAGTTTTGCTATTCCGGCACATGTAGTTGCCGGCAGTCGAGCGCGGGCAACTTGCTCTCGAATGGCGGATTCGAGACAAGCCTAGGGATCGCCGGCTGGGAGGCAGACTCGTACGGGATCTACCACTTCGTCACCTGGGACTCGGAGGATTCAGATGGCTGCGTCGGCTCTGGCTCGCTCCGGGACTTCCAACCCAATAGTACGACCCTCTATCGCGAGCCCAGAAGATGCGTGGTGGTGGGGCCGAATCAGAAGGTCTATTTCGGAGCCAGGTTCAAGACTGACCCCGGCACCGCCAGCTTCTGCGATGCCTTTGAAATGTATGACACGGCTTGCGCCGTCGATCAGGGAACCCCAGGTTACCGCATCGGCGGCGGCACCAGTCCAAGCTGGACGAACTCGTCGACCTCCTTCACGACAAACGCCGATACCCAAGCTCTGTACATCGAATGCACTTTGCAAGGGAAGATAGACCAAGTCTATATGAACCTCAGCGTGAACAACTACTGACCATAGCTGCGTACGGAGACATTCCACACTTTCGTGGGGCTAGCGCCGCTGACCGCCTCGTTCGGTGGCAATCCCCGAACCAGGTTAGTTTGCCGCGTGCCTCGTCATCTGCCGTCTGGGAGCCTGTCGGGCGACCGATCCTGGCTGGATGGTGAGGGCGAAGTCCTGGGCGCGCGCGAACACGTCCACCCCGGGCACGGGATGATGTCTTCTTGGGCCTGTCCTGCTCGACGAGCGTGGCGGGCGGGGCGGGTGTGGGCTCGGCCCCTTCCCCTTTTCTTCCCACAAAATCCATCGCCACGTATCATGCCGCGTAGCCAAACCTCGGCTGGTTCTCGGAGAAGTTCATGACGTTCAAACGGAAAGTGCTTGCGGCCCTGACACGTTCGGAGCTTTTGGAGGTGGGGCGGGCGTTGGAGTTGGACGTGACCACGAACATGCGGCTGGACGATCTGATGGATGCGGTGGCGGGCAGTAAGAAGCGGGGGATGATGGAGAAGATCCTGCCGATGCTTTCGCGGGACAGGTTGAAGGACATCTGCGAGGCCGTGGGCATTTCGTCGGAGGGGCGTGAGAAACAGGTGCTCATCGACCGCATCCTGGCGGCTGGTGGCGATGCCGGTGGCGAGTCCGATGCTGAGGACCAGGCTGAGCCGGAGCCTTTCTCACTGACCAGTCCCGAGCCCAGGGCACCCAAGCCGGCCAGGGCGCCGAGCGCACCGGCGGCGAAACCGCGCGTGAAATTCTCGACGGGCAGCGCGGGCGCGGATGGCACGCAGGTGCTGAGCTACCGGCACGCGGATCGGCGCAAGAACAACCCCGAGGTGGGCATGGTGGATCCGGAGACCGATCCGGACCAGCCCAAAACCACCTGGGCCTATGACCCGCACATCGATCCGGCCTTGCAGTTCGACGTCGGGCGGGCGGGCATCGAGCGCTTCATCGACGACGCCCTGGCCAGCGGCGACGAGGCCACCATGCGCGGCACCCTGGAAGAGCTGCGCCGCCTGTCGCAGCCCTACCTCAACTGGACCGGCAA
>PMLB01000276.1:3991-5042 GCA_003158735.1 Myxococcales bacterium | reverse complement strand
CACGATCTTGTCGTAGATCTCCGGAACCTCCATCTCGAAAAGCTTCTCCAGCAGGCCCTTGTGGCCGCGGGAAATGATGATCTGCGGGCCGCGCGCCGCCTTGTCGATGTCGACCACGTAGGCCACGATGCGGTCGCCGGCGCGGAACGACTCGCGCGGCACCTGCTCGCGCACCGGCAGCACCGCCTCGGCACCACCCAGGTCGACGATGATGCTGCCGCGCTCAAAGCGCCGCACGATGCCCGAGATCAGCTCGCCCTTCTTTTCGCGGTACTGGTTGAACACGTTGTCGCGTTCGGCTTCGCGCACCCGCTGCAGGATGACCTGCTTGGCGGTTTGCGCGGCGAAGCGACCGAAGGTCTTCCAGGCCCGGTTGAGCTTGAGCAAGGCCCCGTACTTGGCGTCTTGTTCCTCGGCCCGCGCCTGATCCTTCTCATCGAAGAAGATCTGAAACAGCAGCTCGTCGCCCACGTCGGCCTGCAGGTTGAACTGCTTGGCTTCGTCGAGCGAGATCTCCTTGGCCGGAATGGACACCGGGTCGGCCACAATGATGATCTGGAACAGATCGACCCGTCCCGTGGCGTCGTTGAACTTGGCCTCCATCTCGCGCTCTTCGCCAAAGGCGCGTTTGGCCGCGGTCAGGATCGCCGACTCGAGGGCTTCGACCAGGATCTTGCGCTCGATATTCTTGTCTTTCGAAACCTGATCGATGACCTGACTCAGGCTCGTCCCTTCGCTCATGACGCACTCCTGTCTGGCGCATGGGGCGCAACGGTCTCGTCGCGCCCTGTCTTGCTGTGACCATGGGGATGTTCCCTGGCCCCCTCCCGCTCTGGCTCAGGTGGTTGATACCCACCTTCGCCACCGCCCGCTTGCCGGCGAAACTCGGCGGCCCAGTCCGGAACCAGGTTGGCTCGCACGATGGTCGCGATGGGCAGGTTGTACACCTTGCCGTCACAATCGACCTCGACCTGGCCATTCTGCGCTCCGCGAAGCACACCGGAAAAGTTCCGCCGTCCCTCGGTTGGTTCGCTACTGCGAATCTTCACCT
>PMLB01000276.1:0-3937 GCA_003158735.1 Myxococcales bacterium | reverse complement strand
CGGTCGATGAACACGCGCAGAACCCACCCTTCCCCCTCGCGATTCCACTGTAGCTCGATCAGATCCAGTCCCGCCCCCTGAATTGGGGGTTCGACCAGCTGCCAGAGCACGTTGGATTCAGTGCGCATTCTTTGCGGTGGTGTTGTCGGGTTTCGTTGGACAAAAAAAAGGCGGGCTCGATGGCCCGCCCACGAACTTTGGGGTGTGCCTGCTAATGACGGAGCTTCTTACCACGACAGAGTTTTGGGCGCAATCGCGGGCAGAAACGCCGCATTGCGTGCGACTAATCGGGGAGCGGTGTGGGTGACAGGGACGGTAGCGGTAGCGGTGACAGCGACGGTGACCGTGGCGGTGGGCCCGGGCCTTTGGCGGCCCGGGCCAGGACGGAGTCAGGGATGGGTCAGGCGCCAGAGAATCGCGAGGATGGAATCGAGCAGGGAAAGTGCGGGCGTGACGGTGGCTTGGTCCACGTCACCCCAAGCCATGGCCACGGCAAGGTGGGAGCGGACTTCTCCGGCGGAGCCGGCGGCGATTCGGTAGTGGTGAAGTCGATCCTGGCCCGCGCGCCGGGCCCCTTCAGCGATGTTGCCTGGCACCGATGAGCCGGCTCGTTTGAGCTGCAGGGCCAGATCCCGGTCGTGGAGGCGAATGCGTTCGACCGCCGGCCGGAGCACGTGGACCATCTGCAGAGCCATTTCGTAGACCTCGAAGCGTTTCATCAGGACCTCCTTTGTCGTGGCCTCAAACAGGCCGTCGCGCAGCGATGACGGTCCCCTGTCCCGGCGCAAGGACGAAACGACAAGGTCAGCGCGAAACCATCGCGGCCGGCGGCGATACTTGTGCCAGCCCGCACGTCGCTCGCGGGCAAGAATCAGAAGGCTATCCTGTCCGACTTCTTCAGATTGCACTGCTCGCACAGAATCTGGATGTTCTCTGGCGAGCTGCCCCCTCCCTTGACGACTGGGATCACATGGTCGAAGTGCAGCTTCTCAGTCGATCCACAGCGCACGCAGGCACCTCCATCCCTAGCCCAAACGACGAGCTTCACATCGTCTGCTATGGGCTCGCGCTTTGGTCCCGTTCGTCGGTACTCGAGCGTGGCCTCAGCGTTCGCCACCTGTTTCCGGAGGTTGACCAATTCGAGCTCCTCGTCGTAGACGAGCTTCTTCGCTCGAAGGAGCGCTTCCTCACGGTCGGATATCTGGACGCATGGGCGTTCGGGCATCAGAAGGCGGCTCCGGAAGAAGATGACCCGCCCCTCACTGTCGAGAAACAAGGGTTCGCGCTCGGAGATCTGCAGATCCGCCCTGCTCAGGACGCATGCCAGGGGCAGCTCTATGGACGAAGCCCCGGCGCCGACCCCCGTGGTGATTTCGATACGCCAACCACTCTCGGGCGCCGCGTCGTCCACTCCGCCGAGGGAGGTCAAGCCGCAAGCCAATTCGTGCGCCGAACGGCGAGCCTTCTTCGAAACAACTACCCGCCCCGATACCACCTCTGCGACCTTGAATACATTCACGGACATCGAAGGCGGCAATGGTACACCGGGATGTCGACGCGGACCAGATCGACGCCGACACAGAAGACGCCGACACACGTGCCCAGCCGCTGCAACCGTGTGCTAGGCCGCAGCGCGAGTCATTGCCGCTCGCACACATCCGTTCACGACAATGGAGCGAAACTCCTCGATCGACATGCGTGTGAGCACTGGAGTCTCGACGGTCGCGGTCGATACCCCATACGAACTGAATGAAAAGCCCCAGTACTTTCCCTCGTGGACAACATCGCATCGCGTATCATAGAGCACGTCGATGATCTGTCCCAGATTCATGAGACCGAGATCGAGGGTCAGGAACTTCTCTTCGATCTGCGCCTTCTCGGAATTGGAGAGAAACTGCGAGAAAAACGTTTGAACGTAGTGTCGCGACTTCCCCTCGTCGTGAAAATCGTCGTGCAGCTTTGAGACGTTTTCCGCACAGATGAGCAAGAACAACAGCTCCAGAGCGTCGCGCCCGGGTTGAATCTCGGCCATCTTCTTGGAAATGGTCACAAGGCGGGCGGCTTGGTGCATTATCAACATGGCAGCCGCGTCGCTGGACTTCTCGCAGTCGCCAATGAACAGCCGAGCCTCCGACTCCGACGGGAAGTACGGCCGGTAGAAATCGAGCCACTTGGTCATGAGACGTCGCCGAGCAACCAATCACGTTCTGGGAACGACTGGTGCCGAGCTTCGTGGGGTACAAGCGAGTCGTCAAGGGTGAAAAGGTAGGCGTGACAGTTGACGCTCAAGATGTTCACACGGCTCTCGGCGTCCCGCGAAGTTCTCCGAGGGAACGGCAGAACTCCGAGAGCGGGTCGCACATGTTGCTGCGAAGGACAGCGAAGCCGGGCGGGCCTCTCCATTATGGAAGACTCACGCCACCGGCCGCGATGGTTTCGCGCTGACCTTGTCGTTTCGTCCTTGCGCCGGGAAAGGGGACCGTCACACGCGCACGGCGGCCTGCTTGAGGCCGCGACAAAGGAGGTCCTGATGAAACGCTTCGAGGTCTACGAAATGGCTCTGCAGATGGTCCACGCGCTCCGGCCGGCGGTCGAGCGCATTCGTCTTCACGACAGGGATCTGGCCCTGCAGCTCAAACGCGCCGGCTCCTCGGTGCCGGGCAACATCGCTGAAGGCGCCCGGCGCGCGGGCCAGGATCGTCTTCATCACTACCGAATCGCCGCCGGCTCTGCCGGGGAAGTCCGCTCACATCTGGCCGTGGCCATGGCTTGGGGTGACGTAGACCAAGCCACCGTCACACCCGCCCTGGCCCTGCTCGATTCCATCCTCGCGATTCTCTGGCGCCTGACCCATCCCTGACTCCGTCCTGGCCCGGGCCGCCAAAGGCCCGGGCCCACCGCCACTGTCTCTGTCTCTGTCACTGTCACTGTCACCGTCACCGCCACCGTCCCTGTCACCCACACCGCACCGTTCCCCGCCCACGCCGAATTCCAGGACATTGGCAAACCGTTGAACTCCGACGGAAAGAGCGCTAGGTGTTAGCCGCGGGCGTTGTCCCGACCAAACACCAAAGCACGGCAACATTTCAGGAGAACTAGGCATGGCGACCGGCAAGTTTGGAGTGGGGGTCATCGGCTGTGGCACCGTAGGGGGCGGTGTCGTGAAGCTCCTCGTCGAGGAGGCGGAGAACCTGCGCCGCAAGACCGGCGTGGCGGTCGAGTTATGCAAAGCGGCGGACATCGACCCAGCCAAGCGCAAGTCCACCGGTCTGGCAGCCGAGCGGCTTACCGAAAACGCGCAGGAAATCCTGGATGACCCTGCGATCCGCGTGGTGGTCGAGGTCATCGGCGGGGTCAAGGCGGCCTACTCCCTTGTGGAGGCGGCGCTGACCGCGGGCAAGCACGTGGTCACTGCCAACAAGGAACTAATCGCCAAGAAAGGGCCTGAACTGCTTGCACTGGCGCGAAAACACAACGTGACTCTGCACTTCGAGGCCTCGTCGTGCGGAGGTATTCCTGTCATCAATGCTTTGGGCCAGTCGCTGGCTGTCAACCGCTTCGAACGCCTGTACGGCATCGTCAACGGCACCACCAACTTCATCCTGACCAAGATGCATCGCGAGGGGGCCGAGTTCGCAGCCGTGCTGCGAGAAGCGCAAGAGCTGGGCTATGCCGAGGCGGATCCCACCGCCGACGTGGACGGCCACGACGCCACTTACAAGCTGGCCATCCTGGCCGCCCTGGCCTTCAACACCGCAGTCGACTACCGCGAGATCTTCACCGAGGGCATCCGCGGTGTCACGGCGCGCGACATCGAGTTGGCCAAGGAATACGGCTACGTCATCAAACTGCTCGCCATCGGCATCGAACACGACGAGAAGAGCGTCGAGCTGCGCGTGCACCCCATGATGATCCGGCGCGACCACCCGCTCGCCGC
>PMLB01000357.1 GCA_003158735.1 Myxococcales bacterium | reverse complement strand
TGTCCTTCGTGCTGAGCGCGGGGATCGGCGCCCTGGCCGGCTGTGTGATCTCGCCCATCACCTACGTGCAGTACGACAGCGGCACCAGCCTGGCCTTGAAAGGATTCACCGTGGCCATCCTGGGCGGACTGGGCAACAGCATGGCCGCCATCGCTGCCGGACTTCTGCTCGGTACCCTGGAATCGTTCTCTATCTGGGTCATGCCCGCTGCCTACAAGGACGTCATCGCCATCACCATCCTCTTGCTCATTCTTTTTGTGCGGCCGTCCGGGTTGTTCGGCAATGCCGAGGCCGCACGCCTAAAGGAATACTGATGGCACGTCGGCGCAACCTGCCTCTGTTGGTCATGGCCTTGGCGGTCATCGCGGTGCACGTGCTGGCCGCGGCAGCGGGCAAGCCCCAGTACCTGACTCAACTCACCATGGCTGGGTACTACTCGTTGGTCATCGTGGGCCTTACCTTGTTGATGGGCTACACCGGCCAGATCTCGCTGGGCCACGCCGGATTCTTCGCCATCGGCGGCTACACCTCGGGCCTGCTCACCACCTACAACCTGCATTCGCGAAGCAGCGACACCTTGGTCTCCTTGTTGCGGGCGACCGGTCTTCTCGTCGCGGGCCAGGATCTATACGGTGGCGATCTTCTGGTGGTGCGGCCTGGGGCAGCCTGCGTGATCGCGCTGCTGGTGACCGTGGCCATCGCCTATCTGGTGGGCAAACCGGTTTTGAAACTCAGGGGCCACTACCTGGCCATGGCCACCCTGGGTTTTGGCACCATCGTGTACAAGGTGGTGCTGGGCAGCAGCTTGGTGGGGGCGGCCGACGGCATCTCGGACATTCCTGCGTTTCCGCTTTTTGCGGGCCTGGCCGTGACGGGAAAGTCCGCCCTGCGCACGCAGAACTACTACCTGGCATGGGGCCTGGTGCTGGGGGCAATGGCGTTGCTCACCAATCTCATCCATTCGCGCGTGGGCCGCGCCCTGCGCGCGATTCACGGCGCCGAGGATGCGGCCAACGCTATGGGTGTGGACACCGCCCGTTACAAGTTGCAGATGTTCGTACTGAGCGCTGCGCTGGCGGCCTTGGGCGGCGTGTTTCTTACCCACTACAACGGCGGCATCGGCCCTTCCGAGGCCTCGATCATGAAGTCCGTGCGCTACGTGGCCATCGTCGCCGTCGGCGGCATGGCCAACCTGTGGGGCGCCCTGATCATGGGCGTACTGCTCAATTTTCTCTCTTTGCGCGGTTCCTTCGGATCCTACGACGATGCGGTTTTCGGCCTGATTCTCCTGGCCATCATGCTCTTTGCGCCTGACGGACTTCTGCGCGTAGAACTGGTGCGGCGTTTGCCGGGGCTGCGCCGCCTGTGGGGACGGGCGCCATGAGCCTGCTCGAGGTCAAGCATCTGTGCAAGCGCTTCGGCGGCCTGCAGGCCGTGGGCAACGTCAGTTTCACGGTCGCGGCCGGCAGCATCAAGGCGCTCATCGGTCCCAATGGCGCGGGCAAGACCACCCTGTTCAACCTTATCTTCGGCGAACTGTCGCCCGACTCAGGGCAGGTGTTTTTCGACGGCCACAAGACGGACGGCTGCAAACCGCATGAGCTGGCGGCCGCGGGCATGGCGCGGACGTTTCAGCACATTCGCCTGTTTCCCAAGATGAGCGCCCTGGAGAACATCGCAGTCGGGCGCCACGTGCACAGCCGGGCCGGGTTTCTCAGCAGCATGCTCGGCCTGCCCTGGACGCGGCGTGAGCAACGGGTGGTGCGCGAAAAGGCGCTGGCGACTATGCGTTTTCTCGGGGTGGAAGAGCTAGCTGAGGCCGAGGCGACCAGCTTGGCCTACGGCCAGCAGCGCATCATCGAGCTGGGCCGGGCGCTGGCCTGCGAGCCCAAGCTGCTGCTGCTCGACGAACCGGCCGCCGGGCTCAACATGCGCGAGACCAGCGAGATGGCCAAGCTGATCGCGCGCATCCGCGACAGCGGGGTCACCGTGCTGCTGGTCGAGCATGACATGACCCTGGTGATGAACATCTCGGACGAAATCGTGGTGCTGAGCTACGGCGAGAAGATCGCCGACGACAAGCCTCTCGCCATTCAGAAGCACCCCGAGGTGATCAAGGTCTATCTGGGAGCTGACGATGCTTAGGATCCGCAGTCTGGAAGCCGGCTACGGCAACCTCAGGGTCCTGCACCGGGTGTCGATCCACGTGTCGCCCGGGGAGATCGTGACCATCATCGGGGCCAACGGCGCCGGCAAGACCACCCTGCTGCAGACCATTGCCGGCCTGCTGCGCGCGCAGGCCGGCGAGATCCTGTTCGACAGGCAGGATATCGGCCGGCACGCCCCCGAGGCCATCGCGGCCTTGGGCTGCGCTCTCGTGCCCGAGGGCCGCCAGGTGTTTGCGCCCATGACCGTGAGCGAGAACCTGCAGATCGGCGCCTACGTGCAGATCCGCCGCGGTCACGCGCATGAGGTGCAACAGGATCTGGGCCGGGTTTTCGACTTGTTCCCCCGCCTGAAAGAGCGCGCCTCGCAATTGGCCGGGACGCTCTCGGGCGGCGAGCAGCAGATGTTGGCCATCGCACGCGCGTTGATGGCGCGGCCTCAGTTGATCATGATGGATGAACCGTCGATGGGGCTGGCGCCGCTGGTGGTGAAGGACATCTTCGCCATCATCCGTCGCCTGGGCAGTGAGGGCCACACCGTGCTGCTGGTCGAACAGAACGCCAAGGCCGCTCTGCGCACCGCCAACCGCGGTTACGTGCTGGAGAACGGACGCATCCTACTGGAAGAGAACGCAGAAGACTTGCTGGCCAACCGAGACGTGCAACGCGCCTATCTGGGGCGCGATTTGGACTCAGAAACCGAACTCGATGGCATGAGGAGATAATCATGGTCTGGGAGCCTGAAAAGGAATGCATGCAAAGGGACGAGCTGCGCCAGTTGCAGCTCGAACAGCTCCAGGCGGTCCTGGCGCGCGTCTACATGCACGTGCCCTTCTATCGAAAGCAGTTCGACGCCTGCCAAGTCGACCCAGACGAGTTTCGCAGCCTCGACGATGTGCCCCGCTTGCCCTTCACCAGCAAGGCCGATTTGCAGGAGAACTATCCCTATGGACTGTTCGCCGTTCCCCTGCGCGATGTGGTGCGCATTCACGCCTCGGCCTGCATGTCCACGGTGGTGGGGTACACGCGCAACGACATCAAGACCTGGTCGAATCTGGTGGCGCGCGTGCTGTGCGCCGGGGGCGTAAGCAAGGACGACGTGGTGCAGATCGCCTACGGCTACGACCTGTCGACCGGCGGCTTCGGTATCCACTATGGCGCCGAGCGCATCGGGGCTTCAGTCATTCCCACATCCACGGGCAACACCGCCCGCCAAATCAAGATTATGCGCGATTTCAAGACCACCGCGCTGGTATGCACGCCCAGCTACGCCTTGCTGATTGGCGACACTATCCACAAACAAGGCATCAATCCGGGCGTCCTGTCACTGAAGTACGGCTTGTTTGGTGGCGAGCCCTGGTCCGAAGCCATGCGACAGGAAATTCAGGACAAGCTGCACATTGTGGCCACGGACAATTACGGTGTGTCCGAGGTGATTGGGCCGGGTGTGGCCAGTGAGTGCATGGAGCGCAAGGGGCTGCACATCAATGAGGACCACTTTCTGGTCGAGGTGGTCGATCCACACACGCTGAAACCCCTGCCCATCGGTGAAACCGGCGAGCTGGTCATCACCACCTTGACCAAGGAAGCCTTCCCGGTCATTCGTTTTCGCACCCGCGATTTGACCAGCTTGTTGGCCGAGCCATGCCCGTGCGGCCGCAGGACCATGCGCATGGCGCGCGTCGCCGGTCGCAGTGACGACGTGTTGATCATTCGCGGGACCAAGGTGTCTCCCTCGCAGATCGCGGCGTTGCTGGGCGAGATCGAGGGTCAGGTGCCGCCGCACCAGGTGGTGGTGGAACGACCGGGCCCACTGGATGAAGTGAGCGTGCTCATCGCACCCAGCGAATCAGGCGCCTTTGACGAGCTTCGTAAACAGCACGAGCGCCTGGCCGCCATCGAGCGGCGGTTGTCGTCGGAGCTGGGTCTGTCAATCAACGTGAAACTGGTGGAACGCAAGTCAGTCGAATCCGGCCCGCGCGTTCTGGACAAACGAAAGGCCTGAACCCGCGCGCGGCAGATTCAGGCCTTGCTGGCGAAAGCTGGTGCTACTTCTTGTCCTCATACATCTTGGCGACGTAGGTGGCGATGATGAAGAGGTTGTGGGACACGTCCGAGACGTCGCTTGAACTCGTGGGACTGGCGTCGACCTCGAGCATGTACATTGGCGTGACAGTCAGGGCAGGCGTGACTTTGAAGTCAATGCCCGCGTAGACGCGATTCTGTCGGAACCCATCCTTCCAGTAGCCGGCGGGCTTGTAGCCGGCTCCGTTGGGGATCTTGCTGGTGTCACTGTCCTCGGCGATGCCGAAGAACACTTCGTCGGCGAGCAGGATGCCGAGTCTGTCGTTGACCGCGTAGCGGGCCTGCAGCATTTCGCGCAGCACCGTACCCCAACCCGCGCGCTGCGAGCCGACGTCCAGGTTGAGAGTCGAGGTCTTGGTTGGAACGATATCGGCGTTGTAGGTGTCGGCGTAGAAAGTGTTGTGAAAGATGATGCGGTCATAGAATGACCAGCGGCCCAATCGGTACTCAACCGCTGGAATGATCTCGAGATTATGCGAAAAGCTGTAGGTCGAGAGGCAGTTCGTGGGATCGGGCGCACCCAGCGCAGTATACGGTCTGGCGGTGCAGCCGAGGGCCGTGTAGTCAGGCGCCACCAATGCCTGCCGGCCGCGCGTCGGGTAGCCCATGTAGTAGTACCAGAGCGATCCCTTGAGGGTCAGGTTGCCCAGTTTGTAGGTGAAATTCGGGCCGATGAAGAACTCGAGGAACTGGACACCTGCAACGTCTTCGCGCGAACGTGCATACTCGAAACGCATACCGGGCATGACCGTGAAGCTCCACTGGGGCGTGAATGCCAATGTGAGATTCTGGTCGTACCAGACTCGGCCCTCCTGCTTGGCTGGAACATCGGCCCGCGCGACTCCGCTCAGTGCAATCAAGGAAAACAGACTGATGGCAACAACTGACAACCGTTTCATGTGCTCTCCCTTGTTTAAGGCCGCGAAATTGGACATTTGTTGTTAACACGAGTCCCCAAAAAGCGGAAGGATTCGACGAAAGGGCCACGGACGCCTTGATGCCGCAGTGCGAGAAGGATTATTTGGCGGTTGCGAATAGCGCCTCTAGCATCCGAGCATGCTGCTTGAGCGTCGACATGCCGAACGGGATCGCCGCCATGACGGCCGCGTCCGGGCCGTGTTCGCAGTTCGCAACCTGATCGGTTCGTGCCTGCAGCTCGGCCAAGCCGAGGACATTGCACCTTCTGGGATCACGTTGCGACGTCCGCGCGACGTACCGGTGTTGCCGCACACGCCGCTGACCCTCATCTTCGACTTGCCAGGCGCCGGCACACGCATCAGCGTCGGCGGCCTCGTGATCACGGATCGGCCCTCCGGGCCTTTCCGTCGTACCGGCGTGCGCTTCACCGAAATGTCATCGGAGAACGCCGCGCTGCTGGCCGATTTCTGTATCCACCGGGGGTCGAGCCCGAGGGAGACGCCTATGAATCCTCGATGAGAATCTCACGTCGCTGCGCCCCTGGCCGGTGACCAGGCTGCGCGATCAGCCGGGCCGCACCCCAGGCTGAAACGAAGTCACCTTCGCGACCGAGCCCGGGAAGATTCTCGGCGCTCGCCAGGTAAATGTTGCTGATCCCTGTGGCAAGTGGTGCAGCCCCGACGCCCAGCATGCGAGGCAGATCACAACTCAGTGCCGGCGCCATGGGCGTGGGTGGCACCGGGTCAAGCGCCGCCGGCTTCTCTCCCGTCGCCTCGGCGCCCAGCTCGGGCGGCAGCCCATCGTGGGGCGAAGCCAGCACCCACAGGTGGCGGTCGTAGAACGGGAGCAGACGGGCCAGCTCCTCGCGCACGCGGGCTCGGATCACGGCCAGGTAGCCCAGGCTCTCGGCGGCGCTGGCTGGAACCAGGCATTCGACCCAGACCGGGACGCGGTTGGGCTGGCGGGGCAGGGGGGCTCCCATGGTGATGTGAAGGGCGTTGTCTTCCAGGATGGGTTTTTCCGGATCGCGCACCGAGAGGACCCGCGGGCCCATGCCCTCGGGCAAGGCCTCGGGACGAAGCAGCAGGCACAGTGTGTAGCGAAAACAGGCCGGGCGGATGGCCGCCGCGGTTTCGCGCAGACGCCGTGGAGCCGCGTCTCCGCACAGGGCCAGCAGCGACGCGGCTGAGCCGGCCCAGATGAGCCGGCCCAGCCCGATGGTCTCGCCGCGCGGCCGCGCGCGCAGGCCCGCGACATTGCCGCGCTTCCACACCAGCTCATGGGGTACCAGTCGCTCGCGCACCTCGCCCGAGAAACTTTCCAACTTTTCAGTGAAGAGAGCGCGCAGATCCCCGCCGCCGCCCAGCCGGAAGACCCCGCGCCGGGCTCCATCAAAGGCGCGCGCCTGGGTCATGGCGGTGATGTCTCCCGGCGAGAACCCGCTGGTCAAGGCGGCCAGCGCGGCCAGCCCGGCGCGCATGGGATGACAGGGCGGCAGGGCGGCCAGCCAATCGGAATCAAGAGGAGGCAGTTGGCTTTGGATGCGGCCCACGTCACGTCTTTCCCAGAAACCCTCGGGGGGCAGCGTGATGTCGGAACCCAGCAGAGGATCCAGCGCGGCGCTGCTGTTGCGCAAGCGCGCCAGGGTCTCTTCCAGCACGGCGCACTCGGAGGGGAATTCGCGGCGCAGCTCGGCGGAATTGGCCTCGGGATCGCTGCCGAAGGCGATGCGGTGCTGAGGGAAGATGATCTGCAGACCGGGCTGCAAGGCGGGTGCACGCCTACGAATCACCTGCGCGTGGCCAAGCTCGCGCATCACGCGCGCTACCGGTTCGGCGTCAGGCGGTGGCAGAAGCCCAGGCTCGCGCACCAGCGTGTAGGGGCCAGCCTGGAAGGTGGCGGGCTGGCGGTCGTGCCCGCACAAGAGCACGCGCTGCCCGCGGCGGCTGAGCAAGGCCGCCGCGATCAGCCCGGCCAGGTCCGGGCCGCACACCACGACTTCGAAGTAGTTGGTGTCCACGAAGGGGGAGAGTCTACAGCCCGCGGCGCGCAGTCAACAGGAAGTAGGAAGGATTCAAAGCAGGGGGCCGGGGCGGAGACGGAGACCGGGCCGGACCATGAAAGCAGTGGAGGCCGATAGCAAGAAGCCCCGGCGGGGTATCCCG
>PMLB01000221.1 GCA_003158735.1 Myxococcales bacterium | reverse complement strand
GCACCGTTCCTGCTTCGTCTCCGCTCCGACCAGCCCCCCTACTACGCGCGCATCGTTCGAACCATCCGCCAAAGCCTTCCCTTCTTCGCGGATTTCGTGCTCCAGCCCTCGAACGGCGATGTCTTGCTCGATTGGCACGAGAAGGGCACCGACCGCGTCTTCTCGGCACACCAGGCCTCCGACGGCATGCTGCGTTTTTTCGCCTTGGTGGCCTTGCTCCTGCAGCCAGCCCCTGACCTCCCCGGAGTTCTGATTCTAGACGAGCCCGAACTGGGACTCCATCCCCACGCGATCGCCACCATCGCCAGCCTAATCAAGGCCGCTGCCGAGAGCACGCAGATCCTCTTGGCCACCCAATCCGTTACCCTGCTGAACGAGTTCGAGGCCGACCACGTGGTCGTCGCGGAGCGGAAAGGTCGCGAATCGATCTTCACACGTAAGAGCGAGCAGGAACTCGCCACTTGGCTGAAAGACTACTCACTGGGCGAACTTTGGGAGAAGAACATCATCGGTGGGCAACCAGCATGACGACGCTGCGGGTGATCGTCGAAGGGCGGACCGAGGCGCGTTTTGTGACCCAAATTCTCGCGCCGCACCTTGGGATGCGAAATGTCTTCGCCTGCGCAAGCCCGGTCATCACCAAGGGGAAACGCAGTGGAGTGCGCGAAGGCCAGGGCGGCGGCGACAGCTACTTGACGTGGAAACGGGACATTACGGACTGGATCAAACAGGAAGGCCGGCACCGGGATTTCTGGTTTACGACCATGTTCGACCTGTACGGGCTGGAGAAGGTGCGCGATTTCCCAGGCTATGCCCAGGCGCGCTGCTTGACCGATCCGGAAGCGAAGGTCGCGAGCCTTGAGGCAGCGCTGGGACAAGACATAGGATTCGAGCGTTTCATACCCTACCTCCAGCTGCACGAGTTCGAATCATTGCTTCTGGTGGATCCCACGGCCCTAAGAAACATGTTCATCGAGCAGGCTAAGGCGGTGGACGATCTCGCGCGTGAGATCGCGGACACCGCTCGCCCGGCCGAGCACATCAACGAGGGCGAGGAAACCCGACCGTCAGGTCGCATCAGCAAGCACCTTCCGGCCTATGCGAACAACAAAGTGGTAGCCGGAATCGATGCGGCTGGGAACATTGGACTGGACCGTCTCGTTGCCGCCTGTCCGCATTTCGGCGCGTGGGTACAGCGCCTCGCAAAGCTGGGTAGCGCGTAGGTGCCCAGCCGCGGATGTCGCCCAGCCTGCCTCACGATGCCGAAAATTAGACCTTTCTCGCAGCAGAATTTTCGCTAGCCTCGTCGGGCCGTGCAAATGACCTTCGAGGCTTGGTTCGCCGCGCGCCATCCCCAGATTCCTATCGCTGGCGCAACGTCCGTGCTCCGTCTGGCCGAGGGCGGGGCCACGGTGCCGTTCATCGCGCGCTATCGCAAGGAACAGACCGGCGCGCTGGACGAAGTCGCGATTCGCGCGGTCATCGATGGCAAGGAGTCGTGGGACAGCCTGGTCAAGCGACAGGCTTTCATCGTCGAGGAGATCGAGCGCCAGGGCAAGCTGACGCCTGAGTTGCGCGACAAGATCCTGGGCACCTTCGACATGACGGCACTGGAGGATCTGTATCTGCCCTACAAGCAGAAGCGCAAGACCAAGGCGGTGATCGCGCGCGAGGCGGGTCTGCAGCCGCTGGCCGACTGGCTGTGGGATTGCGGCCACGGCGTCATCGCGCCCGCGCATGGGGAAACGCCCGACGGCCACGCCAGTGCGTTCTGCGATCCGGAAAAGGGCGTGCCCGACGTGGACGCGGCCTTGAACGGCGCGGTCGAGATCCTGGTCGAGCGCCTGTCTGAGGACGCCGGTCTGCGCAGCACGGTGCGCACGCGCTACTTCGACGACGGGTTTGCCAAGACTCGCCAGGGCGAGAAAGCCAAGCCGGCCAGCAAGTTCGAGAATTACTTCAGCTTCGAGGAACCGGTGCGCAACCTGATGAAGCCGGAGAACTCGCACCGCTACCTGGCCATGCGGCGGGGCTGGATGGAAGAGGAGCTGGTCATGACCCTGGGCGGACCCACGCCAGCCGAGCCTGCTGAGCCGAGCAAGCCGCGCGCCAGTGGCCCGGCCGATCCACTGGTCGAGGAGCTGCTGCACGGCTTCGAAGCCGCCGCGTGCAGCAAGCCTGATTTTGCGGGCGCGCCGCTGTTGAAAAAGGCGGCGCGCTTTGCCCTGCGCGTGCACGTGATCCCGGCCATCGAGAACGAGGTGCACAAGTCCCTGCGCGAGATCGCCGACGAGGCGGCCATCAAGGTGTTCGCCGAGAACGTGCGCAAGCTGCTCCTGTCCGCACCCTTTGGGCCCAAAGCTGTTCTGGGCGTGGATCCCGGACTGCGCACGGGCTGCAAGCTGGCCGTGGTGGACGATTCGGGCAAATACCTGGGCGGCACGGTCATGCACCTTGAAACATCGTCGGGGCTGATCACGGCCGGCGGTATTTTGGCCAAGCTGGTCAAGGAAGGCGGCATCCGCGCGGTGGCAGTGGGCAACGGCACTGCGGGCCGCGAGACCGAAACCTTTGTGCGCAAGGTGCTCGACGAGGCTGGCCTGCGCGCGCCCGTGGTCATGGTGAGCGAATCGGGCGCCAGCGTCTACAGCGCCAGCGACGTGGCCCGCGAGGAATTCCCCGATCTCGACCTCACGGTCCGCGGCGCCATTTCCATCGCGCGCCGGCTGCAAGATCCCCTGGCCGAGCTTGTGAAGGTCGATCCCAAGAGCATCGGTGTGGGCCAGTATCAGCACGATGTCTCGCCCGCCGCGCTCAAGAAGAGTCTGGATGTGGTGGTGGATTCTTGCGTGAACCAGGTGGGCGTCAACCTGAACACGGCCTCGTATCATTTGCTTGGCCATGTGTCGGGAATCGGCCCGGGCCTGGCCAAGGCCATCGTCGAATACCGCGGGAAGAAGGGCCTTTTTCGCTCGCGCACCGCCTTGCTGGAAGTGCCGCGCTTTTCCGCAAAGGTCTTCGAGCAGGCTGCGGGCTTTCTGCGCATTCCCGAAGGCGAGAATCCGCTCGACAACACCGGCGTCCACCCCGAGCGCTATGCGGTGCTGGAAAAGCTGGCAGGCCAGCTACACGTTCCAGTGGCCGGTCTGCTGGGCGCAGGGGTCAAGTTGGTCAAGCAAGCACGCGAGCTGGAAAAGGAGCTGGGTACCTTCACCTTCGCCGACGTCATCGCCGAGCTGGAGAAGCCGGGCCGCGACCCACGCGAAGGCTTCGCGCCCTTTTCCTACCGCCAAGACATCCACACCCTCGACGATCTACAACCCGGCATGTTCTGCCCTGGCATCGTCACCAACGTCACCAACTTTGGCGCCTTTGTCGACATCGGCGTGCACCAGGACGGCTTGGTGCACATCTCGCAACTCGCTGACCGCTTCGTGAAAGACCCGCGCGATGTGGTGAGCGCTGGAGATCGGGTCAGCGTGCGCGTGATCGAGGTCAAGCTGGACAAACAGCAGATCGCCCTGTCCATGAAATCAGGCGCCGAGGTGGCGCGCGGGCCAAGCGAGCAGGGCGGCGGCCCGAGGGACGATCGCCGCGGCGGCGGCCGACCGCAAGGCCCGCGCACGCCGGTACCGCCGCCCCAGCCCAAGAAGCCCTTCAACAACCCGTTCGCGGGGTTGGAGAAACTGCGGGGGAAGTAGGATTTTTTCACCACAGAGAGCACAGAGAACACAGAGGTCGGAAAGGAAGAAGGGGTTCGGATCGGACCTGAGCCGACCCTTTCCTCTTTCCGATCGGTCTCTGTGGCCTCTGTGCTCTCTGTGGTGAATCAAAGCTAACTCGTCCGCAGCTGATCTCGGGATGATTCTCGCCGTGGTTGCGGTATTCTTGTTTGGGGAGTTGACTGACAATGAAGCTGTGGTTCTCCGTTCTCGCTTCGGTGTTCTTGGTGTTTGCAGCGGGTGCCGCTCCGGGAGGTCGTGCCATGCATATGACTTCGTC
The DNA here is from genome assembly GCA_003158735.1 of Myxococcales bacterium. Lineage (GTDB taxonomy): Bacteria > Myxococcota_A > Polyangia > Fen-1088 > Fen-1088 > Fen-1137. Next base: position 29,030 of record PMLB01000221.1, on the reverse strand, counting down.
CGATTTTTCTGCCAATGGGGAAATCCCCACGGTTCACACCTGTGAAGGGCCAGATCGTGCGCCGGGGCTGGCGTGGACCGACGTGCCGACGGCGAGCAAGAGTTTCGTCGTGATTGTCGACGATCCAGACGCGCCTGATCCCGCCGCGCCCAGAATGACGTGGGTGCACTGGGTGGTCTACAACCTGCCCGCTTCTGCGCGTGCCTTGGTGGCCGGGGGCCCTCTGCCCGCCGGCGCACTCGACGGTCTCAACGACTGGAAGCGCACGGGTTGGCGCGGCCCCTGTCCGCCCATCGGCCGCCACCGCTATTTCTTCAAGCTGTACGCGCTCGACACCATGCTGCCGGATCTCAAACGGCCGACCAAAGCGCAAGTCGAGAAGGCCATGCATGGGCATGTGCTGGCGCAGGCCGAGTTGGTCGGCACTTACCAGAAGAAGTAGCCGCTATTTCAGCGCGTAGTCGAGCACCGTGATATTCGACGAGTTCTTCTGCGGGTAGAAGACTGTAAGTTTGTCTTCGGTCAGCAACCGGGCCGTGTCGATGAGCGGATCGGAAAAGAACCTGCCCGAATCGGCACTGTCGAGGACCGTCCAAGTGGCGAAGCTGGACGCGGCCGATGCGGCGGCGATTCGCAGGTCAGGCAAGATCGCGTAGACGTTGTTGCTGGAGGAGATGGCCAGCTTGCCGCGAAAGCTCGCGACCACCGGCAAGCCCATGGCGCTCCTGACCCATGTGCCGGAGGCATTTCGCCAATAGTCGATAAACTGGCTCTTGGTTCGCGCGCTGGTGAAATTGGCATCGTCAGCTTGCGCGTCGGGCATGTGAGAGAGCAGCACATGGACCCTTCCCGTGCTGTCCACGACCATGTGCTCCTGGTTGATGAGCCCGCGGTTCTGGTTGATGGTCCAAACCCTGATGCCGGACGAATTCTTGGTCACGTAGGACGACCCCGTGCTGGCAACCGTGGCACCGGCATTGTTCTTCCAGGTCCGACCGTGGTCATCACTGTAGATGTAGAGCAGGTCGTGGTTGGTGGACGCGTCGGGCGTTTCTCGCCAACACCAGGACATGTGCAGACGGGCGCCTCCCCTGGTGTAGGACAAACCGTGTGGATAGGCGTTGATACTGTCCCCGGTGCCGTAGACGTACATGCCGAGGGAAGTCCAGGCATGGGTGGCGCCGTCGTACTCCCACAGATACTCGTCGCCGCTGCCGCTGGTGCCGATGCGTGCCTCGAACAGCATCTTGTTGCCGTCGGGCTCGGTGACAAATCGCGGGTATGTCACCAAAGCTACCGTGGTGCTGCCCACCAGATTGCTGGTCGTTGCCGAGAAACTGGAGGCGGCCCATGTCGCTGTGGCTGGGTTAGTCACAATTCCGGCAACTGACTTGCGGTAGTGCAGGTTGTTCGAGTGGTGATCAAAGGAAAGGTGAAGCGTGCCGTCGCCAGGGCAGATGCCAATTGAGACGGTGTTGTGGGCATCGTCAGCGCTCAGGCTGTAGTCCGTGAATTCAAAAGTCGACCAGGCCCCGCTGGGCAACGCCCGCCGGGCCATGACCACATGACGGCTGCTGTTCCAAAACGCGGCGTATTGATAGCCGCTGTAACTGACAATTCCGTCCTGTTGAAAAGACTCCCCATTTAGATAGCCACCGTAGGACACAATCATCAGCCCGGCGTTGGTCAACAGGACTTCGCTGTCTTTGGTGATGCCAGGGGTCGTGCCACCGGAAGAGCTGCCGCCGGTTGCTGTACCACCGGTCGCCGTGCCGCCGGCCGTTGTCCCCCCGATCGCCGTGCCGCCGCGCGTCTGGCCGCCGACGGAGGTTGCCGTGGCGCCGCCGCTCCCTGCGCCGCCACTAACGCCTCCAGTGACCGTGGAAACGCCGCCGGCTGCGATGCCGCCCGTGCCTGCGCCCGCAGCCGCCGAAGTGGCGCCCGTTTCGCCGCCTGAGCTGGAACCTCCGGTCATTGTCGAAATTCCACCTGTGCCTACGGGGCCACTGCCGCCTGCCGCAAACGTCGTGGCAGCAGAAGCGCCGCCACTTGCCATGCTGCCGCCCGAAGTGCCACTTGCGACACTACCGCCACCAGTGCTGCCGCTGATCGCGCTGCCGCCGATTGCAGTGCCTCCCATTGCAACGCCACCGCCTGCGCTAGCGCCGCTGGTGCCGCGCGAAGTTGATGACGAAGAAGAAACCGTGGCCGCGCTCCCGCCCGCAGAGATGTTTCCACCTTGCGCCTGTGTAGACGAGGTACTGCCCGCTCTACCAGAGTTGCTGGTGCAGCCCAAGAACAGGCCGAAGACGGCGAGCAAGACGTGCGTTTGGCTGTTCATCTGACGTCCGACGGGGCGACCGCAGGTGAATACACGACTATGGGCCCGCCCGAGCCTCGCCCTACTCGGGCACGTCGGGGCTGCGGGCTTGTGCGACGCCGGCCTCGAAGGCGGCGCGTTCCACGGCCTGGGCCACTGCCTTGTGCATGTCCAGATTGAGCATCGACGGCACCAGCTCACCGGTGGCCGCAAAGGACGCGATGGTGCGCGCAGCGGCGATCTTCATGCGGTTGCAGATCGATCGTGCCCGGGCATCGAGGGCGCCGCGAAAGATCCCAGGAAAAGCCAGCCCGTTGTTCACGCTGCGTCCGTCGGCGGCAAAGGCGGCGCCGGCCGCGCGCGCGTCCTCGGGCGAGATCTCTGGCCGCGGATTGGAGAGCGCCAGGATGATCTGCCCCTTGCGAACCATGGCGGGCTTGAGCAGGCCCGCCGCGCCGGTTGCGCCGATCACGATGTCGGCGGTCTTCATCACCTCGTCGAGCGACATGGGTGAGCCACCGGCTTTCTCGAAAATCTCCATGGCGTGCGGGTTGATGTCGGTGCCCACCATACGCTTCACGCCGTAGGCAATCAGCAGCTTGGAGATGCCGATGCCGGCGGCGCCCAGCCCCACCATGCCGACGCAGTCGTTGCGGAAGGGCTTGCCCACGTACTTGGTGGCGTTGAGCAAGGCGGCCAGGGCCACCGTGGCGGTGCCATGCTGGTCGTCGTGCATGACCGGGATGTCCAACATGGCGTCGAGGCGACTCTCGATCTCGAAACACTCGGGCGCCTTGATGTCCTCCAGCTTGATGGCGCCGAAGGTGGGCGCGATGATCGCGACGGTGCGGATGATCTCTTCGATATCCTTGGTCGCCAACAGAATGGGCACGCCGTTGATGCCGACCAGCGCATCGAAGAGCACCGCCTTGCCCTCCATCACCGGCATGCCGGCCACCGGCCCGATGTCGCCCAGGCCCAGGATGGCCGTGCCATTGGTGACGATGGCCACCGTGTTTCCGATCGAGGTGTAGTCGTACTTCAGCTCGGGCGTCTGCTCGATCAGCTTGCACACCTTGGCCACACCGGGCGTGTAGATCTTGCGCAGGGTCGCCAGGCCGTCGAGCGGAACCCGGCTCTTGACCCGGATCTTGCCGCCCCGGTGCATCTCCAAAACGGGGTCGATGATCTCGGAGATGATCACGCCATCGACCTTGCCGATCTCGGCCAGCACCTCCTGCAGCTGCGNNTCCGTGATGTTGCCGCCGGCATTGCCGACCGCGGTGGCCACGCGACCCAGGTAGCCCGGCTGGTCCAGGATCATAAGCCGGATGGTCTTGACGATCTTGTCGACGCCTTTCTCGATCTGCATCATGCAACTCCTACCGAATCATATTCTTGCGCGCGCCGCGGCCCAACCGCAACGGAGAAACCTGGCTGGGCACGGGGAACTGCGGGTCTATTCCGCTGCTTGACTCCGCTGCTTGACAATTTCTTCCCATCGCTGCCACGATTCAGCCGGGTTGTGATCCTATCTTGATTTTTGCAGGCACTTGCGCTGTCGCGTTCTCGGTCGTTGTTTCGACGGTATTCAGCGGCCCGTTTCCCGACGGGGGCCAGGACGGTGACTCGGAGGCACTGACGTCGCCGGCCGATCCCGACTACTTGGCGGCGAGGACTCTTCTCGCTCCTGGCGAAAGCCACTCACACGCGCGCAGACTGGCCGCCACTGCTTTGGCGTCGGCCAAGGGCAGGCGACGGGGCCACTCGCGCGCGCTGGGAGGCGCGCCGATGACCTTGGGCTGGCGCAACTCGGACAGCAGCGAAGCCGTAATTTCGAGCTGATAGCGCGCCTGCAAGACCTCGTCGAACGAGAATATGAACGAGCATGCGTCGGGCGCCTTGTGACTCAGCTCCCGCATATAGGCGAACCAGGTCTGACTGCCGTGTCCAACATAGTCCTTGGGCGTTGTGGCTGGCAGCTTCGCGTACCACTGCCGATTCCATCGAAAGGCTGCCACGCCCTGCCCGACCAAGATGGACAGGGCAAGGCAGGTGAGAATACGCGTTCTCTTCAGCGATCTGTTCCTGATTGCGTAGTGAGCAATCACAGCGAAGGCTAGGCTCACGAACGCCGGCAGATAGTCGTAGCGCTTGTACTTGTCGACCGGCAGGTCGAGATAGATAGCAGCGGTGATTGTCATCAGAAAGAAGGCTGCTGTGACAAAGTGGGAGCAACCGCCATCGTCTTTGCCAGACCTGACCACGGCAACCACCCATGGCAGAAGCGCAAGGCAAAGCAGGGCTGCCCCCAGGTACGGCCAATAGGGAACAAGCACAATGGAATCGCGCACACTCGGTCCCAGTTCGTGGCAAACCCCGATGCCCATGTGGGTAAGGATTGCGCGCGGATTCGCCAAGAGCGCCAGCCATTGCGACAATCGCTGGGGCAGGAAATTCGGCGCCGGGCTCTCGAAAGCAGTCCGCAGCAGGCCTGTGTAGGACAATGAATGAGCTGTCAACCAGTAGACGGATAGCCACAGCCATCGGGCCAGCGCCAGCCCCAAGGGCACCAGAGCCACATCGCGCGCACGCTTCCACCAGCGACGGTCTCGTCCTGCCAGCAACCAAGCCGCGTACATTACGGGAAGGGCATAGGCCGCTCCCTGCCAGGACATCAGGCTCGACAGCCCGACACACAGGCCTGCGTAGAGGCTGGTGCGTCCCCGCCACGCACCCAGGTGAAAGAGGCAAATCGCCAAGGCCGCCAGCCCGGCTGGATGAACTAGCAAATTGTCTTCCCATGTGAAGGCCAGGATCAGCGTTCCCCAGCTCGCCAAGTACAATCCCCCTGTCAGTGCGGCCAGGACCGGTGGCAGCGGCAAGTGGAGGGCGCATATGGTGAGCACCACTGCCGAAACCGCGAGCGCCAGCGCGTTGAGCAGGCGCAGTCCATCCAGCGCCGTGAGGCCGAGGCGCGGGGCCAGGTGCATGGCAAGCCAATACACCTGACCAACGCCGTAGTGCGAGTTCCACGGCGGGCTCGCCCAAGGCGACGCCTGCCCGATGTCAGTGGCGTATCCCGCCGTGTCCCAGTTGATGCCCATGGACCACGAAGGCGACGTGGCCTGCCACCCCAGCAGCACGGCCAGCCCCGCGACGATGGCGACAGCGATGGTCTGCTCCCGGCGCGGCGGTTCGAGCAAGCTCCCCGCCACGCGAACGAGGTGATGGGGCAAGCCAAGCATGTCCACGCAGAATGCACCAATCAGGTGCAAGGGTAAATCATTCGATGCTCTGGTCGACGAGCTTCGTCCGCTCCACCGGTTCGACCGGAATTCTCATCCCCGCTCCGTGATCAATGAGTAGGATAGGTCCGAAAGGTGATCCGATGATGCAAAGGCGCGCCCCCATGGCGGGCGGTTTCCATAGCTGCGCCATCCGCACCGACGGCGCCGTCGCCTGCTGGGGTCATGACGGGGCCGGCCAGTCCTCGCTTTTTGCGGGGACGTACTCCACCATTGCTGCAGCCTTTTTCCACGCCTGCGGCATCCGCACCGAGGGTACCGTCGCCTGCTGGGGCGACAACTCCAATAGCGAGGCGTCGCCTCGCGCGGGCACCTTCACCGCGGTCGCTGCGGGCAATGGCCATACCTGTGGCATCCGCATTGACGGCACCGTCGCCTGCTGGGGCGACAACTACCAGGGCGCGGCCTCGCCTCCCGCAGGCACGTTCACCGCTATGGCCGCGGGCCACATCCATAACTGCGGCATCCGCACTGACGGCACCATTGCCTGTTGGGGCGACAATTACTCCGGCCAGTCTTCGCCTCCTGCGGGGACGTTCACCGCCATTGCTGCAGGCGGCAGCTACAGTTGCGCCATTCGCGATATCGACCGCGGTGTGGGTTGCTGGGGCACCATGTGAAAGAATGGTGCGCACAACAAGTGTCTGGCATCGACATGCGCGCTCTGAATGTGTTCAGTGGCCCCCACCGGTGACCCTCAACGTGTCAGTGGCTTTGCGCCCATGAATCCATTCTGCGATCCTGTCACGTACGCCTGACACGTGGTACCCGATACCGGACAGTCGACGGTCTTTTTGCCGCTGTTCCACGACCACCATAGCCAGCTCATACCATCCACCGCGGCCTGGTCCATTTCCGACTGATAGTCCAGGTTGGTGTCGCCACCGTAGTTATCGAGGCCGATCTCGATGGGAAAGGGCTGAGTGACGGCATACTGATGAATGGCCTGCGCGCCTGTGACGACGCCGCTGTGACCCAACAGCAAGCCGCCCTGCCAAGACGGATACCATCCATCGCTGGTTCCCCAATACGCCTGCCACCCGAACATCGTCTGCGGGTTGCCGCTGACAATCACCGTGTCTGCCGCGCGAATGGCGTTGCCGTACTCGACGATCCCGTAGAGGTCGCGGCCCTGGTAGTTGGCCATGATTTCCAATGGATTGGTATATCCTTGGGTTCTAAAGAACTGGATGTTGGTCTTGGCCGCGTTCGCCCATGCGACGCGCCCCGCTTCAGTGCTGGCGTCTTCCGTGCTGATGAACTCCTGGCCGGCGTCGATGATGACATTGCCTCGGTACTTGCTCATCAAGTCTTTGAGCCACTGGCGGCTCCACACTGCCAAATAGCAAGGCCCGGGCGTGGCAGAAGAACAAGCCGTGCTCGTGGGGGAGCTCAGTGAATAGAAATTACCCCCGCCCAGCGCGCTGTTGATGACGTAATTGTTGCCCGAATCCCAGGTAAAGAGCGACACCCAAACCAGCATGTGACGCGTAAGGGCCTCACCCAGGAGAGTATCGAATCCAGCCGGGGTCATTCCATTCGCGGCATCGAGCGTGAACAACATGCGCATGGCGTTGGCGCCCATTGCGGATACTTGGTCTACGTCGAGGGTTTGGTCCACACCCGCCGCGACATCTTCCGGTCCGCGCGCAATGATGGCGTTGCCCGCGGTGTCGTAGATCTTGTTGCCGATAAGCTGGATGCTCGGGGAACTCGACACGGTGCTGCCCGTGGCACCACCCGAGCTTGTGGCGCCGCCCGAGCTTATGGCGCCGCCTGAGCCGGTCGTGCCACCCCGGCTGGTCGTGCCACCTGAGCTGGTCGCGCCACCCGTGCCGGTCGTGCCTCGCGGGCTTCCACCTGCCGCGGTGGAACCGCCAGTAGGCTTTGTGCCGCCCGAACTTCCACCGGTTGCGCTGGAACCGCCAGTCCGCGCTGTGCCGCCCGCGCTGGTCGTGCCGCCCGGACTAGTCGTGCCGTCCGGACTGGTCGTGCCGCCCGCGCTGGTCGTGCCGCCCGGACTGGTCGTGCCGCCCGCGCTGGTCGCGCCGCCCGGACTGGTCGTGCCGCCCGCGCTGGTCGCGCCGCCCGCGCTCGTGGTCGTGCCTCCGGGGCTGACGGTCGTGCCACCGGCGCTCGTCGTAGAGCCCCCATTGCTCGTGCCGCCGGCGCTGATACCACCGGTGCTTGCACCCGAGTCGGTTGAAGCCGCGCCCCCGTTTCCCCCCCCGGCCTGCCCACTATCATTTGCAGGTGACGAGCTTGAGCATGCCGCGAGCATGACCGCGGCGAACAGGAAGAACGCCCGATGCCACTGGATTCGAAGGCCGCCGATGGTCATGAGTCCTCCTCACTGCATTTCTGGAAAACATTCTCGCTGAAGCCGTCGCGCGTGGCGCAAGACTCGGCCTCGCACAGGTATTGATCATACACGCACTAGGCACTTTGCTGATAGTCTGAAGGGCGTGGCCGAAGTCGAGGGGATGGGCCGGCTCAGCATCATCGTCGACCCCACGGGTGCCATCTTGGGCTTGCGGGAACCCAAGGACATGTGAATCGATCGGTCAGCGCAGGATCGCGCTGGCACCAATCTCCGCCGCCCTCAGGTGCCGCGCAGGCGGCGCAGGACTTCCCGCGCCGGTCCGGTGGCGCGCCAGCTCCAGGATGACAGCAGCTCGTCGATGCGAGCCTGCAGCCGGGCCAGGTCGGCCCCCAGTTCGCTGTTCGAGTGAGTCAGGGCGTCGCGCTGTGCTTGAACCTCGCTCAGCGTGCGGGCCAGCGAGTCGCGCTGCGCTTCAACTTCTTCCAGCGTGCGGACCAGCGAGTCGCGCTGTGCTTGAACGTCGCTCAACCTGCCGGCCAGCGAGTCGCGCTGCGCTTGAACGTCGCTCAGCGTGTGGGCCAGGGAGTCGCGCTGCCCTCGAACCTCCTCGAGCGCGCGAGCCAAGGTGTCGCGCTCCCTCTCGATCGCCTCCAGCGTGCGGGCCAAGGTGTCGCGCTCCCCTTCAACTTCGTCGAGCGTGCGATCCAGCTCGTCCCGCTCCCACTTGGCCGCCTCCAGCGGGCGGGCCAGCGCGCTGCGCTGCCCCTCGACCTCGACCAGGGTGCGGGCCAGCGCATCTCGCTCCTCCCGCGCCTGCTCCGTCTCGCGGCTGGCCGCGACCTGCTCGCGTCGCGAACGCTCCGCTTCCTCCGAGCGGATCGTCCCTTCCTTCTGCGCGACGTCGAGGTCGTGCTCGGAAACCGCCAGCGCGGATTCCAGTTCCTCCACGCCCCGGTGGCGCAAGAAAAGCTGCAGCCGAATGGCGTCGGGATCGTAGGCAGTCAGGGTGGCAGGGTCGCGAATGAGGCTGGCGCCCGACTCCATGCCGTCGTACTGCGCATACGAGCCAAGCTCGCGCTCGGCCGGATCCCGGCGCGGCTCGCGTTCTTGCAGGATCTTGCGCTCGCCCTGAGCCTGGTTGCGGATGGGGTAGTGGCGCAACAGGAAGCGGATGGGAAACACACGGCGTTCCGGGACGATGGCCTCGTGCCCGCCGGACGAAAGCAAATCCACCGACGATTTCTTCCAGGCGTTGATGCGCAGCCGGTCGAAACGGCGGGCCGGCTCGCAATACCGGAAGGTTGCGCGCAGGTCGTCCCCCTTGCGGTAGTTGTCGTCGGTGGGCGGAAAGCCGAACGTCGCGAAGTCGATGGCGTTGTAGCCGGCTTCCTCCACCCGCCGGATGGCCTGGCACAGGTCGAGGTGCGGCCACGGGCTCTCGCGGAACTCGTCGGCATCGTGGTGGATGAACCAGTCGCCGTCCAATTCCTGGGCCAGCTTCTGCTTGCGCTCCAGGATGCGCCCCCAGGTTGACCGTTGAGCGTCTTGCGCGGGGAAGCCCGATTCGTCGGGAAAGCGCTCGATCGCGATTAGGCCCTTGCCGGCAAACCGTTGGGCTTCCGCCACCGTCGCGTCGGTGGAAGCGCGATCGATGAGATACACCGACACACCCTGCTCGACGAGGTGCTGGATAGACAACCCGATGATGTCTTCCTCGTTGTAGGCGGCCATGATGGCCGTGACTGAGAAGCTTTTTGGCGTATCCACGCGATCCTCAACTTGCAGCCTTCGCGGCCGGCTGCGCCCGAGCGTAGCAGAAACAAGCCTGCTTTTCTCGATGTCCCATCTAGTCTGCGTCTCCCCGCTAATCGCGTCTTATATCACTACGCCCCGATGCCGGCTATTCGCGTTTGGCCAATCGCAATCCGTCCGGGTGCGGACAGGAAGCAGCAGCGCCTACGGCCCTGCACGTCCTTGACGCGGGTTTGATATCGCTGACACTTCCTCTTTGCCAGGCGGACGTCGTGCACTGGTTTCGCGTGGGAAGCTTGCGCAACTCGCTGGCGGCCAAGGGTCGATGCTCACGTCGCCCAGCGCGCGCTCGACCTGGGCGCGGACCTGCTTTCGGCAGACGCAATCTTCCGCCTTGTGGCTCGTCACACGAAGCTGTCGCTGTTCAGGGTGTGAGCCGGTGGGTTATCCTGCCCCTCATGATTCGCGTTTGCTGCTCACCTCTTCCAGGGGCGCTCCCGCGCAGTTTCTCAACGGAAAGGCTGACTCCATGACACCACGAGGACTTGTTCTCGCGCTCACGCCGGTGCTCCTTCTTGCTTGTTCGCAAGGGCAAACCGGGGGAATCACGCCCATGGACGCCACCGTCAGCGACGGGGCCAGCAGCAGCGCTAGCGAGACGGGGGCTGACACTGGGGCGCCGCTCGGATGCAGTGGCACGGCGGATGGGATCTGTCCGATTGGCTGCGCGAAGAACAACGACCCGGACTGTCCCGACTGCTCGAGTGCGGCGGATTGCGAAGACGGCAACGCTTCGACGATCGATCGCTGCCTGCCCGGCGGCTGCACGCACGACGCAATCACCGGCAACATCTACTATGTCGATCCGGTCAGCGGAGACGACAGCTCGGGCACCGGCAGCGCGAGCGCGCCGTTCAAGACCATCGGCCGGATTCGGCCACAACTGCAGGCAGGGGACGCGGTGCTGCTCAGCAGCGGCGACTACGGGGCCTACCTCGAGAACCAGGCGAACCCGGGCTTCACCGACTGGGTGACCATCGCGGCTGCGCCCGGGGCCGAGCCACGCTTCACCAGCATCACGCTTCAGGCCGCCGGCAACTCCTTCTCCGGGAATGCAGACCTCTACCTGCGATTTGTCGGTTTGACGGCGACCGATGGAATCGTTGTCAGCGGCTGGCGCCACGTCGATGTCCTGGATTGCAAGGTGCGCAGGGTTGGGCCTTGGGCCGGCTCGGCAGACGACGTCGACAAGACCGCCATCGAGGCCGCCTTCACCAGTTACCTCCTCATCGAGGGATGCGACATCACCGAGACAGGGATCGGCATTCAGGTGCAACGGAGCGAGAACGTGACCCTACGACGCAACCACATCTACCTCATCACCCAGGACGGGATGGAGATCTGCAGCGTGAAGACCGCGCTCGTCGAAGGCAACCGAATTCACAACATGGACGATGGGGTGGACGACGACTCCGGCCTCGACTGGAATCGCCACGGCGATGGCATTCAACTATACCCCATCTTCAACAACGGTCCCGAGGACCGCAACGAGAACATTACCATCCGCGGCAACATCTTCTACGAACTCGACAATGCCGCCATCCAGTTCAACTCCAAGAGCAATGCTCTGAGCCAGAACATCATCGTCGAGAACAACATCCTCGGGCCTGCGCGCGCCAATCCCTTCAACAGCTACGACGAGCAGATCAACGGGCTCACCCTGCGCAACAACAGCGTCATCTACATTCCGGGCGGCCTGACTTTCCAGAGCCGATTTCGCACCATGATCGACGACGATTTCACCGTCGAGATGTCGGGAATCGGCCACACCAACGTCCAGATCTACAACAACATCTTCGTCAACGACGTATACCGCCTCGCCCTCAGCAACGTGACACGATACGATCACAACATCTGCATCTACAGTCCCGGGGCTGGGTCGGGCCTGGGCTGTGAACGCACGGCCGTGCAGGGATCTATCGAGGTGACCGAGAACCAGTACCTGAATCCCATGGATTTCGATGGTGTCCTCGTCTCCGACAGCCCAGCGATCAATGCGGGCACGCGCACGCAGCCGAGCGGCGACCCGATTGCCGACTATTACAATTACGACATCTACGGCCGACAGCGGGACGCGCAGCCGGACATCGGAGCCGTCGAGATGCCCTGAGCTAGTGCCTCCAGTCACAATTCCGGACCGGTTTGGGGGTCCATGCATCCCGCCTGAACGACCGAAACCTGCCCGATCTTCTGACTGGAGGCACTAGCCACCGTCCCGCGCCACCCGGTGTCGCCAAGCCTTTGGATCCCGCCTCGCGTGAAACACTCCGATGACAATGATCACGTCCGCGTGGACGCGAAAGAGCAGACCATACGGGAATCCGCGAAGTGGCGCGCGCCGGGCACCCCGGTGAAGCACTTGATACGCCTCGGGATGCTCAGCGATGAAACCAGCCGCCGCCGTGGCTGCGTCGAGGAAGCGGTCAGCAAGCCCACGCCGCTTTTCGTTGTACCACTCGCAGGCCGCCACTAGGTCGGCCTCGGCGGCCGGTTGTATGATGATGGGCCTCATCGGGACGAGCGAATCCGCGCCATCGCTTCGTCCCACGTCGAACCGGTTGCGCCTTCACGATCCAGGGCATCGAGTCGACGATCCAGTTCCTCCTGCTGGGACGGGGTCAACGGTATCATGCTCGCTTCCGCGCCAAGACTGTCCCAAAGCTTTTCAATAAGGTCCAGACGCTCATCCATGGTCAGGCGATCGAGGTCAATTGCGGGCAGCGACATGACCCAAGTATCCCACAGCCGGCGACTTGGGCCAATTGTGGGTTATCCTGCCTTCCCATGATTCGCGTTTGCTGCTCCAACCGCACCGAGGCGCTCTTGCAGGCGTTCGTGCGCAACATGCAGCGCGAGCGGGAGAGCGCCGGGCCGTTTGCGCCAGTGCGGGTGGTGGTGCCCAACCGCAACGTGGAGACCTACCTGCGCCTGGGCGTGGCGCGGGCGTGCGGGATCGCGGCCAATTTGCAAGTCACGTTTCTGCGCAAGCTGCTCGGCCATGTGGCGGAGCAGGCCCTGCCCAACGGCCGCGTGGTGGATGCGCAACAGATCCAGGCCCACCTGCTGGCGCTTTTTCACGACGTCGGGTTTCTCCAACGGCCGGAGATGGCACCGGTGCGCGACTACCTTCGCGCGGGCGGTGAAGCGCACGATGCTGTTGACCGCCGACGCTGCCAGCTCGCCTTCCGCCTGGGTCCTCTCTTCGAGGAATACGCAGCCTCGCGCGCCGACATGGTGAAGCGGTGGGAGACGGGCACAACCCTCGACGACGACCACTTGTTCGCAGCGACGGAAGTTTGGCAGCGCGCGCTCTGGCTGGCCATCTTCGGCCCCGCCGGTCGCATCGCGCTTCGCTCGCAAGCCGAGGGCGTAGCCTGGTTGCGCATCGACGAGCTGCTGGCGCGCGCCGAGGCGCTGGGCAAGCTTCCCGCCGACGAGCTGGGCCCCGCCTTGCACCTCTTCGGCGCCTCGTATGTGGCGTCGGCCTACCATCGCATGCTCGGCGTGCTGGCTCGCCATATCGACGTGTACCTGTACACGCTGAATCCCTGTCGCGAATTCTGGGAAGACGTGGAAACCCCGGCCGAACTGCGTCGGCGCGTGGCCAGAATGCCCCAAGCAGACCACACGCTCGACGATCCCTTTGGCCTGCTCGCGTGGGGAGCCGGCGAGCTTTGCTCGCCGCGGACCATCGCGGGAGGGGTGGCGAGGCCGAGCGAAGCGAGCGGGGTGGAGGAGGCGGGTGGGGGGCCGAAGGGCGGAGCGAACCCTCCCAGGGTTCCCATATCAGATCCATCCGAGAACCTGGCTTTGCGTTTGTGGGGACGGCCCGGCCGCGAAAACCTGCGCCTGCTCGGCGAGCTCGATGGCTACGACTTCGAGGAACACTTCGCAGCCTCGACCGCGCCCACGCTGCTGGCGCGCCTGCAGAACGACATCCTGGATCGCGTGGCCAGAAGCAAACCCGACCCAACCCTTGCCTGTGATGGCAGCGTGCAGGTGCTGGCCTGCCCAGGCATACGCCGCGAGTTGGAAGTCGTGGCCGCCGAGATCTGGCGCTGCCTGCGCACGACGCCCGATCTGCGCTGCAACGACATCGCGGTCATCGTGCCCGAGTCGCGCAAGGACGCCTATCTGTCGCAGGTGAGCGCGGTGTTTGCCGAGAGTCGCGCCTTGCCCCACCACGTGGTGGACCTGCCGCTGGCTGGCGGGCACCGGCTGGGCGAGGCCGCGCAGATGCTGCTCGACCTGCCGTTCTCGTCGTTTTCGCGCAAGGAGCTGGTGCCTCTGCTAACCCACCCTTCGCTGATGGCGCGTTTTCCCGAGGCGCGGCCCACGGACTGGCTGCGCCTCATCGACGAGCTAGGCATCGTGCACGGGGCCGAGCAGCGGGATCTCGCCGGGAGCTACTTGGATCGCGATCTGTTGACCTGGGATCAGGGCCTGCGCCGGCTGGCGCTAGGCGCATTCATGCTGGGAGAACGCAGCGGCGACGAAACGCCCGTCAGTCTCGGCGACAATCAGTATTTGCCGGTCGAGGTTGCGCCCGACGATCGCACCGCCGCGCTCGACTTCGCATTGCTGGTGCGCTCGCTGATTGCCGATGCACGCTTCGCGGTTGGCAGCGACGGCCCGATTGAGCGCCCGCTGCACGAGTGGCTGGACTTCATCCGCGGCATGCTGGCCGCGTATCTTGCGCCCAGTCGCGTGGGGAGCCGGNNGGGAGGGCATGGGAACCCTTTCAGGGTTCCCATATTGTCGACGACGACGAGGAGGGACTGCTCGGTCGCTGGCGGGCTGGCCTCGACGAGATCGAAGACATGGGCCTGCAAGACTTGCCGATCAGCTACCGAGTCGCGGCCGAGCTGGCGCGCGGCGCGCTCGCGTCCGTTCCCGGCTCGCGCGGGCAATACCTCGCGCGCGGCGTGACCGTGGCGTCGTTCGTGCCCATGCGGGCCATTCCTTTCCGCGTAGTGTTTGTGCTCGGCCTGGGCCAGGGCGATTTTCCGCGCAGCGCCCGCCGCGGGGATCTGGACCTGCGCGAGGTTCGACGCGAACCAGGCGACGTCACACCTCGCGAGCAGGATCTCTACATGTTCCTGGAGACGTTGCTGTGTGCCCGCGACCGGCTGGTGCTTTCCTATGTGGGCCGCGACGAGATCACCGGCGAAAAGCAGCCGCCCTCGGCCGTGCTGCTCGAACTGCGCGAGATCCTATCGAGCGGCTACCTCGCAGAGGCTGAAGTGGAGAAACTGTTCGATGCGCAGCCGCCGCCGCTGCGACGCTATGACGACGTCGAGCGTCTGGACGCTTTGCCACTCGCGCGCGCCGAACAGGCAGCCCAGAATCTGGGCGAGTCCTTGCGTGCGTCGCTGCCAGCGGGAACTGCCGCTCCGGGAACCATCGAGAAGCTGCGGCACGTGCTTTCGCCGTCGGTTTTTTCCGAATTGGCAGCCCGCCTGTCATTGCCTGCGCCGCTAGTGACCGAAGCACCTGAAGAAGCGACAACCGTGATCGTCACTTTCACTGAGCTGCGTCGCTTTTTGGAAGATCCGCTGCAGGGCTCGGCGCGCTTCCGGCTGCGTCTGCGCGAGAGCGAAAGTGACGATCAGCTGGCCGACCGCGAGGATGAGTCCTTCACCACGAGCGCATTGGATCGGTCCGCGCAGCTGCGCGAAGCCATGATCGGCACGATTCTGGCGTCTGCGGGCGCACCCTCGCCCGAGGCGGTGGCAGCCCGCTACGACGAGATCAGCCTACGCGAAGAATTGGCAGGCCGCGGGCCGGCCGGACTTTTCCGCGAGGCCGAGCGCACGCGCCACGCAGTCATCTTGAACAAGTGGAGCGAACAGTTTGGCGGCCTCGCGGGTGGTGGGTCGCTGCGCAGCCGCGTGTTGCACTTCGGTCAGGCATCTGAAAACGAAGACGCGCGCGAGATCCTGCCGGCCATCACAATCGAACTGCCGGCAGATGGAGCGCGGCCCTCGCTGCAGGTGGAGTTGCAGGGACGCACCAGTGTTCTGGTTGAAACTGCAGACTCGCCGCGAGCCTCCGTCATCTTCAGCTGCCGCTCGAAGGATGCTGACGAGGAGACCCGGCTCGACAAGGAGTCCCTGGCCGCGTTCCTCGATCACGTAGCGCTGGCTGCCGCTGGACTGTCCCAGCCCCAGGCTGGCCATCGTGGACTGATCCTACTCACTCACGGTGCCCGTCAGGATATCGAAGAGCACCGCTTCGCCGCTTTGGACGTCGCTCGTGCGCGCGACTACCTCGCTCGCCTGGTGCGCGACATGCTGACCGGGACGCTGGGCCCAGCCGGCGAGCCCAGCGGACTTCACGCCTACTTCCTGCCCTGCGAGGCCGTGTTCCGCGCGCGACGAATAGGTACCGTCCCCGGGGACGAGGCCGCCCGTCTCTGTCAACAGGTCCGCGAAGGCGGACGCATTCGTCTCAGCACCCTGTACGGGCCGATTCGCGACGCTGTGGAGCGATGGAATCCACCTTCCGTAGAAGCAGCCGCGCGTATGGCGACTGATCGCTTCGGCCTCTACTTTGAATTGGAGACCGGGGCCACATGAGTGCCGCCATCCGCTACCCGCGACCGCCTGAGCTGGACCAATTGGGCACCCGGCATGCCGTGGTCGAGGCGTCGGCTGGCACCGGCAAGACATACTTGCTCGAGCACCTGGTGGTCGAGTTGCTGCTCAATCACGACGCGCGCATGGAAGAGATCCTGGTCGTTACCTTCACCGAGCGCGCCACCGCCGAGCTTTGCCTGCGCCTGCGCCAGAAGCTGAGCGAGCTTTGCCATCTTTCGGTCGAGCCTGGCCATGCCACCAGCCAGAGTTGCTGGCTCATCGACGACCATGCGCGCCGCCGGCTGCGCGATGCCTTGCTGGCCTTCGATCGCGCGACGATATCGACGATCCACGGTTTTTGTCGCGGCATTTTGCGGGATCACGCGTTTTTGCATCGACGCATGTTCGACGAGCAGGCCGTGGATGAGAAGGATGCCTTCCACGCGGCCTTCGTGGAATGCCTGCGCAATGACTTCCCGGTTCAGTCCGAGCTGCAGCCGTATCTGCGCGCCTGGCTGGCGGCAAAACCTGGCGCGGCCGATCTGGAACGCGAACTGGGCGCGTGCACAAGAGAGCTGGCCGGCATCTTCCCGTCGCGGCCAGAGGCCTTGCAGCCGCCATTCGACGAAGCCGCTCTGGCCGCAGCCATCACAGCATGGCCCGTGAACGCGGCCAGCGATGCGACGCTGCTTGAGCGATTGAAGAAGTTCAGGATCAAAGCTCCCACCGCGAAGGCTGTGCTCACTCGTCTGGCCGCGCTTTCGCAGATGGTGGCAGAGGCAGGCAAGACGGGCGACATGGCGGCCTTGCTTGTGCACTTGCAGGCAGCGGAGTCCAGTTGGGAGGATAGAGGCTTTCCCTACCTTCTCGAGCAACTCGCCAAAGCCGCGGCTGATCCGACGATTGCGGCGCTCCATCGGGCGACTACGGCGGTTCGCGACGCACGCGTGCCCCTGCTCGCTGCCGTGGCCCACAAATTCCTGCCGCTGGTGCGCGCGCGCCTGCAGGAGCACAAGCGCGCGGCTGGGCTCTACGATTTCCAGGACATGCTCACTTTGGTGGCTGAGCGTCTAGGCGACGAGGGTGAGCCGGCGCAGTTGCTGCTATCCACGCTGCGCCGCCGCTACAAGTACGCGCTCATCGACGAATTCCAGGACACCGACGATGTGCAATGGTTCATCTTCCGGCGTCTCTTCTTCGAGAGCCGCGAACCACATGTGTTGACGGTCATTGGCGATCCCAAACAGGCCATCTATCGATTTCGCGGCGCTGACGTGCACACCTACCTGCGCGCGCGCGGCGAAATCCTGCAGGCCGGTGGCGCCCTAGTCAGGCTGGCGCAGAACTTCCGTTCGACCCAAGCGGTGATCGAGGGATACAACGCCGTGTTCGACCAGGCCACGGGCTTTTTCCGGGCTGGGGCGGGCATTGACTACGACCAGCCCGTGACCTGCGCCCGCACTGATCGGCGCCTGGTCGGCTCTGACGATCAACCGCGGCCCGGCGTGATGATCTTGGATGTGCAGGCAGCCGAGGGCACCGGTGTGGCTGACGTGCGGCGCGCCTTGCGCCGCCGGTTGGCGGACGAGATTCGGCGGCTGCTTTCCCCCGACGGGGCGCTCTCGCTCCACAATAGCGACGGCCCCAAGCGAATCACCGCCCGCGACATCTTTGTGCTGGCCTTCACCAACAGCGAGTGCAACGAGATCGGCGAAACCTTGCGGGCCGCGGGCCTGCCCTTCGCATTCTACAAAGAAGACAACCTGTTCCAGACCAGCCAGGCCAAGGACGTGCTGGACCTTCTGCGCGCCATTGCCGAGCCCGATGACCGCACTTTGCGCGCACGAGCTTTCCTGACGGCATTCTTTGCCCTCGACCTGGCCGATTTGGCGTTTCGACCCGACGACGCGGACCCCTTGTTGCGCCGGCTCTTCGAGTGGCGCGACCTGGCTCTGGCCGGCGACTTTGGCGCTCTTTTCGCGGGCATCCTCCAGCAGAGCGGGCTCGTGTGCCGCGAGATCTGTTTCAGCCCCAGTGAGCGCGCGCTCACCAATTACCTGCACATCTTCGAGGTCCTGCAGGAAGAGGCAGCGCGCAGCCATGCGGGCCTGCGCGAGTTGGTGGAAACGCTGGGCGCGTATGTCAACGGAACGCGCCTGCCTCCGGGCGACGAGCGAAACCTGCAGCGTCTGGAAAGTGACGCCGATGCCGTGCAGGTGATGACTGTGCACAAGGCCAAGGGCCTCGAGGCCGACGTGGTCTTCCTGTACGGCGGGTTCAATCGCAGGACTCCCGCTTCTTTGCGCGTGTTTCACGACCGACGGGATCGGCGCGTGGTGCATCTGGGATCGCTCGACCCGCAGGAACAGCAAGACTACGCCAGTGAAATCGCCGACGAGGACCGGCGCATGCTCTACGTGGCGCTCACCCGCGCCCGCGCGCGGCTCTACCTTCCGCACTGTCCAGCGAGTTCCTCGGGCATCCCGGGGCCCTACCGTCTGTTCGGCCCTATTCTCGACAAGCTACTTGCGGACGCCAAGACCAGTCGCTTGTTCCACCGAGTGCCGGTCGCCTGTCCTGCTGAGGCGCCAGTGGAATTGCCTGCTCCTTCGTCCGCGGCGCTCTCGGCCTGGCAGCCGCCGGAACTACCAGCCGACCTCGCCGCGACGGAGTTCCATCAAATTGCCAAGCAGCGCGCCGGCTTTGTCGTCACATCGTACACCGGCGTGAAGCGCCGCCATGGCGGCTTCGTGGTTCCAGAAGAGCCGGCCGACCTGTCCACAGCCAACGAGCCCACTGAACCCGACGCCCCCGCGCCTGTGGACCCGCGCGAGCTCGCCCGTGGGCGGCTGTCCGGGATCTTCTTGCACGCAATCCTGGAACAGGTTCCGCTTGATAGTCTCACGGGTTCCGGATCATCCGCCGAGTGGGCCGCCCAGCCTGAGATCGCGAAGCTCCTGCAGCGCCTCGCGCACCGCCACGAACGCGATCCCGACCAGATTGCACACGCCGCGCACCTGGTCCACACGGCGCTGTCTACGCCGCTACGTCTCGGCGACTGCCTTGTGCCGGCGCTGGGCCAGGCCCGACCGTCGCTGCGGGAGATCGAGTTTCTCTATCCGATCCCTGAAGAGCATCACCAGCTTTTGGGACAGACTGGCCTTGCACGAGAGGATGGCCACGCCTGGTCCATTGAGCGCGGGCTGGTCAAGGGCTTCATTGATTACCTGTTTGAGCACGAAGACCGCATCTACCTGTGCGACTGGAAGGGCGATTGGCTTCCTTCATGGGACAGCGACCGACTGCGCGCCCACTGCGAGAACAACTACGCAATCCAGGCGCGCCTCTACACGCTGGCCGTGCTTCGCCTGGCCGGCTTGAGCAATCGCGCCGCATTCGAACGTCGTTTCGGTGGCGTGCTCTATTGCTTTCTGCGCGGCATGCGGCCAGGCGATACGGAGGCCGGTGTGTACTTCCGCAGACCCGACTGGCAGACCGTGCTCAATTGGCAAGCCGAGATGTTGGGCAGTGAATTCTGGGGGCTTCAGGCGGGCTAGAGCGCGTTCAAATCATACAGATACTCTTCAAGCGCCAGCCTAGAGCTCACACTGATGCTGGGATCGACGAACAGTTGCTGCAGAAAGCTCTGCAATTGGGCTTTAGTCATGTTGCGGTTGTTGTAGCGCCAGCCAGCGGTGTAGGCGATGTTGGTGGCCTGCAGCTCGTAGTGTGGAACTTGCTTGTAGTTCGCGACATAGGTTGCAATCTGGGTTTCGCCGTAAGACTCTATGGCGAAGGCCGCAAGATAGAGCGCCAGGTGATAATCGAGAACCGGGCTCGCCGCGGCCAGGACTTGCTGCAACGATTGCGCGCCCGCGCTCACGCCACCGTCCCATGTAAGCTGGAGTGCGGCGATCGCAAAACTCACTGTGTAATAGTCGGGCTGCCCATTCATGCCCAGCCCGAGCTGGTTCATGCTTTGATAGCGACTTGCCCAAGCCGCTTGATCGGTGGGGGCCGGGCAGACGATCCCGTAGGGGACGGAAGAACTGCCGCGGCAGTCAATCCATGTCTCGGCCTGATAGCAGGGCATCAGGGCACTATCGAGATCGCTAGGGGAGGTGAAGTCAGTTCGCGCCAGCGCTGCGTCGCAAGCCTCTCCCAATATGGGAATTGCGCTTATCGACATGCCGTCAACGGTGACAGTCGCCACGCGCGCGTTGAGGTATATGAAATCATTGGCCAGGAATTGCTCCTTGGTCGTCGCGGCGGCCGTGGATACCACAGGCGGAGACGGTGGTGCAGCCAGGACGGCCACGATGGGTGCCGATGCGCTTCCCACGGAGTACATGTCGACCCCAGTCTCGGAAAACAAGTCCTCTGACGTAGGCCCTCGGTGCAGAAGTCCCACAACTTGGCCCTGGTCGTTCAATATGGGCGAGCCGCTGTTGCCAGGAAGTGTGTAAGCCGTGGTCGTAATCCACTGGCCATTGGTGTCCGTGACCTGGCCGTCTGTCCATTTCTTGAGAGCGGCTTCAGGGTGTCCCACGATGGTGACGTGTTGGTTGAGTAAAGACGCGCCATCTTGGCCATCGAACGACAGGTAGTCCGGGGTGTCGAGCTGATTGCCATTGGGGTCGTAGAATTGCACAGCGGCCATGTCGAGCCCTGGGTTGACGGTGGTGGGAACTGCAAACACGGTGCTCGGGTCTTGTTGTGGCTGTCCACGCTCGTGCATTTGAGTCAGCCCGACATAGCATCCCTCAACCGCACATACCGGATCGCCCAGTACGTGGTTGTTGGTGAGCAGTAGGCCGGTGGGCGAAATGAAGAATCCGGTCCCGTACTCGCCGGCCGTTCGCAAGCGCACGACCGCGCGTGCCGCGGTCTGGATCTCAGGAGTTGCCGTGGTGATGTCGTTGAAATGCGGCAGTGTGACAGTTGCAGAGCTGGAGCTCGAACAGGCGCCTGCAGCAGCGCAGAGCGCGGCTATCCCGAGGAATTCACGCAAAGACTGGCGAAATAGCATCGAAATACCCCCCAAGAGTCGAGCAGTCCAAAATTGTAGCCGGTCGCGAAGGTAGAAGATAGCCGTCATCCACGCCGCGCAACTCTCGAGCGCGGCAGGTAGTCCTTGCGTACCGGTGCGAACACCTCGACGGCCACCGAGTCCGCAAGAATGGCAGCGCCGTGCTGTGTGTGGCCGGGGATGGACCAGCTATCGCCCGGTCCGGCCACCACCGTCCGGCGACCGATGCTGAGCCGGACGCGGCCGCTGACTAGGTACCCGGTCTGTTCTTGAGCGTGCGCGTGCCTGGGCAGGGTGCTGCCCTTGCGCATGCGGAACTCAGTCAACAGCGTGCGCTCTCCGTAGACCAGGGTCTTGCGCACGATTCCTGGCAGCGCGGGCCGGTACCCACGCTGGTTCGCCTGGCGGATCATGGCGCACCCAGGACTACTACCAGAGTTTCCGTCTTGCCCTTGAACCGGGCTCTCAGCCTTCGATCTTGCAGCCCGAAACCGTTCCGACCTCGATATCCTCGGGGTTCCCCCAAGCGGTGTTGACGCGCCAATGCGTCCGCACCCCGGCCAACTTGCCAATGATCTTGATTTGGCAATGGGCCGTGAACCGCCTGAGTTTCTCAGGCGGCTTGTTGGGAAGCTCGGACTGGTAGCGATCGCGTATCGCCGGCTCAAGGAAAAGGCCCGGAATGAGGTACTGGTGGCGATCCACCGTGTAGTACGGGGCCAGCTTGTTCTGTTCGTCGCCCTGCCAATTGATAATCTCAGTGGAGAACCCGCAATAGTAGCCCTGAAGGCCCTTCTGAGACACGCAGGCCACGTCGGTGCGGTCCGAGGTCACCAGCGTGATGTCCGCTGACGTCGTACGCAATATCGCGGCTGCGTTGGGGGAAATCCGTCGCGTGGCGAAGTAGGCGGCAAAGATGACGATGGCGGCGATTATCAGGCCAAGAAAAATCTTGCCCCGCGAGAGGCCCGGCGTATTGGCTCCGGCCGCTTCCTCGTGCTCATGCGCTTCCGGCTCTGCTTGCTTGGGATCGTCGTGTTCGGTTTCCACGGTGGTCCTTCCTTTCGAGCCCTGGTTTTACCGAACCACGGCTCCGACTACAAGCCCCGTCATGATGCGCGCGTCTCAGGGACCCCACCGGGGCTGCGATCCGGTACACTGCCCACAGCCTCCCATGAGAATGGACGCCGCTTCACCGCTGTCTCCGCTGGGCGCGGCCCGCCAGCGACTGGCGCCCGCTGCTGCCTATCCGCCCGGCCTGCTTTCCCAGCTGCGCGACGCTGACCTGGGCGAGGAAGAGGCGTTTCTGGCTTGGCAAATGGGCCAACTTGCCAGCGGGATTGGCGAGGCCGAGCGACGAGACTTGGTCGCGTTGGTCGCGCGATCGCTCATCAGCGGCAGTCAGGGCAGCACGCGCATGCAGCTGGCAGCGGCCGAGCGTTCGCTGCTGGACAAAGTGCCGGCCCTGGTCGGGGTGCCAGGCGAGCGCAAGCCGCTCATCATCGAGGGTGGATTTCTCTATTACCAGCGCATCCTGGCTTGCGAGACGCGCCTGGCGGCAGCCATCAGGGAGCGGACGGCGCTGCCTGGCCCAGACCCGCGAGCCGTCAGGGCGGTGGTCGCCGAAATCGCGGCCAGCAGCAGCCCAAGACTGAGCGACGAGCAACAGGCTGCGGTGGCGGCTGCCCTGGGCCGCCGCCTGGCCGTGATCAGCGGCGGTCCGGGCACAGGCAAGACCACCATCGCGCTCGCGCTGGCCCGCGGGCTGGTGCGCATGGGCCTGCCCGCCCGCGACTTGGCGCTGGCCGCGCCGACCGGCAAGGCGGCCAATCGCCTGCAAGAATCCTTTCAAGCCGGGCTGGGCGCGCTACCCGCGCCCTCGCCCGAGGATCGGGCCCTGCAGTCTGCTTGCCCGGCAGCCCAGACCCTGCACCGCCTGCTGGGCTACTCGCCCGCAACCGGCCGCTTTCTGCACCACCAGAATCATCGTCTGGCTGCGCAGGCGGTGATCGTCGACGAGGGCTCGATGATCGATCTGTCGCTCATGGAGAGACTGCTGCGCGCGCTGCGCGACGATGCCGTGTTGCTGCTGTTGGGCGATGCCGATCAGTTGCCTTCCGTCGACGCAGGCGCCGTGTTTCGCGACCTGGGAACTCTGGCTGTGCGACTGGACCGAAGCTTTCGCACGGACCAGGCACAGAGCGCTGGCCGTCGCATCAGCGAATGCGCGGCAGCCGTGCGCGCGGGCAATGCCGGCCAACTGGCGGCTTTGCTCACGCCGCGGCCCACGAGCGCGGCGCTGGCTTTCGACGGCGTGGAGCTGGTGCCAGGCACAGAGCGCGAGGCTGTGCTGCAACGCTGGTACCAGGATCGCATCGCCGCCCTGCCCGAGTGGAACCAGCTCATCGAACACGAATACCTCCTCGGGCCCGAGGGATTCGCGCTCTTGGACGACGCCCGCCTGAACCGCCTGCACGCGCACCTGGCGCGCCAGCGCGTGCTGTGCGTGACGCGCGAGTGGCCCACTGGCGCCAACCCGGTCAACGCGTTCTTGCACAGCCTGTGTGCCGGCCCCGACGGTGAGCTTGTGCCCGGCGAGCCGGTGCTGGTCTTGCGCAACGACTATGAACGCGGCCTGTGGAATGGCGACCAGGGCCTGGTCCTGTCCGTCGCGCAGCCCGGCCAAGCCGCCCGACCCATGGCCGTGTTTCGTCTGCCAACAGCAACAGCCTCGCCCTGGCTGGCGGTCCCGCCCGAGGCGATGGGCGACAGCTTGGCCCTGGCCTACGCCCTGACCGTGCACAAAGCGCAAGGGTCGGAGCACGATCAGATCCTGCTGCTCTTGCCCGAGCAGCCCCTGCCTCTCTTCACCCGCGAGCTGCTCTACACGGCCCTGTCGCGCGCGCGGCACGCAGTCGTGATGTGCGGCAGCGCCGAGGTTCTCGCTTCCGGCACCGTCACCAGCCTGACCCGCTCGTCGGGCCTGGCGGACAGGCTGGCCGCACCCTAGTCCCACAAAGGGCGTCGCCATTTCGCTCAAGAACCCTCTTCGAAATGCCTATGGAGTTGCGACCGGCGGGGTGTCTTGGTAGTTTGCGCTCTGCGTTCTATTTTCAAAGTATGTTCTTGAACGGTGGAGGAGCCAGAAAATGGAGAATCCGCGCATCGCCGGCCGCGCAGTGATGAGACCGTGGTTTTGTTGGCTGATCGTCACGATCTGCGGGTGTGGTGGCAGCTCGAACCTGGCCAGAATTGCCGACGCAAGTCAGGTACAGAACACAGCGGATGCGGCTTCCACTGTTGATGCGGCTTCCACTGTTGCCGCCCCAGGCGACGCCGGAGTACCAGGGGGTACGCAATGCCCATCTACTTGCCGCGACACAACGCCTGTGTGTGACCAGACCACTGGCCAGTGCATTTCCTGTCAAAGCAGTGCAGATTGCCCGGTGGGGGCGCCTGCGTGCGATAGGAGTGGGGCCTGCCGCTTCAGCGTGGCGGGAATCTGGGAAGGAGAGTTCGCCAGCAGTGGCACCAAGATTCGGATGACGGTGACCGACACGGACATCGTCAGCTTCGATTCGAGTGTGACCCTGGAGTACGCAGGCAGTGCGTGTCCAAGCTGCCTGGCGCTTGCCAACAAGCCTGCCACCATCATTGGGAGCACAGGAACCTTCGGCGTATATGCAGACAATGCCGAGATGGGCTGGGACATGACAGTCGCTTTCACCTCTGCCAGCGCCGCTTCTGGTTCGGGGCCGGCCGTCACGAACGGCGGCTTGATCTGCGCGAGTCCAGCGATCTTGACCATAGGAACTAACTCCACGGTTGCAGGTCCATTCACTTTCACCCTCGCACGAACGGGCGATGGTTCTTCGGACGGTGGAACCACAGACGTCGCAGGCAGCATGTGCAATGCCTGTCCGGGAACACAGGAACGATGTGGAGGCAGCTGCGTCGACAAGACCACCAGCGCAACCAACTGCGGGGCCTGCGGGAATGTCTGCGCCGGCGGAGCCTTGTGTATCAATGGGGCATGCGCTTGTTCCGGGACGCAGATAGCTTGCTCTGGGAAATGCGTCGACCTGACAAAGAACACAACCAACTGCGGACTCTGCGGGAATGCGTGCGCCGGCGGGGCCTCCTGCATCAATGGGGTGTGCGCCTGTTCGGGGACGCAGATGACTTGCTCTGGAAAATGCGTCGACCTGACGACAGACAAGAATAACTGCGGGGCCTGCGGAAATGCGTGTGCCAGCGGAGCTTCGTGTGTCGGAGGGACATGCACCTGCCCAGGGACACAAATGGCCTGCGATGTCACGTGTGTCGACCAGACGACTGATAGAAACAACTGCGGAGCCTGCGGCCGTGTCTGCCCTGGCCCGTGCTCGAATGCCTCATGTCTTCGCGTGACATCGATCGTTGGCCGTTCCAGCCACACCTGTACCATTCTTTCGGACGGGACCGCACGCTGCTGGGGGGAAAACGACTACGGCCAACTTGGTGATGGGACGACGGCCGTCGACAGGACCAAGCCAGTAGTGGTGACTGGACTCTCAGGCGTCCAGTCCATCGTTCTCGGTGAACTACACACCTGCGCTCTTCTCTTGGACGGAACCGCACGCTGCTGGGGGAACAACTCCGACGGCCAACTTGGCGACGGCACGACCGTCTTCCAAAGTACCAAGCCAGTGACGGTGACTGGACTCTCAGGCGTTCAGTCCATCGCTCTCGGCTTCTACTACACCTGCGCGCTTCTCTTGGACGGGACAGCAAGCTGCTGGGGAAACAATTCCTGGGGCGAACTTGGCGCTGGCCCGATCACCAACATGCCCATTCCAATAGCGGTGACTGGACTCTCAGGCGTCCAGTCCATCGCTATCTGGACCGACAACACCTGCGCTCTCCTCTCTGACCAAACGTCGCGCTGTTGGGGGGCCAACTTCGATGGCCAACTCGGCAACAGCGCGACCATTGACCAAAGCGCACCGGTTGCGGTGACCGGGCTCTCCGGTGTCAAATCTATCGCCATCGGTGACGACTACGCCTGTGCGGTCATTTCGGACGGGACAGCGCGCTGTTGGGGGTTTAACGCCGACGGCGAACTCGGCGACGGCACGACTACCAACAGGACTGCGCCGGCTATGGTGACGGGGCTCTCTGGCGTCAAGTCCATCGCCACCGGCAATTACCACGCATGCGCGCTTCTTTCGGACGGAACCGCAAGCTGCTGGGGAGCAAACGACCATGGCCAACTCGGCGACGGCACGACTACCAGCAGGACTACGCCGGTTATGGTAACGGGGCTCGCTGGCGTCAAGTCCATCGCCATCGGGTTCGACCACAGCTGCGCTCTCATCTCGGACGAGACGCTGCGCTGCTGGGGGGACAACTACTACGGCCAACTTGGTGATGGCACGACGACCGTCGGCAGTACCACACCAGTGGCGGTGACGGGGCTCTCCGGCGTCCAGTCCATCGCTGTCGGTGACTACCACATCTGCGCGCTTCTTTCGGACGGGACCGCACGCTGCTGGGGAAGAAACAAGTATGGCCAACTTGGCGATGGCACGACCATCGACAGGACCGCACCGGTCGCGGTGCTTTGGTAGGATGTAGACGATCACGACGATGCGTTGTGCCGAGCCAGCAACAGCCTCGCCCTGGCTGGCGGTCCCGCCCGAGGCGATGGGCGACAGCTTGGCCCTGGCCTACGCCCTGACCGTGCACAAAGCGCAAGGGTCGGAGCACGATCAGATCCTGCTGCTCTTGCCCGAGCAGCCCCTGCCTCTCTTCACCCGCGAGCTGCTCTACACGGCCCTGTCGCGCGCGCGGCACGCAGTCGTGATGTGCGGCAGCGCCGAGGTTCTCGCTTCCGGCACCGTCACCAGCCTGACCCGCTCGTCGGGCCTGGCGGCTGCGGCCGGATCAAACGCCTACTTGTTCGACAGCGCGCACCGTGTTGGATGTCGGGCCTGAGGTCACTCTTGCCTGACTATATCGACCGAGATCTCCACCGCCGGAATCGTCCCTCTGTTCTCAAGCCAGTGGGTGGTGTTCCTATCCTCGGGCCAGCCCACTCCCGGTCCATAGTCCGTCGCAACTCCATTTCGATGGTCAGTGATCGTTCCTTGCAGTATGTAGACGGTGCCTGGTCTGCCTTTATGGTCATGAATCGGGCCGAAGACGCCACCAGGCTCGATGGTAACCATCCGCATTCGAAGTTGGCGCCCTGCCATGCCCTCGATCTCTGGGCCAAGGGCAACTGTTGAAAGTAACTTGACCGTAACACCTTTCGTCTCAGGTGCGACCTCGCTGCTCATCGTGCTCTCCTCTCCAGACGTAACCTTGCTGTGTTCACGAGCGCTCGACTCCTTCGCGGCCGACGATGCTGTTGCGCATGCGCCAAGGCCGAGTAGCGCAAGCGCGAGTAGTCGTCTATTTCGCATATGACATTCCTTTCGTCTGTCGAACGACGTGCCGTTAAGCTGCGAGCCCGCCGCCTAGCCGGCGCCCCGATTCTACACGATGTCCCTGCGGCGGGATTGACAGCTGCAACGGCTTGTTTGGCAGCGTCATCGAGCGGCCTCGGAAAGAGCGTGTAGCCAGTCGTCTTTGGGGAGCAGCTCGCTCATTATGCTGAGCGGGAAGTGGTGAAATCTGAACTGAGCCTTTTCCCCGCCGGTTGACTCGGCGTAGGAAATGATCGTCGGGAACATACCGGGCTCGGCAGTGTACACCTCGCGAACGAGCGAATTGGCCAGCCTGATTTCGGAGCGGAGGAGCTTCCGAGTCGCGTTTTGTACCCGAGAGTGGATAATGTGAACCGACCGGTGCAGCTGTCGGAGAAGGCCGACTAACTCAAGTTTGCCAGTCTTCTTCTCCAGCTCGCCCCGCACCTTAGCTCCCCAACCGGGAAAGTCTTCTAACAGGCCCCTGGGATCCACTGACAACGTGATTTCCTGGTGCCCAAAGGAGTGGGACCGAGATTTCGACGGACTTTGCGAAGGCGGTCGTGGGTGGCTACGCTGCGTGACCGAGAAGATGCCCACAGGCAAGCCGCAATGTTGGGCGTAGTTACGAAACTTCGACAGAAAACGGTAGGCAAAGTGACAGTCATACTGTCGGGAACATTCCTTCTTAAACGCTGCGGTCTGCGGAGAATCCTTCCCAAAACGTCTTTTCAGATCTGTCTCGGTGTGGTCGAGAAAAGTGCGCATCGAACCCAAGAGGTTCAGAATGTGTCGGTTAGCTTCCGAGCACAGGACTTCCAGCTGTTTGGCGCCCAGCTTCGGATCAAGCTCCATCGCCCGAAGCGAATGATCGAGAAACCGAGACAGCTCGGCAGCGTTGGCGTCGTAGATCCAGAAGAGATGATCCTTGCTGCGGTGATGGTGGAGCTGGCGAAAGGCCGCGTGGATTCTTTCCCACTCGCCAGCCTCGATGGCTCTCACGCCTTTGATGAGTTGGGTAGGCTCATCATCCGTGGGGTCGTCGCTCTTTCCTGGTGGGTTCTGCGGGTCGTGCGCAGCGCCCATTCCGGCAAGGTGGTAGATTCTCATCGTGCTCCGCGATTCCTTGGCTGCGTCAGTCTGCCGAACGCTTTGCCGTTAAGCCGCGGGCGGCCGTCCGCGGCCGTCCGTCAGTCAGCTAAAGGTAGTTG
>PMLB01000056.1 GCA_003158735.1 Myxococcales bacterium | reverse complement strand
AACCGTGGGCAACGGCTGCGGGGGCACTCTCGAGTGTGGGAGTGACTGTCTCGCAGGATGGACCTGTGGAGACGACCACATCTGCAAGGGTGGCCCAGATGTGTGCACGCCGGCGGAGTGCGATGCGCCCAACGGGGACCACTATTGCGGCACCATCGGGGATGAGTGCGGCGGCTCACTCGACTGTGGAACGACCTGTCCCAAGGCCGGCTGGGTGTGCAGCAACAATATTTGCAAGGGCGACCTGAACTGCCAGCCACTGAGCTGTGTGGCATCGAGCGGGGACAATTATTGTGGGGCCATTGGGGACGGCTGTGGCGGTACGCTCGATTGCGGCTCCACCTGCCCCAAGGCGGGCTGGGGGTGCGTCGACGGTCTGTGTAAGGCCGGTCCCACCTCCGGCTGCCTGGCGAGGACCTGCACCACGACGTCGGGAGACCAATACTGTGGAACCATCGGCGACGGCTGCGGCAACTCAGTGGACTGCGCGGCGACTTGCACCAAGGCCGGCTGGGAGTGCCAGGACCACCTGTGCAAGGCGGGGCCGACGGCTGGCTGCGTACCGCTGGACTGCACCACTGCCAGCGGCGACCAGTACTGCGCAACCATCGGCGACGGCTGCGGCAACTCGCTGGACTGCGGAACCACTTGCACCAAGACCGGCTGGACCTG
Organism: Myxococcales bacterium; assembly: GCA_003158735.1. Lineage (GTDB taxonomy): Bacteria > Myxococcota_A > Polyangia > Fen-1088 > Fen-1088 > Fen-1137. Next base: position 23,654 of record PMLB01000056.1, on the reverse strand, counting down.
CAAAGACAACCTGTGCAAGGGCGAGCCGCCAGTTTGCACGCCGCTGACCTGCACGACCGCCAACGGCGACCAGTACTGCGGAACCATCGGCGACGGCTGCGGCAACTCGCTGGACTGCGGGAGCACCTGCAGCAAGAGCGGGTGGACCTGCGAGGACAACCTGTGCAAAGGAGCGCCAGCGGTTTGCACCCCACTCACTTGCACCCCGGCCTCAGGCGGCCAATATTGCGGGACCATCGGCGACGGCTGTGGCAACTCGCTGGTCTGCAGCACGGACTGCTCGGCTGCTGGCAACGGCTGGGTGTGCGGCAGCCACAACGTGTGTGTAGGCGGTTCGACCTGCCAGCCGCTGACCTGTGTGGCATCGAGCGGGGACAATTACTGTGGGGCCATCGGGGATGGCTGTGGCGGGACGCTCGAATGCAGCACGACCTGCCCCAAGGCAGGCTGGGAGTGCAACAATGGCCTATGTAAGGCTGGGCTCAGCTCGGGCTGCGTGCCGGCCACCTGCACCACCGCGGCGGGAGATCAGTACTGCGGAACTATCGGCGACGGCTGCGGCAACTCGCTGACCTGCGGAACCACATGCGTTAAGACCGGATGGGCCTGTGATAGCAACTTGTGCAAGGCAGGTCCCACGGCTGGCTGCGTGCCTCTCGGCTGCACCACCGCAAACGGCGATCAGTACTGCAGCACGATCGGCGACAGCTGCGGCCACTCAGTGGACTGTGGAACTACCTGCAGCAAGGCCGGCTGGACCTGCCAAGACAAATTGTGCAAGGCAGGGCCCGACGCTGGCTGCACGGCGCTGACCTGCGCCACCGCAAGCGGTGACCACTACTGCGGCGACATCGGCGACGGCTGCGGCAACTCGCTGAGTTGTCCGGCGACCTGCCCAAAGGACGGATGGATCTGCCAGAACAACCTATGCAAGGGACCGCCCGCGGTTTGCACGCCGGTCACCTGCAGCCCCACCTCGGGCGGCCAGTACTGCGGAACCATCGGCAACGGCTGCGGCGACTCGCTGCCCTGCAGCACCGACTGCTCGGCTGTTGGCCCAGGCTGGGTCTGTGGCGGCAACAACGTGTGTGTAGGCGGCTCAACCTGCCAGCCACTCGCTTGCCTGGCGTCGAGTGGGGACAACTACTGCGGGTCAATCGGGAATGGCTGCGGCGGAACGCTCGAGTGCAACGCGACCTGCCCCAAGGCCGGCTGGGTATGCACAAACGGTCTGTGCAAGGCAGGACCCAGCGCCGGTTGCGTGTCCGCCACCTGTACCACGGCGAACGGTGACCAGTACTGCGGAACCATCGGCGACGGCTGCGGCAACTCGCTGGACTGTGGGAGTACCTGCAGCAAGAATGGATGGGCCTGCCAGGACCACCTGTGCAAGGGCGGCGCAGGGGTATGCACGCCACTGGCCTGCACCACCACAAATGGCGACCAGTACTGCGGAGTCGTCGGGGACGGCTGCGGCAACTCGGTGGACTGCGGAAACACTTGCACAAAGCCCGGCTGGACCTGCCAGGACCACCTGTGTAAGGGACCGCCAGGGGTGTGCACGGCGCTGACCTGCGCGACCACGAGTGGCGACCACTACTGTGGAGTCATCGGGGACGGCTGCGGCAACTCGCTCGACTGCGGAACGACTTGCCCAAAGACCGGGTGGACCTGCCAGGGCGGCTTATGCAAGGGATCGCCTGGGGTTTGCACCGCGCTCACTTGCAACCCGGCATCAGGCGGCCAGTATTGCGGAACCGTCGGCGACGGCTGCGGCGGCTCGCTCAATTGCAGCACTGACTGCTCGAGTGCCGGCACCAACTGGGTGTGCGGCAGCAACGTGTGCGTGGGTGGACCGAGCTGCCAGAAGCTTACCTGTAACAACGCGGGCGGGGTTCAGCAGTACTGCGGCAACGTTGGTGACGGATGCGGCGGCACGCTGACCTGTGCCGGGACTTGCACCTACGGAACCTGCGGAGCAGTGACGCCCAATGTGTGCGAGCCTTGCGGCGGCCTGTGCCTGAATCGGGTTCACTGCAGCGGTACGGCCACCACCAGCATCAGCGGCACGGTGTACGACCCCGCTGGCTACAACCAGCTCTACAACGTGATCGTGTCCATTCCGAATCTTCCGGTCACGACACTCGCTTCGATCCCTACGGGTGTTGCCTGCACCTCATGTGACGGCCAGGTGTCGGGCCAGCCCATTGCCACCGCGTTGACTGATGCGAATGGGCACTTCCAGCTCACCAACGTACCCTGGAACACAGACTTCCCATTGGTCATGCAACTTGGAAAGTGGCGGCGTCAGATCACCATCCCCAAGACGCTGGTCACCCACCAGTGTGCCGACAATCCCATTTCCGAGACCGCGCCAGTAACCCTGTTGCGCCTGCCAAGGAACATCCACGACGGGGACAACAACGGCCAGTACACCAGCATACCCAAGATCGCCATAGCGGCGGGCCATGCTCGTCCCGATAGTGACAGTAGCGTTACCGAACGGCTGCAATGCCTCCTTCGCCGGATCGGCGTCGATGCAGCCGAATTCACCCTGCCAAGTGGCTCGGGCTCGATCCGCTTGTACAATCAGTCGTCCGACTCCGACACCTGTAATCAAGTCACAGGGAACGCCACAAAATACCCCGATGCAACCGCGAATCTTTGGGACAGCCAGGCTCACCTGAACCAGTACGACGTCATCCTGCTCAACTGCGGCGGAAACCACGACGCAGTGGATCCCACGAAGTCACAGGCGTTTATTGCGAACCCGGCTGCGGTTGCTCGAATGGCGACCTACGTCAATGCCGGCGGCCGCGTGTTTGCCGAACACTATCAGTACGGGTGGATCCGTTCGTTCACGGGCTATCCTTCGACTTTCGGAGAAGAGGTCGCAACCTGGTATGACCTGTTAAAGACAGGAAGCACCATTGGATCGGTTTCGAGGGATACGCTCGTCGACCAATCATTCCCCAAGGGTGTGGCGTTCGCTAGCTGGCTGTGGAATGTCGGTGCGTCAACGACCGCGGGACACCTGACACTGTCAAGCGGCGTGAAATACACCGCGATCGACGAAATCAAACCGCCCTCGCAGCGATGGATCTTCGAGCCCGTGAACACAGACGCGGGTGTGCCGCCCCCAGATGCTGGGTTCACAGGTGCCGCGGCGAAATACACGCACTACTTCTCTTTCAACACTCCGGTGGGCGCGGCCGCCGCAAGCCAGTGCGGGAAGTTTGTCTACACAGCTCTGCACGTGAGCGATTCCGCATCCACCGGATTTCCAGGAGATCCATCCACCAGCGCGGGGAACGCATTCCCCGGCTGCTGTTCCGCTCGGACCGCGCTTTCGGCGCAAGAGAAGGCTCTGGAGTTCATGATCTTCGACCTCTCGGGGTGTGTGTCTCCCGTTGAGTTGCCACCCACGCCGCCACCGGTTGCGGGGGCCACGCCACCTGCAGCGCCACCGCCATCTGCTGCACCGCCGCCGCCGCCGCCACCACCGCCGCCGGCGACGCCGCCACCGGCGGCCGCACCGCCAGCAGCTTCAGTCCCACCGCCACCGCCGCCGCCGCCGCCGGCTGCCGCACCACCAGTGGCTTCAGCACCGCCGCCGCCAGGAGCACCGCCGCCGGCTGCCGCGCCGCCAGCGGCTTCGGCACCACCAGCGCCGCCCCCGCCGCCACCGGCTGCCACACCACCAGCGAGCGCAGTCCCGCCGCCGCCAGGAACGCCGCCGCCATCAGCGGCGCCGCCAGCGGCTTCAGCGCCGCCGCCGCCAGGACCACCGCCGCCGCCGGCTGCACTCCCGGCTCCACCACCACCTCCTCCTCCCCCTGCATCCCCGCCGCCATCGGTGCCGCCAGCGGCAGCACCTCCACCAGCGGCAGCGCCACCGCCGCCGCCGCCACCACCGGCGCCACCGCCTGCGTTACCACCGCCAGACAACCCGTACAACCAGTAGACGGCGCTCACACGGGCATCCATCGCCTTTCCGGAAACTCCGGGCCACAGCATGTCGGCCTGCGTGCGCGAGGGCGGCAACCGTGACCGGCCCGCGGAGATGGGCCTGCGTGAGCGGTCGCGGTGGCGTGACCGGCGGGCGGAGAGCGGCCTGCGGCACGCGATCTGTCTTCCCGCGTGCCCCGCACGAACACGCTCACCCTTGCTCCCTCGCCCCATCCTTTCTCACCTCCCGCGTACCCCACACGCACACGCTCGCCCTCACGCCCTCGCGACCCGCGGGCCGGCCCTTCCCGAGCCGGCCCTTCCGACAAGCCGCAGCTAGTTGGCGGCGTAGAAGACGTTCAAACCGTCATAGTAGGTCGTCGGCCCGGTCGTGGGAATGAGCGAAACGCCGTCCCAGTCCCCCTGACCTGGGGAGGTGGCACTCCCATCCCCATTCGAATCGCCGAGCAGGAGGTCGTCCGAAAGCGAAGTGAAGTCCGCCGCTGTCATGCCATTCACGACACCCGGGGCCATCACAGCGAAGCTGTCCCCTTGAGCGAATTTTACAACCACTCCGGGAGCCAGGGTGAGCGCGGCGTTTACGTAGGTGGTCGCGTCTGAGTCGTTGAAAGTATAGGCAACCTCGGTGTTGTTCCAAACTGTCGTGGTCTGGATGTCGCCGGCAACTTCGATGGCCTGGAAGGTGTTGCCCCCGAAAGTCAGGTAATGGAAAGCGTTCGTGCTGCCCACGGCATAGTTGGAATCAGCGAGCACTGCATGCGTGTTGGCATAGAACGTGTTCCCGACAATCGAGATTCCTGTATATCCCGATTTGGAGGCATCAAGCCCCGTGGTATTCATATAGAAGATGTCGTTTGAAACGGTCAGGTTCTTGGCAGTAAGCTGCAGGCCGTAGGTTCCGTAGCGGAATTGACAGTAGCTGAAGGTGGACTGGTTGCCGGAAGCCACTATGGCGTACCAGTCTCCCATCCCTGGGGACGAGAAGGCACCGTCGGCATTGGTGTCCCCACCGGCCCCGTCGTCCCTGAGCGAGGTGAAAACGATCGGGTAGATGGCGGTGCCGGTGGCATTGATCTGGCCACTCGACGAAATGGAGAACTCGGAGTCTGCGCCCAGCTTGACCACAGTGCCCGCCTGAATCGTGAGCCCCGCATTCACGTACACGGTCGCGCCATCCGGGATGACGTAAACATTGGTCGCGTACCAGGTGGTTGCGACGCCAATGTCGTCGGTGACATCAACGCGCGTCAGCGTGCCGGTACCCGTGCCGGTACCGGTGCCCGTCCCGGTGCCCGTCCCGGTACCGGTGCCCGTCCCGGTGCCGGTGCCCGTCCCGGTGCCGGTACCGGTGCCGGTACCCGCGCCCGGGGTATTCGAGTTGCTTCCACAAGCGGCGAGGATGAAGATCGGTAGCGCGCAGGTCAGGACAAGTGATCGTTTCATGGTAGTCTCCTTTAAGTAGGGTCGCCGTAGAGTACGAGCGGGGGCGCGCGCTGTCAATAGCGCATGGCGTTCTCCGGTGTGTGGGCGTTCCCCATCGAGAAACACCCTCCCTCACCGATTTCGTGAAGCTTACGCGCGATTCAGCCCCGGCATGGAGTTTCTCGGAAAGGAGAGCGCGATCTGGCTGGAGGTCAAGATGAACCACCGCCCTGTTCGACCCTGGTCGCCGTGTAAGCACGGTTCGGAGGAATCTGGCGTCCAGGCTTCCTTTCACGAACACTTCCCCGGCCCCGACTGCCGGGTGGCTTCAATCCGGCTATGCGTGGACATGTTTGGCCTGACTAGAAGCTCTGGTTCCGCACGAAGGACGTCATCGCCATCGCGGATTCCACCCGCATCGGTCCTGAATTGTTCGATCCGAATGTGGTACCAACGTGATCCTTTCTTGCGCGTTGGCCAACTATGCCAACCAAAGACAATCGAGAGTTGCCAAGATGTCGCGCGAAGCCAGGGGTTCGCGGCCGGCGGCCAGCACCCACCCCTTGACTCGCCTTTCCTCTCTCGCCATCGTCTACCGCATGCCGGTACAGCGTAGACTGCGCGGGAGCACAACGTGAACAAGCCTGGGCAGGGCGGTTCGGACACACTGTCTTATGATCGTCCTGTACCCGCGGACGGTGCCGAGAAGCCATTGCCGGCCCGGTCTGACAATCCAACTACCTCCGTGCTACCCGATAGTCTCGCCGAGGATGGCCGCGCGCCAGAGGGCGCCACGGCTCGCGAGCGCCCCGGCCGTTCCGATCCCGCTGCCGTCGCGCCCGCGCCACAAGTGCCAATTTCGCTCACACCGCCCGAGACCCCAGCGCCAGACCCAGTCGTCGAGAGGGCTCCTGGCGCGTTTCGCGCCGGCGACCACGTGGACAATTTTGAAATCGTCGGCCTGGTCGGCCAAGGCGGCATGGGCTGCGTGTACAAGGCGATTGACCGCGATCTCGACCGTACCGTTGCCATCAAGACCCTGCACGGCATCGATCGGCACGCCCCTCAATCACTCGCCCGGTTCAGACGCGAGGCCCAGGCCGCCTCGCGCGTGGTCCATCCCAATCTGGTCATCATCTACAGCTCGGGCACTTTCGGCGACACGCCCTATATCGCGATGGAATACCTGTCTGGCCGCAGCCTGGCAGCTGAGATCGCGGAAGGCCCGATCACGATCGAGCGCACCGCTGACATTCTGGGCGCGGCCTGCGCCGGCGTGTATGCCGCCCACCGCGCCGAGGTGGTTCACCGCGTTCTCAAGCCAGCCAACATCTTTCTCGCGCACACGCCCATGGGCGAGACGCCCAAGATCCTGGACTTCGGCATCTCGCGCATCGGTGATGACAACTCCAGCCTGACCGGCACAGGCGACGTCGTGGGAACAACGTACTATCTCGCGCCCGAACAGGCGGCTGGTCGCGAAATCGACGCACGCGCCGATCAGTACGCCCTGGGCGTGATCCTGTATGAATGCCTCACTGGTGTGCGGCCCTTCACCGGCTCGGCCGTCTACACCATCATGCGAAACATCGTGGAGGGAATCTTCGAGCCACCGTCGCGCGCACGCTCCGAGATCCCGCGCGATCTGGAAGCCGTAGTTCTGCGCGCCATGAGCCGCGCGCCTGCCGACCGTTTTGCGCGCGTCCGGGATCTGGGCCTGGCTCTTGTGCCATTCATGTCTGCGCAGGGGCGGCAACAATGGAGCCACCACTTCATGGCACCCGAGGCAGAAATGCCCATCGCGCCGTCCCTGGCTGTGCCCGTTCCCGCTGGCGCGAATGTTCGACCTGTCCCCACCGAGATTGCACCCGCCGAGATGCCTGTGCCGGCGCCCACCAAGATTCTTCCCCACGACCAGCCAAACCCCTGGCAGGTGGCACCGACGCACACGAGACCTGCTTCAGGCTTGGTCTCCGAGGGACCAATTCATGGGCCAACGATACCAATTCAGACGGGACGGTCGTCACCGGCAGCGAGGAAGGAACGGCGTTCATCTGGACGCAAGCTGGGGGGAGCAAGCCGTTGACTGTTTCTGCGACGATAGCATCGAGCGTCGGCAACGCCATCAACGCCGATGGGACGGTGATCGTTGGGCAAGTGGTGTCGGTGGTTGGGGGGGCGCCGCAAAAGGCTTTCCGCTGGACACAAGCCACCGGAATGGTGGGGCTGGCTTCCTCCGGCACGGGAAGCGAGACGGCCAACAGCGTAACGGGTGACGGGCTTACTGTCGTGGGTACCACCGACCGCTTTGTTTCGGGTGGTGCCCCATTCCGCTGGACCAGCGCTTCCGGAATAGAGTCAATGACCGCGGACGCGGGCGCAACAGCCGTCAGCGCATATAGGATCAGCACAGACGGTTCTACCGTCATTGGCGTCGGCAGTGATCCAAGTGGCTACGTGGGCGTCAGGTGGTCGGGCGTCGCCGCCGGTTAGGTTTTGAGTTTCCCGTTGGGATTCGTGGGAACCAACCCGCTCGCGATCACATCGAACGGCGGCGCTATCTTCGGTGTCTACGCTGCACTAGCCGGACCAGACACACCCTTCGAGTGGACGCAGTCGACTGGAGCGGTCATTCTGTCACAGAACGTCCTGGGCGTTTGGGGACTCTGCGATGTCAGTGGCGACGGCAGCATTCTGGTCGGTCGGGGCGATTCCACGCAAGGCGGCTTCATCTGGGAACTGCCCGACGGTCAACCCCGCCTGCTCAGCGAGATACTGACCGCGGAGGGCGCCAGTTTGGATGGATTGACTGAGATCACTCCTCTCGCCATCTCCGACGACGGCAACGTGGTAGTCGGCTCGGCAACCCTAGCCGCGGCGGGTACCATACCAGCCCACAACGTCGCCTTCCTGGCCCGCTGGCGCTAGGACACTGCCGTTCCCCCTGCTCCCGAGTCTGTCAGAAGTAGCCCTTCGCAATGATGGCGGCCGACATCGTGCTTCCCATGGGTTGCGACCCCGTCAGTGTCGGATGGACACCGTCAGAGGTATACGTGGACCCGGGGAAGTAGCCATTGTTGTAGAGCGTCTCCAAATTGACCGAGAAAACAGGTGACGCCGCCGTGCTATGGGATGTGGCCCAAGCTGGGACGACCGAGTCTACCGTCGCTTCGAAATTGCAGGGGTTGGCGGAGGAGCAGTTGTTCATGGAGGGGTTTACCGGGATGATCTGAGCGACGAACATGATTGCGTTAGGGTTGACCGATCGAAGCTGCGTAAGGATCGTCGAATAGGCATTGATGATATTGGTTGCCGTCGACTGTCCACCGTTTCCCCAAACGTCATTGGTGGCAAAATGCATGATAACAATGTCCGGCGGGTTGGCCTTGAACCAGCTCAAGACGTTGCCACTACTCGTTTCGGTCACCACCAACTTGCCACTATGTCCTTCGGTTAGAAAACCACCTGCGGGAGCAGCAACACCGCAGCTCTGATTGTTCACAATACTACCTATGAATGTGAAGTTCGCGTGGCCAGCACTCTTCAGATCCTGATACACAAGCTGTGGGTAACAGGTAGTCGCTGTGATCGAATCGCCGAGCATCATGATTTTCCACGGCCCCGTATGCGTGCTGCCTCCTGTAGTGGCGCCACCCGTGCCCGCGGCACCGCCCGCGCCCGCGGCGCCGCCTGTGCCCGCGGTACCGCCTACGCCCGCTTTTCCGCCGATCGCGGTATCCTGTCGATCCGCGGCCGCATCTCGTGAAGCCGCATCGGGTGAAGTGGCCCCGGCGTCACGACCGCCCGCGCCTCCCTGGCTCGTTGTCCCACCTTGCGCTGTCGTTCCACCTTGCGCTGTCGTCCCGCCCTGCGTTGTCGCCCCGCCTTGCGCTGACGTCCCGCCCGGCGCCGACGTCCCACCTTGCGCTGTCGTCCCGCCCTGCGCTGTCGTCCCGCCCGGCGCTGTCGTCCCGCCTTGCGCTGTCGTCCCGCCCGGCGCTGTCGTCCCGCCCGGCGCTGTCGTCCCGCCCGGCGCTGCCGTCCCGCCTTGAGTTGCGGACCCACCTGTGGCTACTAGACCAGCAGCCCCTATCGAGCCTCCTTTGACAGCAGCGCCGCCGCTGCTGGTGAAACCGCCGGTGCCAGACAGGCCCCCGGTGGCTTGCAGACCACCTGACGACACGGACGAGGCACTTGTCCCGCTGGAGCACGCGGAACACAGCGCTCCCGCAACGAGGGATGCGCCAAGCAAGAGGTATGGAACGGGGTTGAGAAGTCGTGGCCGCGTGGTTGTCATTGGGCTCCTCGCACCTAGCATCGTACAAGGGCTGTCATGGGCAAGAAGCTTCTAGAAAAGGATCGGGCGGGCAACCCTGATGAGAGCGTCATCAGACAAGCATGTATTGCCCGCACGTGCAGGCCAGGGTATATAATGCAGGTGTCGTTGGCGGCGAAGGGATGGGCGACCGCAGGTCGCCCCTACGAGCAACACGACGTCAGATTCGCCTTCGAGAGCCGGCCGACAAGCCGGAGTCGATGGCGAAGGCCCTTCGGGCACTCGGACCTGCCCACCCTGCCACCTGCCCCCGCGCCTTCGCCGGGCCGAGAACCGGCCCGGAGCCTACTACGGTACGTGAGGACCGGAAGCGCAGGACCGGCGAGCCAGCGGCTCGGATCGTCGGCCGTCGGTGAATCGAAGAATTGATGGAACCTTTCTAAGCGAAGCGGGCCACACTCGAAACCCGGTGCCCGGTGCGCCAGATCTCGTCCACCATGTCGGGCTTCTCGTGATCCACGCGCACCACCGCCACACGCTGCTTCTCCTGTTCGAACGCCGTCACGCTTACCACACGTACACCGTGCCTGCGGGCCAGGTCGGTGACAAAGGTGAACACGTCTTCGTCATTGCCCACGTCGAACGTGATGCGCACCCCCGGCACGCCCGCGCCCAAAGCGGCCAGCAAGGCGCGGCAGATGTCCGATCCGGCGATGATGCCCACCACTCTCCCCGCAGAAACCACGGGCAAGGCGTTGATGTTGCGTGCGATCAGCAGGTGGGCGGCGCCCTCCAGCGGCGTCTCGGGCGCCACCGTCACAGTCTCGGTCGTGACAAAGTGGCGGACCGGTTGCGCCAGTTCCTCCGCGATGGGGCCCAGCAGCGAAAACGGGTTCAGGTCCGGGGGACAAGCCCGGATAAGGTCGCTCCTGGTAACCAGGCCCGCCAGCTTGTCGCCGTCGAGCACCGGCACTTGCTTGATGCGCAGGCGGGACATGAGAGCGGCCACGCGGGAGATCTTGTCGTTGACCCCCACCGAGACGACATCGCGGCTCATCCATTCGCCGACTAGCATGGGTCTCCATGATGCGTACTTTCTGCGCTCACGCAAGGATCCGGCGCGACTCACAAGCCGCTTTTCTGGGCCCGGAAGAAATCGTATAGTAGTGAACGCTCACGAAAGCGTGCGGCTCGTCATGTCAGCGTCGTTGGGCGTGAAACCGTGAGTGCGCGTATTCCCCCATTCTGGTGAGGCAATTCCCATGAACATGAGAGTCGAGCAATGTCAGTGGACAGTCGCCGGTGGCTGGAACCCTCCGCTGAGTTCCACGACCCTGGCCGCCTCCGCCCAAGTCGTTTTTCTCTTTGGCCACGCCCATCTGGTGAGGACCCAGGAGTGCGTGGTGCGAATAGGCCAAGCCTTCCCCAATGCCCACTTGTTTGGTTGCAGTACGGCTGGCGAAATTCAGGGGTCGTGTGTCGATAACGGAACCCTGGCGCTCACCGCCCTCGCGTTCGACCACAGTCGCATAGCCACGGCGCAAGCCCCCATTGAAACGGTGGACAGCGGTTTTGTCGCAGGCGAACACTTGATCCGCCAACTGGATCCACGCGGCTTGCGCCATGTGTTCGTTCTTTGCGAAGGCCTGCAGGTCAACGCCAGCGATCTGGTGAGGGGCATCGCCGCCACGGTCCCACCGGGCGTGACCGTCTCCGGTGGGTTCGCCGCCGACGGCCATGCGCCGCAGGCAACGCTGGTCTGGAATGATAGTGAACCGCAACAATCGATGGCCATCGCGCTGGGTTTCTACGGCGAACGGCTGCACTTCGGTTTGTCCGTGACTGGAGGTTGGCGCCCGTTTGGCCCCGAGCGATTGATCACGAAATCCCACAAGAACGTGCTCTACGAAATCGACGGACGCCCCGCGCTGGAGCTATACAAGCAGTACCTGGGCGAACACGCGGTCGGACTGCCCGCGGCCGGGCTGATGTTCCCCTTGGAGCTGTGCCTCGCTCCGGATCGGAAACGCGTAATGCGCGCGCTCATCGGTGTAGATGAAACTCAACAAAGCATCATCTTTGCGGGTGACATGCCGGAGGGATCGCACGCGCGCTTCATGATGGGGCACATTGAGGATCTGATCGACGGAACGCTCAAGGCGGCGAAATCCAGCCTCGACAGCATGAGCGGTCGACAGCCGAGTCTTTCGCTGCTGGTCAGTTGCGCCGCACGGCGCTTTTTCCTCAACCAGAGGGTCGAGGAAGAGGTGGAGGCCGTGCGCGATGTCCTGGGCGAAGGAACCGCTCTGACCGGCTTCTATTCTTACGGAGAAATCGCTCCACCGGAAGCAGGCGGCGCGGCCGAACTTCACAACGAGACCATGAGCATCACCAGCATTGCCGAGGACTAGGCGGGATGGAAGAGTTCCACGCGTTGCTGCGTCGGCAGTGGAGGCGCTGTTTCGGTCGCGACAGGGTCGCTCCCGAAGAATGGCGTCCCTTCCTGCAGGCCGTCAGTGACACTTACGAGGTATTCGATACCGGGCGGCTCATCGTCGAACGCGCCCTGGCGTTGAGTTCGGAGGAACTGCACGCGGCCAACGCAGAACTCCGTGGCGTTCTACAGGCGCTCCCGGATTTGATTTTTCGCGTTCGCGCCGACGATCGCATCTGCGACGTCTCACAGGGCAGCTCGGTGCTGGAGCAACCAGCGCTGCACAGCCTGCGCAAGTCACCGTCCAGTGATGGCTCTTCGCCTGCGGGTAGATTCTGGTGTGCCATTCAGCAGGTGCGCGAGACTCAGTCCTCCATCGCATTCGAATACTCGGACGGTCCGCCCGAGCAGACGCGTTTCTACGAAGTGCGCCTGCTGCCGTTCGTGGAATTCGACCTCATCGGGATCATCCGCGACGTCACTGAGCGCAACCGGGCGGAGACGGCGCTGCGAGAAAGCGAGGAACGGTCGGCTCTAGCGCAACAGGTGGGGCACGTGGGAGTTTTCGACTGGAACCTGCTTGACAACCGGGTCTTCTGGACGGGCGAGTCGGAAGAAATCTTTGGACTGGAGCGAGGAAGTTTTTCCGGCGACTACCAAGGCTGGAGGGAACGGGTGGTTCCAGAGGACCGCCCCCGGCTCGACGCTTGCGTCAGTGAGTGGCTGCGCTCGAATCGCGAGGAGGGGCAGTGGGAATACCGAGTCCTGCACCCCGACCGCCAGGAACGCTGGGTTGAATCGAAGGGCCATGTCTTCCGCAATGCCACCGGCCAGGTGGTCCGGATGATCGGAACCAATCTGGACGTCACCGTTCGCAAGCAGGCAGAAAAGGACCGACTGGTCCTGGGTAAACTGGAATCCACGGGGATTCTCGCGGGCGGCATTGCCCACGATTTCAACAATCTGCTCGCCGGCCTACTCATGAATTTGGAGATGGCCCAATCCAGTCAAAGTTCTGCGCAGGACGTGGCCGTCTCCCTGCTGGAAGCCAGGCACGCCGTGTTGGCCGCCAAGGTGCTCACACAACAGCTGATAACCTTCTCGCGCGGTGGATCCTCGGTTCGGCAGGCCACCGATCTGGGCGCGGTCCTGCGAGAGGCGGTGCCGTTGGCCTTGAGTGGCTCCAACGTTCGCAGCGAAATTACCTTGGCCGCGGACCTGTGGCGGGTCGAGGTGGATGTCGGTCAAATCGGGCAGGCAATACGCAACCTGGTTCTCAACGCGCGGGAAGCGATGCCCAGCGGCGGATTGGTTTCTCTGCGAGCCGAAAACCTGGTGCTGAGCCCGGGCCGTGGCCCCGCTCTCCCGCCGGGGGACTACGTGGAAATACGCGTGGCCGACCAAGGTTGTGGCATAGCGCCGGACGTGCTCCCCAAGATCTTCGACCCCTACTTCTCAACCAAATTGCGGGGCACGCAGAAAGGAATGGGGCTGGGCCTGACCATCTGCCATTCCGTCGTGCAGAAACACGCAGGAGCCATCACGGTGGAATCGACGCTGGCCGCCGGCACAACCTTTCATGTCTTGCTTCCGGCGTCCCGACAACTCCTCACGCAGGCTGACACCGTCCGGCCCGAGACGGGGCAGCGGCAGGGCCGGATCCTGGTCATGGACGATGAACAGGTCGTGCGCACCAATCTCGGAAGGGTGCTCAAGCAGATGGGCTACCAGCCGGAATTGGCGGCGGATGGGGAGACGGCCGTGGAACTGTACGCCCAGGCGAAGCAGGGCGGCCGTTGCTTTGATGCGGCGATTCTGGACCTGACGGTTCGAGGCGCCATGGGGGGACGGGAGGCGGTGCGCGCGCTGCGTGCACTCGATCCCGAGGTTCGCGCGGTGGTGATGAGCGGACATAGCGACGACGAGGTGATGCAGGAATATTCGCAGTACGGCTTCAAGGGTGCGCTGACCAAGCCGTTTGACTGCGAGGCTTTGCTCGATGTTCTCTCGCGCGTCCTGAGCGACTAGAAAGGATCTGTCAGCTCTGCAGAATTTCCGTCCACGGACCCACGCTGGACAGAAGCAGCTGGTGTGAGGCGCGCGTGACTGCCACGTACAGGGCGCGGCGGCCGGCGAGTGTGGCGGGATAGACCGCGGCCGAGGCGTCGGGGATCAGTACGTAGTCAAACTCCAGGCCCTTGGCCTCCTGCACGCTGGTGACGTTGATGCCGCCCACGAATTGATAGTCGCCGTCCAGTGCCAGCCGCAAGCCCAGACCGCGCCGCAGGTGCTGGAACTGACGCCGCGCAGACTCGGGCGTACGGCAAATCAGAGCCGCCGACGCGCGCGGATCGCTGGTCTGCAAAACGCTCAGCTCGCGGGTCAGCCAATCGGCCTGGTGGCATTCGCTGGGAAATTGCACACACACCGTCGATGGTCCGGGTGGCCAGGGCAGATTTCCACGGTCAAGAATTCGCCGGGCCAACTCGGTCACGTCGGGCGGGCAGCGGTAGCTGATTTCCAACACCTCGGTCTCATAGGCGGCGCAGCCCAGCTCGGCCATGCTGCCGGCCCAGCCGGAAAAGCAGGCCGTGGGATCCACCTGCTGGTCCGCATCGCCAGCGACGATCAGGCTGCCACCCGGCGCCAGCGCGCAACCCATCAGCGCCAGCTCCAACGGAGCAAACTCCTGCGCCTCGTCCAGCACCAGGCAGTGGTAGGGACGCGGCTGCGCCGCCTGCTCGCCCGCGCGCTCGGCCCGCAGCCGATCCAGTTCGAACAGCACGGCGTAATCTTCGCTATCCAGGGTGCCCGCATCCTCCATGGGCGTGCCGTCATCCATGGGCCGACCGTCCAGAGTCTCCAACCGTTCCGCATCCACATGCGCGAATTCCTCCTCGGCGGTGTGGCTGAACTGCACGTGCGTGTGCTCCAGGATTTCGGCCACCATTCCCGCGCCAAGGCCCTGCTGCGAGGCTGCCGCCAGCCTCTCCATCAACTCGCGATCCCCGAAGATGTGCAGCAGATCCCGCCGCCGCGTGCGCCGTCCGGGCCGTCGCGCCGCCAAGTCGGCCAACACGGATCGCAACGCCGGATCCCGCTTGATACGAATGACCCCGGAGCTGGCGTCCTGGCTCTCGCGCTCGGGCAGCTTGCGAAAGGCACGCCGGGCCTCGACCGCAGCCCAGCGGTCATAGAGCCAAACCTCGACGCCGCGAGCGCCCATTCTTTCGAGCAACGCTGCCGAAAGACGGCGTAGGCCTTCGGTGGGAACAATGATCCCCGCACGCAAATCGGACCCGCTCCGCTCCCGCAGGTGCGCCAGCCGATGCAGGGCCACCGTGGTCTTGCCGAATCCGGCTTCGCCCAACAGCAGGACCGCCCTACCCGCCGGCAGTTCGACGATGCGCCTCTGGGCAGCGTCCAAAATCACGTCAGCGGGCGAACTGGAGTGCAGGCGCGCCGCTTCGTCCCGGAGGACCAGCCCAGGCGTCGCCCCGGTTTCCAGGTGCCACGCGCCATCGATCAGCCGCAGCCGTCCCTCGACGCACTCGATCTCGCACAGCTCGCCCGCAGCAAAGCCGACCAGGTTTCGCTCGATGAGCGTCCCGGTCAGGGTGCGCTCCCCATCGTCAATCTCGTAGTCGTCGCCCTCGGCGCAGGAGAAGAAGACCTCAGCCAGGGGCGCACTTCGCCAGTCGATGATGGCTACCGGGCCCCCGGTTCGCGTGTGCGGCCCTAGCAGCACGTCGCGCACCCGGTCCCCCATTGCCAGTCGCATGTGCGCGAAACACGGGACCCTGGCATCGGGCAACAGCGACCGTGCCAACTGCGCCAGGCGGAGCTGGTCGTCAATTCGCTCTTGCAGACGAGAATCGAACGGGTTTGCCATGTCTACATGGATTGCAAACGCACGAGCACAGACGACTCAGCGTCGAGGGCCCACTTTGGCAAAATCCTTTGCCGCAAGCGTCTTGCTCTTGCCTGCTACTAGGTCGATTGTCTGCCGGCCATCGCCGTAGCGGACCACGACCTTTCCGCCCAGGTTGCTGCGCAGGGTGGCGCTCTCCAGTCGCTTCCTTTTCCAGCGCAGGTCGACTTCAAATCCGCCTTGCGCGCGCAAGCCTTTCACAGCTCCAGTGGGCCAAGCGGCGGGCAGCGCGGGCAGCAGCTCGATCTCGCCGCTGCGACTCTGCAGCAGCAGCTCGGCAATCGCCGCCGTGCCGCCGAAATTGCCGTCGATCTGGAAGGGTGGGCAGCTATCGAAGAGATTGGGATAGGTGTGCTCGGGCTGCAGCAACGCGGTGAGAATCTTGTACGCATGCTCGGAATCGTGCAGGCGCGCCCAAAGCGCGAGGCGCCAGGCCAGACCCCAGCCAGTGGCATCGTCACCGCGAATTTCCAGCGAGCGTCGCGCGGCCGCAGCCAAGGCTGGCGTGTCGCGCAGAGAAATCTGCGTGCTGGGGAAAAGACCCCAAAGATGCGAGACATGTCGGTGGTGGATCTCGGGCGCGGCCTGGTCCCAATCTTCCAGCCACTCCTGCAATTGCCCCTGCGCCCCGATTTGATTGGGCGGCAAGCGCGCGCGGGTCGCGGCCAGTTGGCTGCGCAACTCAGGATCGATCCCCAGAATCTCGGCCGACTGGATGCACGCCGCGAACAGGTCACGCAGGATCTGCCCGTCCATGGCCGGTCCTGCGGTCACGCTGGCCCCGTAGGGGTGCTCGTTTTCCGGCGACAGCGAGGGATTGGTCACCAGATAGCCATGCTTGGGCTCTGGCACGAGGGTGTCGAGGAAGAACTGCGCGGCCCCGCGCATAACCGGATACACATTGGTCAGGAACGCCCGGTCGGGATTGAAGAGGTAGTGTTGCCACATGTGCAGCGACAACCATGCGCCGCCCATTGGCCACATGCCCCATGTGGGACCATCAATGGGCGCCGACGCGCGCCACAGATCGGTGTTGTGATGGGCAACCCAGCCGTGCGCGGCGTAGTGGACCTTGGCGGTGTGGCTGCCGGTCTCGGACAATTCTTCAATCAGGCGGAACAGCGGTTCCTCGGTTTCACTGAGATTGGTGGTCTCGGCCGGCCAGTAGTTCATCTCGGTGTTGATATTGATGGTGTACTTGCTGCCCCAAGGCGGCTCCATCTGATAGTTCCAAAGACCCTGCAAGTTGGCCGGCTGGCCGCCCGGGCGCGAGCTTGAAATCAGCAAATAGCGGCCAAACTGAAAGTAGAGTGCGGCCAATTGCGAATCGCCGCCCTTGGCAAAGGCCAGCAGTCGCTCATCGGTCGGCAATTGCACCCTCTTGTTGCTTCCAAGGTCCAGCGTCACGCGGCGGAACAGTCGCTGATGCTCGGCGACGTGGGCCGCAAGCAGATCGGCGTAGGGTTTCGCCGCGGCCGCCGCGAGCTGGCGTTTGCTCTGCGCCTCGGGATCGCCCGACACATCCTTGAAGCTCTTGTAGCTGGTGGCCATGGCTACCAGCAGGCTGGCCGAGTCCGCCCCCACGACCGTGATTTCGTCTTTCCCGACCGTCGTCTTTCCCCCGACCGCAGCTACGCGCACTCGCGCCTCGAATTTCAGCTTGCCCGGGCCCGCCGGACTCTTGCCATTGCTACCGGTGAGAACCAGCGTGCCGTCCGCTGCGGTCGCGACCGTCGCCGTCTGTGGCGTGGTCAGGCGCGCAGAAAATGTGATCTGGCCCGGCTTGTCCGCCGACAGCCGCACCACAATCACCTGATCGACCGGGCTTGCGAAAACCTCGCGCACGAAATGGACGCCATTGACTTGGTAGCTGACTCGCGCGATGGCCGTGTCGAGGTCGAGGTCGCGTCGGTAGTTTTCGACGGTGGTGACCTCGGGAAACGTCAGCAGCAGACTTCCCACGGGTTGGTACGCTGCCTGCCACAAAGGCCGAGCCATCATCTTGGCTTCGGCCAGTTTGTGCGCCTCGCGGTATTTCCCGGCAAAGATCAAGGCGCGCACCTGGGGCAGAGCCGGCAGCGCCTCGGGATTGGTTGGGTCGTAGGGCCCCCCACTCCACAACGTGTCTTCATTCAAAGTGAGGTGTTCCTGGGTAATGCCACCAAAGACCATGGCGCCCAATCGACCGTTGCCGACCGGCAAGGCCTGTTCCCACTCGACAGCCGGGCGCCGGTACCACAGTGCCAGCGGCTGGTCGGGGGGCGATGACTGGCCGGCGAAACGGCCGGTGAATGCAGGGATCTTGTACGGGGCCTGGGTCTGGGCGCTGGCGGCAGAGCTTGCCTCAAACGCCATCGCGGCGGTCACCAGCAAAGCGTGCAATTTCATAACAACCCCTTCCTCGGCAAATTCTTCATTGCGCGAGTCCAATTCCGACTCTTGCGCCCGTGCGGGCCTATCGCTGCGCGGACGCTGCGGCCAGCCGCTTCCACAGCCCACCGTAGGCAGCGATTCCGGCGAAACAGAACAGCGGCACCACGAATGCGACGCGCATGGAGGCCACGTCGGCAAACCAGCCCATGAGCATGGGCATGATGGCCCCGCCCACGATGGCCATCACGATGAAGGCAGAGGCTTTCTTGGTCTGCGGGCCCAGCCCCTGGATGCCGAGCGCGAAGATGGTGGGGAACATGATCGACATGAAGAAGAAGCTGGCGAAGAGCGCGCCGACCGAAATCCAGCCGAGCGGCGCCATCACCAGGACCATGACCAGCACGTTCACGCCCGCGAAGAGAGCGAGTGTCTTTTCGGCCCTGAACCAGCTCAAAGCCAGGCTGCCGGTGAAGCGACCGAGCAGGAACAGCCCGAAGCCGCCGAAGGAAAGCAGCTGGGACGCCGCACGCTCGGTGATCTGGAAGCCATCCGCCTTGGCATAGGTCCACTCGCGAGGCAAGAGTCCGGCTGCTCCCTCGCTCAGCCTGGGCATGTCGGATACGACATAGTTAATGAAGAAGCTGAACACGCCGGTTTGCGCGGCCACGTAGAGGAATTGCGCAGCCACGGCCAGCACGAAGTGGGGCCGCGTCCAGATCGATCGTCCTGGGTCGGCCGCACCACCGTCCGCATTCTGCTCCGAAGTCGCTGTCACCTCCGGCACCTTGGACAGCAAGAAAGCAACCAGCAACACCGTCACCAGCAATCCAATGCCCAGGTAGGGCAAATACAGGGTCGCATTGCTGCGATTGACCTCGGCGGTGGAGGAAAGCACAAAATGGCCGCCCACCAGAGGACCGAGCATCCAGCCGATGCCGTTGCAACTCTGCGCCAGGTTGATGCGGGCCGCGCCCAGTTCCGGCGGGCCCAGCGCGGTGGCATAGGGATTGGCGACTGTCTCGAGGCAGGTCAGGCCGGTAGCCAATATGAAAAGACCGACCAAAAAGGCGCCGAAGGTGCCAATTTGGGTAGCGGGAATGAACCAGAAAGCGCCGACGGCAATCAGCGCGAGGCCAATGATGATCCCGCCCTTGTAGCCAAAGCGCCGGGCTAACATTCCAGACGGAATCGCCATGAGAAAGTAGCCCATGTAATTGGAGAACTGCACCAGGGCCGACTGTGCCTTGGAGACGTGCAACGAATTCTGGAAGTGCTTGTTGAGCACATCGATCATGCCATTGCACAATCCCCAAAGCAGGAAGAGAGAGCAGACCAGCAGGAACGTGAACAGGTGGCTCCGTCCATTTTCGCCGCGGAACATTTTGGGCACGATTATTGTCCTCCGAAGTCGACCACGATCTTGGTTACAGTCTTTGGATTCTTGGCCCACATGTCGAGCGCCGCGCCGGCTTCGGCCAGAGGAACCACGTGGGTGATGACCGCGTCGACAGGGAATCGTCCCGCCTCGAGGTAGGCGATCACGCCGCGAAAGTCGTCGGCAGTCGCGTTGCGCGAGCCCATGATGTCGATTTCTTTCATCACGAAATTCTTGGTCGCGTATTCGACGGACTCCTTGGCATAGCCGACGTAGACCACGCGTCCCGCGAAGCACGCTTCGTCGACGCAGGCGCGGTAGGTTGCGGGCAACCCCACGCCCTCGATGAGCAGATCGGGACCATGGTTCTCGGTCAGTGCCTGCAGGCGTTGGTGCAGGTCTTCCCTCGTCGAGTTTATGGTCACAACCGCACCTGCGGCGCGCCCGATGTCCAGCTTCCCGTCGTCGACATCGACCGCGACCACCCGCGCTCCGGCCGCGGCAGCCGATGCGATGGCGCCCAAACCGACCATCCCGCAACCGAACACCACCACGGTATCGCCCGCAGCGGCCCGCCCCCGTCTGGCCGCATGCCAGCCCACTGACAGCGGCTCGACCAGAACCATGTCTCGCAATGACAGCCGTCGCGACGTGAGCAGCTTGGCCGCGGGGACCACGACCTGCTCCACCAGGGCACCGTCGCGCTGCACACCGAGGGTCTGATTGTTGCGGCAGGCATTGGGGCGCCCTTTGCGGCACGCGGAGCATGTGCCGCAGTTCGTGTAGGGAACCACCAGCACCGAAGTCCCCGGAGCGAAGGCCGGTGAGACTTCGGGCCCGACCGCATCGATCACGCCCGCTACTTCATGGCCCGGTACGCGCGGGTAGTTCACCAGGGGATTGAGCCCGCGGAATGTGTTGAGGTCGGAGCCGCAGTATCCCAGATAGCGTACGCGAACGCGCACCTCGCCGCCCCCAGGCTCGGGCCGCGCAATCTCGCGCATCTCGGTCTTTCCTGCTGCTGTGATGAAAAGCGCTTTCATGGGTCTCTCAGCCGGTACACACGCCGGGCGTTGTCACCGAGAATGGCAGCGCGCTCTCCAGACGACAAGGGCGCGATGAGCTCCTGCACGATCTCCATCCAGCGCGCGTAGCCGCAGGCGACCAGGCACACCGGCCAGTCGCTGCCGAACAGCACGCGCTCGGGCCCGAACGCCTCTAGCACCACATCGAAGTAGGGGCGAAGGTCGGCGAGGCTCCAGTGCGGACGGCCGATCTCAGTGACCATGCCAGACAGCTTGCAGCAGACATGAGGCCGTCGCGCCAACTCGCGCATACCGCGCGCCCAGGGCTCGATGGTCCCCTGCTTGATCGCAGGCTTGGCCATGTGATCGACGACGAACGGCTGCGCAGGATGCCGGTCCACGAGTTCGATGGTCTGGGGCAGGTGTCGGTGGTAGATGAGAATGTCGTAGGCGAGGTCGTAGGCCCGCAGGGCTCGAATCCCCGCCTGAAAATCTTCGCGCAGCATGAAGCGCGGATCAGGCTCGTCCTGCAAGACGTGACGGATGGCAACCAGCCTGGGATGGACCACGAACTGCGCGAGATCGGCGGCCACCGTCGGAGAAGCCAAAGGCACCCAGCCCACCACGCCCGCAATGAAGGGATTCTGCGTGGCGAGATCGAGCAGCCAGCGCGTCTCCTCGACGCTCTGGCGCGCCTGCACGCTCACCACCGCGTCGACACCCGCGGCGCCCATCTCTTGTTGCAGATGCGCGGGAAGAAAGTCCCGCCGTATGGCCGCCATGTGGTCGTCTATCCAGCCGTACTCGGCCAGACTGTAGCGCCAGAAGTGATGATGAGAGTCGACGACCATGTCGCTCCACTAGCCTGAGCCGAAGGCATTGTTTGCGAAAATCACCGGCGGAACGTGAACACCAGTTTTGCCCAAGACACGCGTGTCTGTCATCGGCGTGTGAGCGTCGCCGATAGCGTGGTCTGGGTCAAGTGCGGGCCCTGGCCGGATTATTGCGTGGGCATTATCGCGCGGGGTCAGCAGGGTGGAATGGATTCTGTCCGACGGGCCGCTCACCCTCTTGAGCCGTCCGGTCTCCTCATCGGCTATGGCGACAAGAGCACGATTGCCTCGCACGTCGGCGTGCTCATGCGCGAGACAGCGACGACGAATTGGTTCCCGCTGGCCGAGAAGCGCCAAGGGGCCAGGTGGGCGGCCCTTGATTGCCCGTCGCGTTGTTAGATTCGTCGCGTTGTTAGATTCTCTGAGCCGCCTGCCCTACGCCAGGTCACTGCCCCAGAGTTAGTAACGGGGGAGCGCCCGACCAAAACGGGTCATTTCGGGAGGCTGTTTCTCGCTAGAATGTCGCCACCAGCAGCTTTCAGACCCACGATGTTGCATTGCACTGGAGTCTCAAAATGATGAAACCTTGTCTCACCCGACTCTTCCTCGGAGCTTTCGCTCTCACCACATTTTCACTGCTCGCCTGTAGCGCCAGCAACTCCCCGTCCGGTTCCGGAGGCAGCAGCGGCGGCGAGGTCACGTCCACTGGCGGCGTGAGCGCAGGCGGCACGACCACGAGTGCCCCCGCCTCAGGAGGGGCTCTGCCTAGCGCCGGCACATCTGCATCTGGTGGCCACGCCCAAGCCGGCTCGGTTGCTCAGGGTGGCTCGGACACCGGTGGCGCCATGACCAGTGCTGCCGGACAGACGACAGCACCAGGTGGCAGCGTGGCTGGCAGCAGCGCCACAGGCGGTACGACTGGCGGCAGCGAGACCGGTGGTAGCCCAGAGGCTGGCAGCGTCGCGGGTGGTAGCAAGGTCGGCGGCAGTATAGCCGGCGGAAGCGTCGCCGGCGGCAGTATCGCGGGCGGGAGCAAGGCCGGCGGCAGTATAGCCGGCGGCAGTATAGCCGGCGGAAGCGTCGCTGGCGGCAGTATCGCTGGCGGAAGCGTCGCTGGCGGGAGCAAGGCCGGCGGCAGCGTCGCCGGTGGCAGCAAGACCGGCGGTGTCACCACGGGCGGTGGGGCGACTGGCGGCAAGACATCCACTGGCAGCGCGGGCGGAGCCGTAGTCACTCCAGCCACGGGTACCTACCCCGTATCGTCTGGGAAACCCACCATCTACCTGGCGTCGGACTCAACCGTCTCGTACTACGCCACCAACCCGAACAACCAAGAGGGGTTGGGGCAGGAGCTTCAGAATTTCTTCACCAGCGATGTGGTCGTCGTGGACGATGCTATCGGCGGCAGAAGCTCGAAGTCATTCATTGACGAGGGACACTTGGATGCGATCTTGGCTCTGATAAAGCCCGGCGACTACCTATTTGCCGAATGGGGAATCAACGATCGATACACCAGCGATACGACTCGCTATACCAACCCCGCCACCACGTACAGAACCTACCTGCAACAGTACATCGATGGCGCCCGCGGCAAGAATGCCATACCAGTCATCATCACGCCCACACCGCGTTTGGATTATCAAAACGGCGTTTTCAACAATGACTACGTGGCCTATTGTGCGGCTGACGCGGCCGTGGCGGCGTCAAGCAACACCCCACTCATCGACCTGCAAACCATGGCGCTTGCCTACTACACGCAAGTCGGCATTACCGCAGTCCAAACGACAATCGTCTTGGTCTCGGGTGGCCAGCCCAATGTATTGCACTTCCAGGCACACGGAGCCTATGAGATGGCCAGGTTGGTGGCCTTGGGGGTGCAAGCGCTCAATCTCCCCATTTCGCAATTCGTGATTCAGGCCAAATTGGACGGCGGCTAGTCGCCCGGGCAGCCCGCCGGCCCTTCGGGACGGACAAGCCCACCCTGCCCGCCCTGCGCGCTTCGCGCGCACCCTCGCC
>PMLB01000298.1:19308-34968 GCA_003158735.1 Myxococcales bacterium | reverse complement strand
CCGGCTTGTCGGCCGGATGCTAAGAGGCAACGCGGGTTGATGCTTTCCGATGGGCGAGGCTAGGAGAAGGTTCTGAGCAGAGGCAAGCTCGAGCGCGTCGGCGGGCGGCCGGGGGCGACTCCGAGGCGGCGTTAGCGAGCGCACCGGGCGTCTGCGCTCGGTTGCAAGCGAGCGTCAAGGGGCCATGGCGACCAGCGCANNGGCCGTTGGCGTGCGGCCGCCGAGAAGCGCCACCGGCATCAGCCCGCCAGCGCCGAGCGTCCGCTTTCTCCTATGCCAAGAATCGCCGTTTGCCGGTAGTTTGCCACCACTCCAGCCAACGGCGGCGGGCTTCTTCGCGGTCGCGCTCGGGGAGATCGTAGTGGTAGCCGAAGTACTCGCCGGTGATCTCTTGCAGTTCCTGTGAGGCGGCCAGGCGTATCGAGGGATCGCGGTGAGCCAGCGCTTCCATCAGCCACTCCAGACGCGGCCGCTGCTGCATTTTCTCCCACCAATCCAGCCAGCGTCGCCGTTTGGGGCCGAGGTCGTCGCCCGCGACAGCCAGCAAGGTCGAACGCGCCGTCAGGGCGACCTGTTTGTCATCGCTCTCCAGGCAGTCGATGATGGTCGGCAGGGACGCGGGATCGCGCAACTCGGCCAGGGCGGCCAAGGCAGCGGTCGCCACGGCCGGGTCGGGGCTGGACAGTTTGGCCTGCAGCGAGCCCGACGCAGCCGCAACCCGCGGGTCGTGCAGGCGCCGCCCCAGGGCGCGCCAGGCCGAAGCGCGGGTGGCCTCGTCGCCCAGGCGTGCGGTTTCTATCAGGGTCTCGACTTCGTCGATGGTCGCGTTTGCGGTTGGCGGGCGCGCGACCGCGGGAGAAGGCTGAGCCAGCGCCAGCCAGCGACGGGTCTGCGTCGAGCCCATGAGCTTCGCCAACAGGGAGACGAATCGCGGCGGCACAGGGATGCGGTACACCACGCCCAGAAGACCGCGAAAGCGAGCCTCGGTGACCAGATAAGGTTCCACCAGCAGGTGGCGCTCGCCGGCCCACGCCACCAGGGCATCGTGGTCGGCTTCAGGGTGAACGGCCAGTTCCAGCGCGTCTTCGCGCCGGCCGATAGGAACCGCGCCCAGGCGGGCCGCGGCGCCCGCGTCGAGCCAGGGGCCTGCCTGCGGGTCAGGCTTGGCCAGACGTTCGAGAGGCGCCGCAGGAATTCCCGTGAAACTGGCCAGATGGGTGACCAGGATTTCCTCGTCGAGCAGACCCATCTCCAGCAGCACGGTGTCGATGCCGCCTCCGTAGAGCTCGCGGCGTCGCTCGACTTGCACGGCGATCTCTTGCGAGAAGAGCGATGCTTTCACCAGGGCCGACGCGAGGGACGAAATGGGCATGGGCTCTAGCAGGCAGTGGAGTGGGCCGCCCGGACGCGCGGCCTTTCCATCACCTGTCCTCGACGATCACGTAGGTTCCGGACAGGTGATCGTGCAGGGCGCGGCGCTCGCGATCGAACAGGCACCACACCCAGCCCAGCCCGACGGGCAGAAGGCTCAGCAGCAGTGCCACGAAACGCAGGCACCCCAGCAAGGGTCCAGGCGCGCTGCCGCGCGATGAGATCACGCGCAGGTGGAGGAGGCGCTTGCCTGCGGTTTGACCCAGGATGCCGCCCAGGTAGATTTGATAGAGCGCGCTCATCCCGGCCAGCAGCCCGAGCGCGCCGAGTGCCATGGGATTGCGGTCGAGCAAGCCGGCCAGCACGAAGTCCGGGCCCAGTTCTTTGGAACTGGGCAGCGAGACGCCCAGTGCCAGAGCCGCAACCAGGGTTGCGCCGATGGCGACGGCGGTGACCAGCACGGCGTCGATGATGGCTGCGAGCAAACGTCGCACGACGCCTGCCGCGCGCACACGAAGCACGCGCTGGCTGCGCGCGGCCGGCTGAGACGCGGCCGCAGACTCCGACGGAAGAGAGCGATTAGCTTCGTCGGAATCGTTCGGCCGCGAAGGCGCCGACTCATCGAGAGTCGCCATGGCGTTGCATACAGCCGCGTAGGTGGTCACGCAGCCATTGTGTGAACAGCTGCCCGACGTTGCAAGTTTTGCTAGTCCAGTCCGCCGACGGCTGCTTGCGTTAGCGCAATCGCGACCAGAGCGGCGGTTTCCACCCGCAGGATGCGCGGGCCGAGACCCACCGTACGGAAGCCCTGCGCGCGGGCGCTCGCGACTTCCTCCTGCGAGAATCCGCCCTCGGGCCCGACCAGCAAGGTCACCGGCAAAGGCGGTGCCTGGGCGAATATGCGACGCAAGGGCAGGGCTCGCTCTTCTTCCCACAGCACCAGGCGCGTGCCACCAGCTTCCGCAGAGCCAGCCAGCGCCGCATCGAGAGCCGTCACCTCGGCCACTTCAGGCACGTCCGCGCGTCCTGACTGGCGGGCCGCTTCCTGGGCGATGGTCCGCCAGCGACGGGTCTTGCCGGGCGGCGGCTTAACCATGCCGCGGGAACTCAGCACGGGAACGATTCGTGTCACTCCCAGCTCAGTCGTCTTTTGCACGATGATATCCATGCGGTCGCCGCGCGGCACCGACTGCAGCAGCGTGATGCTCGCCAGCGGCATAGGCACGCGATGGCGTTGTCCCAGGGCCAACTCGACCCCGGCGGTGCTGGCGCGCACGATATGCCCCTCGATCTCCGTGCCGCAGCCGTCGAAGACGCAAACTTCAGCCCCGGCCTGCAGCCGAAGAACCTTGACCAGGTGTCTGGATGCGACCCGATCAAGCGTCACCTGTTCGTGGTTGAGAAACTGCGCTGGAATGAACACGCGTGGCATGAGCCCGGGATTTCACCACGAAGCGCAGCGCCGGCACAGGGAGAACTACGGTCCTGGGATTCGGCGTAGACAGACAGCGCCCCATTCGCCTTCTTCGGCTCGCGCATCCAGCGTGAAGCCAGCCTCGCCAAAGACTGCCAGCACCGGCTCGACCTGCTCCAGCAGCAAGCCGGAGAGAATGACCAAACCGTCGGGGGCTAGCCGGGCCGGGAGGGCTGGCGCCAGCTCGGTCAGGACATCGGCCTGGATGTTGGCCATGACTAGGTCGAAACGCGTGGTCACCCCAGCCAGCGTGTCGGTTCGCACCTCGAAGTTAGCGACATGGTTGCGTTCCAGGTTTTCTTGCGCGCAAGTCGTCGCGTGGGGATCGTTGTCCACTGCCAGGACGGACGCCTCGGGCCACAGGCGCGCAGTTACGATAGACAGAATCCCGGATCCACATCCAAGGTCGAGCACGTGCTTGAGGCCAGGGCGATCCTCTCGAACCTCCTCGGCCAACTTGATCACCAGTCTCGTCGACGGATGCGCGCCGGTGCCAAAGGCCATCCCAGGGTCGAGGTCGATGACGAACTCGCCGGCGGGCGCCTCTCCTGCGTCCCAGCTCGGCCGTACCGTAAAACGTCGGCCAACACGCGTGGCGCGAAAAAACTGCTTCCATATGTCTCGCCACTCGTCTTCATGCGCTTCGCGCGTACGAACGGTCACGGGATCGACGGCGATTCCGGCCGCACGCGCGGCGGCCAGGGTTTCGTCCACAGTGTCGAGCAGCGAACGGGCTCGGTCTGGCTCACACAGGGCCACCACGCAGGTTCGACCTGCCGCTGCCGACAACAGGGTTTCCGTGTCGCGCAGCTCGACGCCGCCGGTGAGATGGCCCACAGCGGCGGCCACGAGATCCGCCGCGTCGGCGTGGGTCTCGATTTGGACCTCGATCCAGACTTGCATGGCTAAGCCAAGCCGCACGGCCAGTGTCGGGTCCGCGCGCGGAAAGATCAAGACGGCCGGGCGCCGGACGAGGCGCTAGCGCACAACGCGCCGCTTGGCCTCGCGTCGTCGCCGCTTGCGCGCCTCGCGGATCTTGCGCTTGCGCTTGACCGACGGCTTTTCGTGGTAGCGACGGCGTTTGACCTCCTGGAGGATGCCTTCTTTCGACATCTTCTGTTTCAGGATCTTCATCGCTTTTTCGATGGAATCCCGAACTTCGACTTCTAAGGGGCGTCCGAGCAGTGTCTCCAAGCGGTTCCTCCAGGGTCCTATTTCAGAAGGGACTGGAGATTAAGCACTGTGCGAGCCTCCGGTCAAGGACGCGTGTGAGGTCAACACCTCGCGTCTCGATATTTGTATCGGGAATTACGAAAAATTCTCTTTACACTGCGCGAAGTGGGTTGTATCAAATCAGTGCGCGGAGGTTGCGAGAGAGCTTCGTGCCACAGACCGGGCGATCCGAAAAGCCAGAAGGAGACAAGCCATGATGGGGGCTAAGGTATTTACGGCAACGAAGGCCAAAGACCGAGA
This sequence comes from Myxococcales bacterium, assembly GCA_003158735.1. Taxonomy (GTDB): domain Bacteria; phylum Myxococcota_A; class Polyangia; order Fen-1088; family Fen-1088; genus Fen-1137. The sequence continues at coordinate 30,650 of PMLB01000298.1, read as the reverse complement.
TGAGCTGGGCGAAGTGCTCACTCGGTGGATCCACGACAATCCCAAAGCGCGGATCATCGACAAGGTCGTAACGCAAAGCTCAGACCGCGAATTTCACTGCCTTAGCATCACGATTTTCTACGAGATGCAGCAGTAAGGCGCGCCTCTCGCGCCGGGGTCAGCTTCCTGGCCCAAATCATCCATTGCGTGTTGAGTCCAGCAACGGGTGCTCGTGTTCGTGCAATAATCCGCGCAATGCGTATTGGTTTTCTCGTCAGGCGCGGCAATCCCGACGGGCTTGGTCTGGCCACCACCCTCGCGTGTGGGCTGCGTGGCCGTGGAATCGATGCCGTCTTCGTCAACGACTACGGCGAATGCCCTCCGCCGGGTTGTCCCAGCGCGCCTGGCGCTGAGGTGGCCAGATCCGCCGACATGTTGGTTGCGCTGGGCGGCGATGGAACATTCTTGTATGGCGCAGGCCTGGTTGGGGATCACGATGTCCCTCTGCTAGGCCTCAATCTTGGCAGCTTGGGCTTCCTCACGCCGTACGCCACATCCGAGGCCAGCGCGGCCCTTGCTGACGCCGCCGAAGGCCGCCTGGGCATCGAGGAAAGGATGCGGCTGCATGTCACTCTGCGAACCGCTGGCGGAGAAATCGAGAGCCACAGCGCGCTCAACGAAGCGGTGATTACGCAACGGAACCTCGCTCGTTTGATGGACCTGGCCGCGTCTCTCGACGGGGACACCATCGCGACCTACAAGGCCGACGGACTCATTCTCTCCACACCCACCGGGTCCACGGCGTACAACTTGTCAGCCGGTGGCCCTATTCTGACCCCTGATCTTGAGGCCATCGTCCTGACTCCGATCTGTCCCCATACGCTGACCAACCGTCCCCTGGTAGTTCGCGCTGACCAAGGGCTGTCAGTCACCAACGTATCCACTGACCATGCCATCCTGACGGTGGACGGCTTGTGGAGCCGAGAGGTGGCGCCCGGGGACATGGTCGAGGTGCGCAAGGCGACTCGGCCTTTGCGCGTTTTCCGGCCGCGCAGCTCGTTCTTCAGCATTTTGCGCCAGAAACTTTCTTGGGGAGAACGCAAGGCATGAGGCACGCAACTGCTCAGGCCGGATTGCCGAGACTATGGTCATGCTGAACCTCTTGCGCGTATCCGGGTTCGCCCTCATCGACGAGGTCGAGGTTCCCCTGGGACCGGGCTTGACAGTGATAACCGGCGAGACCGGAGCTGGAAAGAGCATCCTGGTCGAGGCGTTGGGCCTGTTGCGCGGAAGCCGTGCCAGTGCCGAGATGATCCGAGCGGGGTGCGATGAGGCGCGGGTGGAGGCCGTGTTCGAGCTACCGGCCGGATGGGAGGTGCGCGAGCGCTTGCTGGCCGAGGGCCGGGCGGTGGAGGACGGGCTGGTGGTCCGGCGCGCGGTAGCACGGTCTGGTCGGGGCCGCATCCACCTGGGCGGCAGTCTGGCCAGCGCCGCCGATCTGGCCGCCAGCGTAGGCAAGCTGGTCGACATCACTTCACAACACGACCAGCACCTGCTCACAGATGCTGACAGCCAGCTCGCAATCCTAGACGCGTTTGCCGGGAACAGCGTCGCGCTGGTCGAAGTGCGCGAAGCGTACCAGGCGTTGAGCGACGCCCGCGCCGAGCTGGCAAGTTTCGATGCCGATGCGCGGGCGCGGGCCGAGCGCGAGGATCTTCTGCGCTTCCAACTCTCCGAGTTGGAGCAGGCCGAAATCCAGCCTGGTGAGGACGATGTACTGCGGGCCGAGCGCGAGCGAACCAAAGGCGCGGAGAAGTTTCTGGCTGCCTGCAGCCGCGGCGAGGAAGTCCTGTATTCCTCGGACGACGCTGTCTCAGGCCGCATCGCCGGCGTGGCGCGCGAGATCGCGGCCTTGGCGCAGCTCGATCCGGCGCTGCTGCCCGTGGTGGAAACCCTTCGTTCGGCCCAGGCGCAGGTCGAGGACTCGGCCGGCGAGTTAGGGCGCTATGCCAGCAGCATTCGTTTCGACCCGGAACGGTTGACCGAAATCGAGGAGCGCCTTTTCCTCATTGGCCGCCTGATTCGCAAGCACGGCGGCTCGGTCGCGGCGGCCATCGAGCGGCGTGAGGCAATCAGCCGGGAGTTGGCCGCGCTGGGTTCTTTCGAGGAGGGCCTGGCGGCGCGCAAGGCAGCCGTGGAGGTCGCGATGAAACGCATGACGGCACTGTGCGAGCAGATCTCGGAGCAGCGGCGCAAAGCCGCGCGTGTCCTGGGCCGGCGCATGGATGAGACTTTGCGCGATCTGGGCTTGGCCGGGGCGCGCGTGCCCATCGCGGTCGAGGATCGCGACGAGCCTGGTCCGCGCGGCAAAGATCGGGTGCGTTTTCTTTTCGCGCCGAATCGGGGCGAAGAGCCGCGGCCGCTCGACCGCATCGCCTCAGGTGGCGAGCTGTCGCGCGTGATGTTGGCAGTCAAGCAAGCCTTGGCCAAGGAAGACGAAGCGTTGACCTACGTCTTCGACGAGGTCGATTCAGGCGTGGGCGGCGGAACGGCCGAGGTGATCGGCCGCATGCTCAAGTCCACCGCGGCCCATCGCCAAGTCCTGGTTGTGACGCACTTGCCGCAGATTGCTGCTTTCGCCGACCACCACATCAGCGTGACCAAGGAAACCAGCAAGGGGCGCACCACGATCCATGTGGCGGTCCTAACCGGCGCCGAGCGCGGCGACGAGATCGCTCGCATGTTGGGCGGTTCCAGCCCTTCCCCCGAGGCAGCGGCCCACGCCGATGAGATGCTGAGACGCGCCAGAAGCTAGTTTTTTCACCACAGAGAGCACGGAGGTCACAGAGCCGGAGGGGAAAAGGAAGGGGGTCGGCCTGGGCGGTCCGAACCCCTTCTTCATCTCCGACCTCTGTGTTCTCTGTGCTCTCTGTGGTGGAAAAAGCTAGTTTCCTACCACGACGAAGTTGACGGATGGCCGACGGTGTGATGGTTTCATAGGGTGGCTCGTTCGTTAGTCCCCAAACGGAAAAAGCGGCGGTCGTCGCATGTCCGCAGTTCCCTGGGTCTGGGAAGCCTGCTCGTCGTCCTCACCGGGGTGAACGTCTACTTCTTCTTTTTCCGCGCGGACACGGCGGTGCGCAAGCTGATGCAACCCGTGTCCACCGAACGGACGCTGGCTGATAACCGGAAAGAGCTGGCCCAGGAGTCGATTCCGCCATCGCTTCTCGGCGCCTCGTGGAAGGGCAAGAACAGTGCAGGCGGCGGGGCGCAGACCACGGCTGCCGGGTCGGATCGACTGGGATCTGCGGCGTCACGTGCTGTGGGCGGAGATAGCGATGGGCACGTCGTGGAAGGCGAGTTTGGATCCTCGGACACGCTCAGTACCGTCTTGGCAAAGGAGAGCTTCGGATCGGCGGCAGGTGCGGTAACGCGGGCGCTATCCAAGCTGGTCGATCCCAAGTTGATCCGGTCCGGCGAGCACTACGCGGTGATTCGCGATGACGAGGGCGCGGTCACATCTTTCGAATACGGGCCCACGCCTGTACTCCGCTACGTCGTCGCCCAGAAGCCCGACGGCACATGGCAGGCGCGCAAGGAGGAGAAGGCTCTGGTGGTGAAGACCGCCGATGTCTCAGGGACAATCGATTCGTCGCTCTACGAGTCGGTGTCCAAGGCGGGAGAGTCCGCCGCGCTGGTGAGCCTACTGGTCGACTTGTTTGCCTGGGACATCAATTTCTACATCGACACGCATCCTGGCGATCACTGGAAGGTCGTGGTGGAGAAGCAATACCTGGGCGGGCAGTTCTACAAGTACGGCAGCTTGCTGGCCGCGGAATACGGGGGCAAGGCAGGAAACTTCCGTGGGTTCTACTGGAATCCTTCGGGGCAGCGCGGGCGCGGTCACTACTACGACGAAAAGGGCCAGGCCTTGGCCAAGAGCATGCTCAAGACCCCGCTGCGTTTCGTGCGCATCAGCTCCAAGTTCGACCGGCACCGCTTTCACCCCATTTTGCACCGAATGAAAGCCCACCTGGGCATCGACTATGCGGCGCCGGTCGGGACGCCAGTGTGGGCCACGGCAGGCGGCAAGGTGGTTGAGGTCGGCATGAAGTCGGGCTCGGGCAATACTGTGGTCATCAACCACGGCAGCGGGCTGCAGACGCGCTACTACCACCTGTCCCGCTTCGCCAAGGGATTGAAGCCGGGCAAGCCGGTTCAGCAGAAAGAGGTCATCGGCTACGTGGGAACCACTGGTTTGTCCACCGGCCCGCACTTGCACTTCAGCGTCACGCAGGGTGGGGTGTTTGTCGATCCCAGCAAGCTCACCATTTCGCGCGAGCCGGCGGTCGCCAACCGCTCGGCCTATCTGGAGGCCATCCGTCTCCGCCTGGCGGCCTTGCGCAATCTGCCGCCTGCCGTCGCCAAGAACTGAGCAAGGGGTATACTGGCCCCATGGTTCGTGTTCTGCTTGGCCTACTAAAAGGCGGCATGGTAGGCGCCGTCGTTGGTTTTGCAGCTTCGCGTGTCGGCTTGGGCGCGGGCGCCAGCGCGTGGCTGGTCTATGGCGTGGTGGGGTTCTTGGTGGGTCTGGTGTGCGGGAAGCCTCCCTGGCGGCAGGAAACCTTCTGGACGTCCATCGTCAAGGGCGTCATCGGCCTGGCGGTGTGCATGGGCCTCTTCTGGGTCGCGGGCAAAGTGATCGGAGGCATGCAGGCGCCGGCGATGTTCCTGGCGCCGCTCGGACTCGCCGAGGGGCGAACCCTGGTGTCGGTGCCGATCTTGCTCGGCCCGCTCATCGGAATCGTGTACGGCGTGTTCGTCGAAGTGGACGACGGTGGCAAGTCGGCTCCGACGGGCAAGGGCCAACCCACCAAGCAGAACTAGTACCGCCTCTTGGAACTTCGTGGCTGGTGACGGTTGCCGGTTCTGGGGCCGGGACCGGCGGCCGAATCCGGGGCCGAATCCGGCGAGGGCGCGCGCGAAGCGCGCGGATGGGCAGGACGGGTGGCGGGTCCCGTAGTCCCCGAAAGGGGGACCGGGCGTCGGATCCGGCCACCGGCCACCGGCCCCGCCGCCGTCAATCCGGCCGCTCAACCAGCTACGAACTTTCGAGAGGCGGTACTAGGCGTGGCGAGGGCCGGCCATCGGACCCTTGACTGGATCTGGCTCCTCATCGTCGCCGTCGAAAGCGCCCAGCTCACGCAGGACTTCCTCTTCCTGCGTCGGCACTGGCTCGGGTGGCGGGGTGTGCAGCTCGCTGCGCTCCTGGGCGCGGCGTCGGCGAAAGAAGATCACCTCTTCCGCCAGGCCCAGCACGACGTAGGCAAGAACGAGAAACAAGAAAATGAACGCCTTCTCCAGGCCTGCCATGACGATGGCCGCGCAGGCGCCTACCACCAGCAAGAGAATCGCAACCGTCTTGAGGTTGAGGCGGAGTTCCTTGAAAGAGCGAAAACGCACACGCGACACCATGAGGGCCGAGAGCACCAGCACAATGAGCGCCGTCGAGCCCTCGCTCACCAGCTGGTACGAGCCGGCGTTGTGGCTGACGATGACCATGAAGACCAGCACGCTGGCTGCCGCCGGAATGGGCAGGCCCAGCATGAACTTGCCAGGCTTGACCTTGCCGGAGGCATGTTCTCGCCGGGAAAGGACATTGAAGCGGGCCAGCCGCATGGCCCCGGCGCAGACATACAGCCCGGCCATGAAGATACCCAGCAGGCCGAAGTGGTTGAGACCCCACTTGTACATCAGGAGAGCCGGTGCAGCGCCGAAGGTGATGACATCGGCCAGCGAGTCGAGGTCGCGGCCTAGGTCAGTCTGCGTCTTGGTCAGGCGTGCCACCCGGCCGTCGAAGGTGTCGAAAAACAGCCCAAAACAGATGGCCAGGGCTGCGAGATAGAGGTTGGCTTCAGCCTCGCCCGACGCGGACAGGGCAAGCGACGCGAACCCGCTCAGAACGCATGACAGCGTAAAAAGGTTCGGAAGGACGTAGTAGGTCTTCCGGAAATCCACCAACCGAGGATACCATGCGGTCGTGCGTTTCTTGCGATCCTTGCTCACGATTCCCTTCCTGGCGATTGTGACCATCCTCGGCAGCCTGGCGGGGCTGCTGATGCGCCTGCGCGACCCCACGGGCGACTGGGTGCTCGATGTGACGCGCTGGTGGTCCAGGTGGGTGACCCGTTTTGCAGGCGTGCGTATCAACGTGGACAATCGGGCCAATCTGGCCCCCGACCAGCCCTACGTGTTCATGGCCAACCATGCCTCGACGGTGGACATATGGGCTCTCCTTGTGGGGATTCCGCGCCGGGTGCGCATGATCGCTAAGAAGCAGCTCGCGAGCATCCCGTTTCTTGGCTGGGTCATGTGGGCGGGCCGTTTCATCTTCATCGACCGGCAGAATGCGGTGGCCGCGCGGCGAAGCATCGACGAGGCCGGCCGACGCATCCAGGGCGGTGTCTCGGTCGTGATCTTCCCCGAGGGCACGCGCACGCGCGACGGGCAAATGGGCCCCTTCAAGAAGGGCGGCTTCCACCTGGCCATGGAGGCGGGGGTTCCCATCGTGCCCATCGGTCTGCGCGGCACACGCGCGCTCATGCCGCCGGGGAGTCCGCTCGTGAAGAGCGGCCAGGTGTTCGTCACCATCGGCGCTCCCATTCCCACCACCGGGCTCACCATCGACGACCGGCCGGCGCTCATCCAGCACGTGCGCGACGCGATTGCAGCCATGGTTGCGGAACCCGACGAGCAATCGGGGTAGGGGCGACCGCAGGTCTCCCCGTCGAGCTGCCGCGCGTTGTCCCGCAAGTGGTCCGCGCCGACTCAGTAGATGACACTCGCCAGGGTCAGCCCGCAGGCCGGCGCGGTCATGCCGGCCTTGGTACGATCACCGTGAGTCAGCAATTCGTGAATCGTGGCCACGGTCATTTTGCCGTGACCCACGGCCACCAGGGTGCCGACCAGGATGCGCACCATGTTCTTGAGAAAAGCCGTCCCTTCCACCTCGCAGGTGATGAGGCCACCGTCGCGGTGCACGTCGAATCGTCGCAGCACCCGCACGGTGGTTCTGCGTTCGCAGTCGGCCGCGCGAAAAGCGCGGAAGTCGTGCTCGCCACACAAGAGCGCCGCGGCCTCGCGCATGGCGTGCACGTCGAGCGGGGCGAACACGTGCCAACTGTCGCGCGCACGGCGGGGTGACCGCACCGGGTGATTCCAGATTTGGTAGCGGTAGATCTTGCCGCGCGCACCCCAGCGGGCATTGAAGCCCGCGGGCATGTCGGCCACGTCGAGCACAGCGATGTCGCGGGGAAGGTTGGAATTGAGGCCGCGCATGAATCCCAGTGCCGGGATGCGCGAGGCCAGCTCCACGCTGGCGACCTGGCCGTCGGCATGCACGCCCGCATCGGTACGACCGGCACCGCGCACGCACACGGGTCCGCCCGTCATGGTGGCAAAGGCTTCTTCCAGACACTGCTGGACCGTGCGCTGGCCGGCCTGGCGCTGCCAACCCGCAAAGTCCGTCCCGTCGTACTCGATAATCAGGCGAAGGGTCCGCAGGGGCGGGACGTCAGCAGTCACAATCTGGTCATACTACCTCACTCTGTCCCGAAGCCCGCAGGGCTCGCCACGCGACTAGAATTCGAACATGAAACCGAGAACCCACCGACTGTCGCCCACGTGCAGCTTGCTGCTCATGCCCAATCCCGAGGCGTCCACTCGGTTCCACTCGAAGAACGCGTAGCTGTGGTTGACGCCAGTCTCCATGTCCAGGCCGCGCGCGGCGTCCGGGTCGAGGATGTCGAGCAAGAGAGACATCCCAGCCGCTGCTTGCCAGCCAGCGGTACCGCCTGAGCCGTGGCCGCCCTTGTAGTCGGGCACGTTTCCGTTGCCGTTGTTGATTTCCCAGAAGGTGTAGTTCAGGCCCAGTTTGGCGTAGGGCACCAGCGGAATCTTCCAACGTTCGGCCGCCACGTCCAAGCGGTACACCAGAAGGGCGGCAACCGGGATGAGCCGCAACGAGGTCGTGTCGCCCGAGACCAAGCAGGCGCCCGTGGTCGAGCTGGGGTCGGTCTGGCACTTGCCGGTAGTCGGATCGAAGACGAATGACTTGGCGCTTTCGCTGTAGTAGCCGACGACCGCGCCGACGCCGAGCGAGCCGAAGGCCTGGAAGAACTGCCAGTCGAACTCCAACTGCGACATGAGGTGTCGCTTGCTGCCAAATACCGTCTTGTAGGGGGTTGCGGCCGGATTGCCTGAGAATTCGGAATCGACGTCGGGAGCGTAGGGGCCGAAGCGCAGTTCGATGGCCCATTCCCTCGGGCTTCGGAAGTCTCCGAGCTGCGCGGTCGAGCTCTCCTCGGTTTGCACCTGACTCACGACTTGTGCCTGCGCCGGACCCGCCGCCAGCGTCACCACAAGCCAGGGCAAACCACGAGACAGGGCGCGGCGGGCACGACGGCGTCGACGGAAAATGACCAAGCCCAAGAATCCGATGCCAGCCAGAAATGAAATAACCCCGAGCCGCGCGTTCTGGCCCGCCAGCGCGCAATAACCGCCGGGCGACTGGCCACCTGCGTCCCGGTACGCCTGATAGAAATTGATGGTTGGCACCGGCCGCTGGACGAAGCCCATCGCGATGGGACTGGCGTTTCCCGAGGTGTCGACAGAGGCCACGCCCACGGTGTAGGGAATCCCATTCTGCAAGATGCCGATGCGCGCGCTGGATTGCGTGGACGGCAAGAGGTCCGAGCAAAGGTACTTCGTGTCGAGGTTCTGGAAGATCGCTGGTGCCGTGACCTCAACCGCCGTTGTTTTTCCGGCTGCAGTCGCGGTGGCGGTGGCGGTGGTCGACGTGCCGGGCGGACACAGAATCTGGCTGGTCTGGTATTGGCTGGTGTAGTAGCTCGGGTCAAAAACCTGCAGACCGTCCCCACGCATGCAGAACACCAGGTAGCCCGCCAAATTGGGATAGGTGGATGTCGATAGCAATGCCCACGACACCACCAGGGCTTCGTCGCCGCCCTCCACCGTGATGCCGTTGGGCGCGGCCGGGGGCGTGCCGACTAGTGGAACGGACAGGCTGGGCGCGCTGCCGCCAGTCACACCGGAGTCCGGTTGCTGTTTGCCTGACGTATCGAGCCAGAGCCAGATCGTCGTGCTGCTTTCGGTCGGGCTGCAACCTCCGTAAGGTGCAAAGAGCTTGTCCGCGGTGGTCGGCACCTGCCAGGGCCCCTGCGACAACGTTGTGATGCCGTTGATCTCGCCGAGCATCTGACTATCGAGGCATTGGGGGCCGGTGCCCGTGCTGTTCAACTGGGCGCAGTTGTCGCCCACGTAGAGTCGTGCTTGGGTTAATAGCTGGGTCACCGTCGACAGCTTGGACACCGAGGCTGTCGCCATCTGCACCACGATCTGCACAGGCGTGGCGCACTGGCAGCGCGCATGGTTCAGGTATGTGGCGGCGTCTGCCTGGGACAGGTCGGAATAGCTAAGGTCTGCATTTTGTTGCTGCAACGTGAGCGTGAAGTCAGTCGTCGTCAGGGCTATACCGGCCGTTCCACCGGTACCGCCGGTCTGGGCCAAGCCTGGGTTGGCCCAAAGCACAGCGCTCAAGCCAAGCAGGGCCACAAGCAATCGGCGACAAAGAACCATGGGTAGCTCTGCTTTCTGCAACGGTCGTGCCGTCCAGTCCAGGCCGAAGTGCCGCACGGCCGCAGGGTCGAGCGAGGTCCGACAGCCCGGCCTGGCCTTCGGGCTGATCCACTGGCGCTTTTGAGCTCGTTGTCACGCCAATTTGGCAACGCATTTGCGGGCTACGGTTGGTGTCGAAATGGGACCGCGGCGTCGAGAGGAACGCGAGTGTGGCGCCGCGTAACACTATGTGTCTCGGGCGATGGACGCGGCTTCGACGCGCATCTGCGAGACGATCTCGGGAGGAACCTCGATGTCGCCGTAGCGGGCTTCCGCGTAGCAGTCCGTCAGGTGGGCCAAGGCGTCGGCGGCCACCACGCCTTGCTGGCGTACGCGAGCGAGATACTCGTGGGGCGTTTCTTCTGGGCGTCGGGCGAGGCCTCGCGCTGCCAACCGGTCCAGGGTCTTCTGGTAGACGCGAAAGATGGGCGCCTCGCCGCGCTGTCCGCGCCGCGGTCCGCTCGCCACCGCCCGGCGCCGCGGCAGCTTGCGCAGAGCAAACGCGACCACCAGCGCCACCGGGATCGCGGCCACCGCCAGCACCTGCGATCGGCTGAGGCGATGGTGCTGGCCACGCGGGAAGAAGCCGGGCTGCATCCAGCCGAACTCGCGGCTGAGCTTGCGGGCCAGGAAGAGTTGCTGACTGGCGCTGTATTCGATGACCCAGCTGCTCCAGAACATCTCCACCGCGTCCATGACTTGGCGAAAGCGGGTCATATGTGCAGCCCGGCTGGCAGCAGGTGTGGCATCGACACGGACCCAGCCGTTGCTGCCCAGGTAGGCCTCGACCCAGGAATGGGCGCGATTGTCTCGCACGGTAATGGCCTGGCGCAGGCTGTTCCATTCGCCACCCAGAAACCCATTCACGTAGCGCGTGGGCACGCCACCCAAGCGCAGCAGAATGGCGGCGGCCGAGGCGAAGTACTCGCAGTGGCCGGCCGACTGGTGAAACAAGAAATCCTCCAGTGGGTCGGGGATGCTGGTGTCGCGCTTGAGGTCGGTGGTGTAGCTATGCGTGGCCTGCAGCCATTTGGCCACAGCATCGACCTTGGCCGCGGCGTCGGACTTGTCACGTGTCAGACGCAGGGCCAGTTCCCGCACCCGAGGCGAAAGCGATCGAGCCGCGCGCAAGTACGGCGCCAACGCACCGGGGGCGAGTTGGCTTTCGGGTACGCCCGCGCCGGGCCGCGCCCCCGCCAGACGGGAATAGGCGCGGTATCGGGCTCCGGCGAATTCCGGCATGGCCGAGCGGCGATCAGCATAGTTGAAAGGACTGACTCGGAACATGCGCAGGCCGAGCTCGTCCGACCAACGTGCTTCCACATCGACGGCGGTGAAGGCACCGGGCGGCGGGGGTGGCATCTCCACCGCAGTCGGCTGGTCGAGGGCAAAAGCCACCGCGTGGACCAGCGCGACCACCTCGATGTCCTGTTCGACGGCCCCGCTGACGGCCGCCGTGCGTGCCGGTGGCGGGCCGGGTGCTTGGGGGCTGGCCAGAACGTAGGTCCGCGCGTCGGTGCTGGGTGAATGGGAGAGCGAGAGGCGGGTGCGGGTGCGCTCGTCTCGCGAGCGGAGCCACTCGCCGTTTTCATAGGTGTCGTAGACGGTTCCCCGCCAGTAGAGCGAGGCGATTTCGCTTTCGCGCGCCTCATCGTTGCGCACGGCCG
>PMLB01000298.1:13338-19245 GCA_003158735.1 Myxococcales bacterium | reverse complement strand
CCGAACACCAGCACGGCCACCAGCCCGGTGGTCAGGAAGAAAGGCCAGCCCACCACGCGGCGGGAGTTGAGCACACGCGTGACCGTCACCCGTGCTCCTGCGTCGTCGCCGGTATGTCGGACCAGGTAGTTCTCCTCGATTTCGCGTCGGAGGTGAAAAAGGATCAGAGTCCATGTGGACAGGACAACGTAGACAAAGAAGCCGACGATGAAGACAGCGCTGGTGGCCTGCCAGGCGGCCGCCAGCATCACCAGAAACGACAGAATGTAGACTTGCAGGTAGTCGCGGTTGTTGCGTCGCTGGCACAGCTTGTAGCCGAGCAGGAAGAGCACGAAGTCGAGAAAAGGCGAGAGATCGACTTCGGGAAAACTGCGCGCCACCTGCAACACCGCCAGAGCGAAGAGAGCCACGGTAGCCACGTTGAACAGCGGCACGGCGCGATCGAACAGGGTGCCCAGACGCGTGTCGGGCTCGAGAAACCAGGACAGGGCTGCGGCCACCACCAGCACAGCCAGACTGAGCCACGACGCGGACTCCGAGGTCGCGAGGGAGGCGAGTGCCGTGGCCACCAGCAGGTAGGACGTGAGCTTGTGAACCAGGCGGAACTTCACGACGGCCTCTTCGAGGTAGCTCGGGCGGCTTCCAGTCGCGGTACTTGCGGGCCCTGCCGCACGTGCAGGACAGCCACGCCCCGCAGGGCCGCGGGCAGCACGGTATTCCCCGCTCCGGTTTCAGCGATAGGCTGCATTTGCACCAGCGCCAGGTGCCTCAGAATGCGGGACGCCTGGATGTTCCCTGCGCCAGGGGTGAGCAAAGCGCCGCTGGTGACCAGGCCAACCTGAAAGCCTTGCCGAAGCAAGACCAACGCGGCGGATGCGGTCAGCGAGACGGCGGCTTCGAAAGGGGCGGAGGGATCCCGCCCCGGCAGCGGATCTTTCGTCTGTGCGTCGTCGAGAGCCAGCACCACCGTGCGTCCGGTATTGCCTTCGAACTGGCGCACGAAGCGTCGTCCGCGCCGGGCCGAGGTGCGCCAATGGATGTCCCGCGGATCGTCGCCGGGCCGGAACTCGCGCAGGCTTTCGAATTCGCCGTGCCGGGTGCGGGCGGTCGATTGTCGGTCATTCAGTTCGGCGAGACCCGAAGACAACACAAGCTCGCTTACCGGCAGCAAAGCCGGGTAGACCAGCAGCTCGGCCGGAGCATCCAGATCTATCGACCGGCGCAGCAGTCCGAAGGGAAAGCGCGTGGAGACACGCAGACCCGAGAGACGGTGAACTCCGCGGCGGGGCAGGGTGCGGCGGTAGGCAGTCTCCTGTTCGCGCCCGGCCGGAACCTTCAGGTAGAAGCAGCGTCGATCCACGGGCTTGCGCGCCACCATGTCTTCGACTTCCAGCGAGAAGGCGGGGACGCGTTTCTTGGCGTTGCGAACCGCGATGCCCACCAGAAAGGGTGCTCCGGCGTGGATGGCGGCAGGCAGGCGCCGGGTCACAACCAGACGGCGCAGGCACGCCTCGGAGAGCACGCCGTTGGCTAGTAGCAGACACAGCAACATGCCGAAGATCAGGAAGAGCAGGTTGATGCCGCCGTTGACCGCTGCGAAGCCGAGCACGAGCGTGGTCCCAATGAACCACTTGCCTTCGCGCGTGAGGCGGAAACGGCGGTGCGGCCGGAACCAGCGCTTCAGACGGGCCAAGGTCAACACGGGACGGCCTCCACAATCCCGCGATCGTCACCCAAGGGCGTCACCGTGGTCGTGGTCGTGGCCGGAGTGACTTTCGTCGGCCACAACTCGCGCAACGGCATGATCTCGCTCACCCATAGGGGCTAACCACAGTTTTCCGCAGGTTTGCCCCGGATTTCACCACAGAGAACACAGAGATCACAGAGACGGATCGGAAGGCAGGAAGGGTTCGGATCCGGAACCGAAACCCTTTCTTTCCGGCCTCTGTGGCCTCTGTGGCCTCTGTGGTGAGACTCCGGATCGCGCCGGCGGCCGTCAAGTCCCGAGAGAATCGTGGTTAGCACGTCTGTCCCGCTCACCCCGGGATAGGCAACCGATTGAGCACGTCCATCACGACGCGTTCCGCTTCCTCTCGCACGCGCCCGGTGGAGTCGAGCTGATTGGCCAGGACCAGCCGGTGCGCCAGAGCGGGCAGGGCTAGTTGCTTGAGGTCGTCGGGCAGCACGTAGTCGCGTCCGGAAACCAGGGCCGAGGCGCGCGCCACGTTCCGCCAGGCCAGCTCAGCGCGCGGGGACAGGCCCAGGGCCAGAAACGGCGAGCGGCGTGTTTCGCGTGCGACGTCCACGATGTAGCCGGCCAGCTCGGGCGAGAGGCGCACGCGCGCAGCGGCCTCCTGCAAAAAGATGACTTCGGAGAGCGAGAGGGACGGCTGGAGCTTGGCCAGGGCTTCGTCGGTCACGGCCGGTGCCTCCAGGATCAGACCTTTCTCGTCCTCGGCCGAGGGGTAGTCGATGCGAATGCGAAGAGTAAATCGGTCCATCTGCGATTCGGGCAGGGGATAGGTTCCGTAATGCTCTTCCGAGTTCTGGGTGGCGACGACCATGAAGGGCGGTTCCAAGCGATAGGTGTGCCCGTCCAGTGAAACCTGGCCGTCGTTCATGGCTTCCAGCAACGCGCTCTGCGTGCGCGGGGTGGTGCGGTTGNNCAGCACCACATTGGCGAACAGGGGCCCTGGGCGAAAAACAAACTGGCCCGAGGCGGTGTCGAGCACCGACACGCCGAGGATATCCGAGGGGAGGAGATCGCTGGTGAACTGGATGCGATGAAAGGTGCCGCCCATGGAAAGGGCCAAGGCACGGGCCAAGGTCGTCTTGCCCACGCCGGGCACGTCCTCGATGAGCAGATGGCCACGCGCCAGCAGGGCCAGGACCGAGTTGCGGATGGCCGCGGGCTTGCCGCGGATGACCTGGGCGATGTTTCGCTCAAGTCGTTGCACCAATTCGGCCGCGGGGCGCTCACGTTCGGCCGGCATAAGTCGCGTCATCACCCCCATGATACCTCAGCAGGGGCCGCCGCGCTCACGACCTGCGCGTACACCGTCCATATCACAAGCCGGAAGCGAGCTGGTTCACCACAGAGGGCACAGAGGCCACAGAGTCGGATCGGAAAGGGAAGGGTTGGGTTCTGTCCGGTCCGAACCCTTTTCTTCCCTTCCGGCCTCTGTGTTCTCTGTGCTCTCTGTGGTGAATTAGCTCGCCTTCTGCGCCCCGAATCTAGCCCGCGGCCTTGACGGCTTTGATCTGCGCAATCAGCGGCGGAACCGTGGACTCCCAGGTTGCGCACAGGCCGTAGTCGGCCACCTGGAAAATGGGCGCTTCCGGATCCTTATTGATGGCCACGATCACCTTGCTGCTTTTCATCCCGGCCAGGTGCTGGATGGCACCTGAAATTCCCACCGCGAAGTAGAGATCCGGAGCAACCACCTTGCCGGTCTGCCCCACTTGCAGATCATTGGGCACCATGCCCGCATCGCAGGCGGCGCGGCTGGCGCCCAATGCTCCGCCGAGGAGGTCGGTCAGCTCTTCTAGGACTTTGAAGTTCGCGGCTTCTTTGAGCCCGCGGCCACCGGACACGACCACCTTGGCCTCGGTCAGATCCGGGCGCACGCTCTTGCTGGCGTGCAGAGCCACCAGCTCGGAGCCCAGCGCATCGATGGCGCCTGCATCGAAGGCCTCGACGGTGCCTGTGCTGGCTGCCGGGCCAGCAGGCGGAAACTCAGTCTGGCGCACGGTCGCAACCACCACCGGGGTCGTGACTTCCACATCGGTGAGCGCGTTGCCCGCGTAGGTGGGCCGATGGAATTTCTTGGCGCCGGTGACGCCCACGATTTCGCTGGCCATGCCGGCGCCCATGAGGCCCGCGGCACGCGGCAAGATGTCCTTGCCCGTGGAGGTAGCCGAAGCCACCAGCGCCGCGGCGTCTATCTTCTTGATTGCCGCCACCAGAACCGGCGCCCAGGTCTCGGCCAGCGCCGCAGCCAGGGCCGCGTTGTCGCAGCAGAGAACCTTGTCCACATAGCGGGCAGCATCCTGGGCAGCGGCGGCAATTCCGGAGCCGATCACCACCCCGACCACCGGCCCACCGTTGGCTTGAGCCAGCTTGCGGGCTGCGGAAATCGCCGGCAACGACGCCGAGCGCAGGTTTGCAGTCGTGGTTTCCAGGAGAACGAGTGTCGCAGTGCCAGGCATCAGATCACCTTCGCTTCGTTGTGCAGTTTTGCCACCAGTTCCTCGACCGAGGCCACCTTCACCCCAGCCTTGCGCGCGGGCGGCGCTTCATGGCGGACGGTCTTGACTAGAATTCCGCCGGTCACGCCAAGAGACTCGACCGTGATCTCGCGCAGCTCTTTCTTCTTCGCGGCCATGATGCCCTTGAGCGACGCCAGCCGTTGGGTATCTTCCCACTCGGCGGTGGCCGGGGCCAAACCGTCATTGCGAACGGCCTTCTTGCCGATAATTCGCAGATCCACGGTCATGATCGCAGGCAGGCGCACGCGGCGCTCTTCCACGCCCGCGTCCACTTCACGCGTGACGGTCGCAGACTTGCCATCAGCGGCCAAGAGAATGCTGGCCAGGAAGGTGGCCTGTGGCCAGCCCAGCGAGGCGGCCAAGATTTGGCCCACTTGGTTGTCATCGCCGTCCACTGCCTGTTTGCCCATGATGACGAGATCGGGCTTCTCGGCGTCCACCACCGCACGCAGGATGCGCGCCACCCGGTCCGGGTCGAGTGCGCTGTCATCGCCGGCGATCAGAGTGGCGCGGTTGGCGCCCATGGCCAGCAACTGCTTCAACTGGGCCGTCGTGTCCTTGGGGCCGATGCTGACCACTACGACCTCGCCCACGCGTTCGCCGCCTTTGCCTTTCTCGGTGAGGCGCAAGGCGGCCTCGACCGCGTACTCGTCGAAAGGATTCACCTGCCAGGTGGTGCTCGCCAGATCGACGGAGCCGTTGGCGACCTTCAACTTGAGGTCGGGATTGGGAACTCGTTTACAGGGTACAAGGATCTTCACAAGAGCCTCCTTCGGAACAGGTTCGTCGAAAGACGACGGCTAGCTGGTCGCGGATCGCAATGCCCCTTCCAGACAGGCCAGAATGTCGTCGTTGGTGTCCACCAGGTAAACGGTGGTTGGCTTGGGTTGTCGATGGGCCCGCAACTCGTCGACCATGGCGCGGGCCGCTTCGGCAAGGTCGACGCCACCCAGGCCGGTGCCCAGGCCCGGAATAGCAATGACATCGAATCCGCGAAGAGCCGCTGCGATGAGGGCCGCACGGGCAGCGCGACGGGCGTTCTCGACGCCGACCTTGGTGCCGGGTTCCTCCATGGTCGGGGCGTGGATGATGTGCTTGGCCCACAGCCTGCCGGCGGTTGTGACTACCGCGGCGCCGACAGCTATGGGCGCTAGCGACATGGCCTCTCTCTGAATGGAAGGCCCACCCTTGCGGGACAGGGCTCCGGCCACGCCACCACCCATTATTCCCAATGAATTTGCAGGGTTGACTATGGCGTCGACAGCCATCTCCGTGATGTCGGCCTTGGCGATATGTATCTGCATAGGGTGGCGCGCCCTGCTATTTCGCGACGGCCCAAGGTAGCATCAACTTCGCCAATTCTTCAAGGGTGCTGTTGGGGTTCCGAGACTCACGATAAAACAACGGGGCCCGTAATCGGGCCCCGTTGGGAAGTGCCTCAGTCTCCAGTCTTGGCCCGGCAGCCGCTCAGGCGGCCTGCGGCCACATCCGGGTAGCTGGTGTCGCTCTTCTTGGCCTAGCCGGTGCCGGTGCCCGTGCCGGTGTTCGTTCCGGTGCCCCTGCCGCTTCGTGTGCTGGTTCCGAAGCCGGTTCGTGTGCTGGTTCCGACACCGGCGGTTCGTGTGCTGGTTCCGAAGC
>PMLB01000298.1:0-13222 GCA_003158735.1 Myxococcales bacterium | reverse complement strand
GCCGGTTCGTGTGCTGGTTCCGAAACCGGTTCTTGTGTAGGTGGAGATGCTGGTTCTTGTTTCAGTGCCGGCATCAGCGGTTTCACTGGGGGATGTATCGGTTCCGGAGTTCCCCGCAGCAGCGGTGTTTCCGCCCATATCTGGGTTCCCCGCTAGAGCGGTGTTTCCGCCGATGTCTGGATTCCCTGCGACGCCGGGGTTGCCTGCAGCGCCGGCCGGCCCACTGGTTGAGCCACCGTTCTGTCCAGTCTGTCCACCATTGGTCGTTTGCCCGCTGTCGCCGGGCCCCGGCAAACCGTCTTCCGACGAGCAGCCTCCCATTGAAATACCGACTAGCAACGCGCCAACAGCGCAAATCGACAAACCGTGTCTGGGCTTCATTTGGAACCTCCCCGGATTGAATCGTTTGTTGACTGTTGAACACCTTCCCGGACCAGAAGGCGCGCCACAGCTTTAC
The DNA here is from genome assembly GCA_003158735.1 of Myxococcales bacterium. Lineage (GTDB taxonomy): Bacteria > Myxococcota_A > Polyangia > Fen-1088 > Fen-1088 > Fen-1137. Next base: position 12,765 of record PMLB01000298.1, on the reverse strand, counting down.
CGTCGTTGGGGGGTAAGAGCGCCAGCGGGGCCGAATGCCATCAAAAAAAAAGACGTCACGCGCGTACGCGCAGAGCGCCAGGCAGAAGCTCGAAGCTGGCAGGCAGGTGGCCCGGGGTTTCGCCATCGACCTCCAGGGGGATTTTCGCTTCGCGGTCGGCGGGCGCGACTTTCATGCGCCGGCCCCGCGTGCCCTGAACTTCCTTCATGGTCAGATGGTGGCCGCTGTAGATGCGGTGAATGTTGGCCATGACCCCGACGCGGCCCAGGTTGCCCACGGTAACCAGATCGAACAAACCGTCGTCGAGCAAGGCCTCGGGGCAGATTCTCATGCCGCCGCCGAAGAAGCGACCGTTGCCAATCGCTGCCAGAAGCACGCTCATGCGCCGTTCAGGCTGGTCGTCCACTGACAGCACGACATCGACGTTTTCGTAGCTGACCAATGAACGGAGGGTGGCCGAGAGAAAGGCGACGCGACCGCCCAGCCGCTTCGAGGATGTGTTCGCCTGGCGCGCCACGTCGCTGGAAAAGCCAAACGAGACGACGTTGACGAAATGGCGCTCGGCTTGCGAGCCGTTGTCGGCGACAAAGGACACGCGACCAGCGTCGATGAGGCGGGCCGGTGTCTCGCGGATGCGGCGGGCTGCCCGGCCGATGTCGTCGTCGAGATCCAGGCTGCGGCGGAAGTCGCCGCCTGTGCCACGCGGGATGATGCCCAGCTCGGACTTGCCGCCGGCGTCGAGAATGCCATCGGCCACTTCGGAAATGGTCCCGTCACCGCCCATGGCCACGATGAGGCCGCGCCCGGCTGTCGCCTCCTCGTGGGCGATGCGCCGGCCGTCAGTCTTGGCCTCGGTGAAGCGCACGTCGACGGAGCCCAGCCCATCGGTGAGCGGGCCGAGCAGAGCCGCCCAGCGTCGTTGGCTGAGCCCGCCCCCGGAGCGGGGGTTGACGATCACGACCGGTTTTTGCACGCGGCGTCCAGGTTAGCACGAAGCGGATGGGGCACGTCATTGCCCTACCAAGGGATAATCGCCGTGCTGCGTTTCGCGGTTCGGGTGAGTTGGTTTTTGCCTTCCGAACCTCTTGAGGCTAGCTTCCAACCCGGCTGGCCTTGCGGCTAGAGAGGATATCGCGATGAATCGGGAAAACTTGGCACTGGCTATCGCCTTCAGCGCGGGTCTGCTCGCCTGCGGTAGCGGCGCCGGCAACAACGGCACCAGCAACACTGGCGGGGTGGTGGGCACGGGTGGGGTGGCGGGGGCGGGTGGGGTGGACACGGGTGGGCTGGTGGGCACGGGCGGCGTCCAGACTGGCGGCAGCCAGGCCACGAGCTGCGACACCTGTTCAGCCGGCCTGGTCTGCGAGCGCAATCCGCCGGCCGCGTGCGCCGATCCAAACTGGGCTGAGTGGCTCGTCCCGAACAGCCAGGTGGACGTTACCGCGGGTGCACCGAATCTGGAGAGCTACACGGACAACGGGGATGGCACGGTCACTGACAACGTCACCGGGCTCATGTGGCAGCAAGCGGTGCCAGCGACCAAATATGCCTGGGCCGATGCAGTTGCGTACTGTCCAACGCTGACCCTCGCCGGTCAAAGCGACTGGCGCCTTCCGTCGATCGTCGAGCTCTCGTCCATCATGGACTTGGGGCAGTCCAGTCCAACTATCAACCCCACGTATTTCCCCTCGACCCCTTCAGACTATTTCTGGTCAGCGTCGCCGTCGTTGTCCCTCTCGTCGTCCGGCGCGTGGGTCGTCCGCTTTGAGGACGGCTGCACGGGCCACTACGATGTGTCCGGCAGCTACAACAACGTTCGTTGTGTGCGCTGAGGACGGGCACTTTGACTTCTTGACACTTTGACTCTTGATTTCGTGAGGGTGAATGCCGAGCTACAACGAAGCGTCGCCGGTTTACCGGGCCGCGATGGATGTTGCCGTCCGGGTTGTCGGGGTGGCTCTCGAGGAATCGGAGGCAAGCGGCGCCGTCTTGCCTATGTTTTCGAACGTCCCGTGGTCCGTGAATCTGACCAGGAGAAAGCCCAATGAACGCGTCCACACCCCGTTTTCTCTGCGCCATCGCCATGATTGCGGTGATCCTGCCAACCCCTGCCGCCGCCAGCGCCCCAGGCGGGCGCTTCGTGGTGACGAACGGCGGAACCAGCAACGGAACCGTCTACGACACCAAGACCAAGCTTACCTGGCAACAGACGATATCGTCGATTTCCTATTCTTGGGCCGACGCCAAGACATACTGTGCAGGAGTGGGAAGCAGATTGGGAGGCACGAGCTGGCGCCTTCCGACGCTGAAGGAACTACAATCCCTCGTCGATTACTCGCAGACGACTCCCCCGATGATCGATTCGACCGCATTTCCGGGGACGCCTTCGGATTTCTTCTGGTCGGCGTCGCCGTTGGCCGGCTCGTCGTCCGGCGCGTGGGACGTCTACTTCGGCAACGGCCAAACGGGCTTCTGCGGTGTGTCCGGTACCTTCAACGTTCGTTGTGTGCGCTGAGGACGGGCATTTTGACTTCTTGACCCTTCGACTCTTTCCGCATCGTGTACGAAGAGTGATCGCCAGACCTCAGGCGGCTGCCCACGCGACCTGGGTGCGGTAGGCATTGGGCGTGCGCACGCTTCGAAAGAAGCGTCTCCTTCCTGGCCGGCCGGAAAAATCGAGTACACTACGCGGCCCATGGCTCATCAATACATCTTTACTATGCAGGATCTGCGGCGGATTCATCCGCCCAACAAGGAGGTTTTGAAGGGCATCTACCTGTCGTTTTTCCCGGGCGCCAAGATCGGCGTCATCGGCGGCAACGGCGCGGGCAAGTCCACCCTCCTGCGCATCATGGCCGGCGAGGACAAGGACTTCTTCGGCGAGGCGCGGCCAGCCGATGGCATCACCATCGGTTACTTGCCCCAAGAGCCGAGACTCGATCCCAAGAAGACCGTGCTCGGCAACGTGGAGGAGGCCGTCGCGCCGGTGAAGAAGCTGCTGCTGCGCTTTGACGAGGTCAACGCGCGGCTGGGCACGGACATCACGCCTGAGGAAATGGAGAAGTTGCTGGAAGAGCAAGCCAAACTCCAAGACGCCATCGACGCGGCCAAGGGTTGGGATGTCGATCGCACGCTGGAGATCGCCATGGATGCCCTGCGCCTGCCGCCGCCAGACGCCGACGTGACCAAGCTGTCAGGCGGCGAGCGCCGGCGCGTGGCACTGTGCAAGGTGCTTCTGCAGAGGCCGGATCTGTTGCTGCTCGACGAGCCNNAGCGTGGCCTGGCTGGAGCAGCACTTGCAGGAATACCCAGGAACCATCGTGGCCATCACCCACGACCGCTACTTCCTCGACAACGTGGCCGGCTGGATCCTGGAACTGGATCGCGGCGAGGGCCTGCCTTGGAAGGGAAACTACTCGTCGTGGCTGGAGCAGAAGCGCAAACGCCTGGAGGCCGAGGAGAAGGCCGAGTCAGCCCGGCAGCGCACCTTGGCGCGCGAGCTGGAGTGGGTGCGGGCCTCGCCGCGCGCCCGCCAGGCCAAGTCCAAGGCCCGCTTGGCGGCCTACGAGGAGATGTTGGCGCAGGACGCGCAGAAGCGCGAGGACACCGCCGAGATCAGCATTCCGGCCGGCCCGCGACTGGGCGACCTGGTGGTCAAGGCCGAGCATCTGAGCAAAGGCTACGGCGACAATTTGTTGATGGACGATCTGACCTTCAACCTGCCTCGCGGCGGTATTGTGGGCATCATCGGGCCCAACGGCGCGGGCAAGACGACGCTCTTCCGCATGATCGTCGGCCAGGAGAAGCCCGACGGCGGCGTTCTGCGCATCGGCGACACGGTTAAGCTGGCCTATGTCGATCAGTCGCGCGATGCCTTGAAGGGCGACAACAGCGTGTACGACGAGATCGCGCAGGGCTCGGACTACATCCAGGTGGGCAAGCGGCAGGTGAACGCGCGCTCCTATGTTGCCGATTTCAACTTCAAGGGCGCCGATCAGCAGAAGCGGGTAAAGGATCTATCGGGCGGCGAGCGCAACCGCGTGCACCTGGCCAAGCTGTTGCGCAGCGGGGGCAACGTGCTGCTGCTCGACGAGCCGACCAACGATCTGGACGTGGACACCCTGCGCGCGCTGGAAGAGGCGCTGCTGGGCTTTGCCGGCTGTGTGGTGGTCATCAGCCACGACCGCTGGTTCCTCGACCGTATCGCCACCCACATTTTGGCTTTCGAGGGTGACAGCCAAGCGGTGTGGTTCGAGGGCAACTACCAGGACTACGAAGCCGACCGCCATCGGCGCCTGGGCGCCGACGCCGATCAGCCGCACCGGATCCGGTACCGCAAGTTGATACACGGGTAGGGGCGGCTCGCGGTCACACGCGGTCACACGCCATTTGCAGGCCAGACGTCTTCCCGGTAGGCTTGCGCTAATGATTCCATACGCCGAATTTGAACGGGCCATAACCCAATGGAAGATCCGCCAGCAAGGGGGCCAAGTGGCCACCCAGGCCACCGAGGAAGCTTCGGGCGCCGTGGTGGGAGAGATGCCGCTCGCGAACGCCGAGCCGGGCTTCCTGTCGGGAGAGATCTCCAGCGGAGAAGTGAACAGCGGTCCGACCCGGAACGACTTCGATCCTGAGAGCTAGTACCGCCTCTCGAAAGTTCGTAGCTGGCTGGGCGAACGGGCCAGCGGCGGCGTGGCCGGTGGCCGGTAGCCGGAACCGGATCCGACCGGACCCGGATTCGGCGAGGGCGCGCGCGAAGCGCGCGGGGGCAGGTGGGGTGGGCTGTCCGTCCCGAAGCCCCCGACGGGGGACCCGGATCCGGCTGGCGGTCCCGGCCCCGGAACCGGCAACCCGATCCAGTCACGAACTTTCGAGAAGCGGACTAGAAGTACGCGCGTACGCCCAGGCCGAAGTCGATGTTGAAGTCCAGCGGGAAGACCGCGATGCCGGGCACGACTTCCAGGTAGGCCTCGAGGAAATCGGGGCGTCGGAAGGTGGCGGCGATCCCGAGGGGAACGCGAGCAATGACCACGACGTCGTGGCTGAGATTGTTGGACCCATAGGCTGACATGATCACGCGTCCGCCCAAACCTGCGTACCAGTCCAAGCGGTTGGTCATGTTGACGATGGTCTCTTGGTACAGGTAGTCCGCGTGCAAGCTGATGTCGTGATTGACGTCGTCGCAGCGGTAGGAGTTTCCTTTTGCATCTTGGCACCAGCCATAGCCCCAGCCGCCGAACCCGAGCCCGAAGTCAAGAGCGTTGGCCCCCCCGATAAATGCTTTGGCCGTGATGGCTGTGGGCTCGCCAATCTGGAAGCCCAGGCCGAAGTTGCGCGAGGCTCCAACCTCGGTTGCATGCGCGAGACCCGCGCCGACGGACAGAATTGTCGCAAAGGCCATTGTGAGCAGAGTGGGACGCTTCATGGGACGACATCCTAGTACGTCTTGGCCCCGATCGATCCGTCGATTTCTAAACTCGCCACCGGTCGGCCGAGAGGCTAGACATTGCATGTTTTGACCTTGCGCTCCTTTGCCGTCTTCTCGTTGCTGTTGCTGGCTGGCAGCCTGCCTGCCTGTCGTCGTGGGGGTTCGGGCTCCTCGGCCCGAGCCCCGGCGCTCGTTTCCGCTCCCGCTGCCGTTCCTGCTCCCGCCATTGCGGCGCCGGCGGCCCGAGCCGAGACCCCGGCCGCTCCGCCCAAGCCTGACCCCGACGCCCTGCCCGAGGCCACCCCGCCTGTCGAACGTCGTGCCATCCAGGTCGTGGCCGGCCAAGAGCGAGTGGTCGACGTCGAGCAGGCCGGCAGGCGTGGTCTTACCGTTGTGGATCTCTCCGACGAGTGGGCGCCCTACATCTTCCAGGACGGCAAGGCGGCCGACGGCGCGGTCCTGCCCAACCGCTACCGGGCGGTGTTCGTCGGGCTGGCCAACGATCGCAGCGACGGTGATGGCCAGGCCTTGCCGCCCGGCGAGCGCAACTATCTCGAGCTCTACGGTATCCCGCCTTCGCTCTCGGTGCTACGCGCGCGCTTTCTCGCGGACGCGGCCCGTACCTGCGAGGCCAGCGTGGACAATAGCCGCTTGCTCGCGGTGGACAGCATCGAGACCTTCGGCCGCAGCACCGAAAAGAAGGAAGCGACCAAGCACCGGCTGCGTGGACTGCGACTGGAGGCTGCTCGCGCCAAGGCGGGCGTCGCCACGTTGGAAGAGTTGGCCACCAAAGACCCTCGCCACGCAGGCGACGTGAAGTCCCACTTGCGGGTGGAGGCTGAGCGCGCTGCCTTTGCCGAAGTGGAGAAGCGCTTGGCGTGCGAGGGATTGATGGATCCGGCCAAGCACAAGCCAGGCCTCTACGATGCGCCCATGCGCTCGGCCGTCCTGGATTTCCAGCAAAAGAACGACGTCTTTGCCCAGGCCGACCTCACGCACGCCACGCTGGAGGCCATGGCCCGGCCGCTCTTGGCCAACGACTTCGCGACCCTGCGCAGGGTTCTGGCCGAGCGGGCAGCCCACGCCGGCGGATTCATCGAGGACGGAACCGCGATACTGGCCATGCCCCTTCCCAAACACGGCAAGCCGCGCGCGATCCCCAGCTATCGAACCGCTGACGGGAGAACGGTGCCTGTGCCGGACCTCGTAGGACAGGCCACCCTGGCTCTCATGGAACGGCTAGGCCTCAACTCACCAGAGGACGTACTGGCCTTTTTCCGTCGCCACCCGGAAAGCGATTTTCACTGGCTGCGGGCGGCGGTGCGCCTGCCTGAGCCGCCTGAGTACTACGGGCACAAGATGGACCTTGTCGCCGAGATCGACCGCGGCGATGTCTGGTACGACTTCCCCTTTGACAGCAAAGGCAACCGGGTGCCGCAGCCGCGCACGCGCTACCCGACCTTCAATCTCTACGTGCGCTGGCGAGGCGAGAAGGTTCCCTTGGTGAGTTGGCGCACCACCATCGGCGGCTGGCGCGTGGAACTCGCGGCCGACGGCGAGGAATACTACCGCTACAAGGATTCGGATGTGGGCAAACGGGTGTGGCGGCACATCGTGTCTGCCCCGGTGTGGCTGCCTCCGCCCAGCTCGCCGCTGGCGTCGATGGTGAAGACCAAGTGGGTCGCCGGCGGCTACCCGCGTGTGGTCAACTACGACGAGACCGGACCGGGATTCTTATCGGCCTATGGCCTGGTGGCGGGCATCCACGAGCAAGCCAAGCAGCGCGGCGAAGGCCTCGCCTATTTCGACAACGGGATTCGCACCCATGGCTCGTCTGACTACCTGTCTCTGCGCGGTCGCTTCTCGCACGGCTGCCACCGCTTGTACAACAACCTGGCTGTGCGCATGTTCTCATTCGTGCTCAAGCACCGGCACGCCAAGGTTCTCGGCCCCATGGCGCTGGGCTTCCGGCGCACGTTCTATTGGGACGGGGAAGTGTTCGAGATGCGCCTGCCTACGCGCGGCTTCTACTATGAATTGGATCCGCCCATGCCGGTCGAGACTTTGAAGGGAAATATCGTGGGCGAGCGGGAACAACCAATCACGGGATATGTGCGCAAACCCGGCGTGACCTATGCCGACAGCAATTTGCCCTCGGCGCTCACCGGGCCAGAGAGCAAGGCGGGCGGCGGCCGTGCCGAACCCAGCGCTGAGGGCAAGGCACGATGAGCGCGCGGTGGTTTTGTCGGGCTTGTCTGGTAGCGGCCCTCGCATTCGGTTGCCGCCGCCCACCTGTCGAACGCGAGGCTCCGCCTGCGCCGGGCCCTGCCTCTCCCGCTCAGATTGTGGCGGCGCCGAGCCGGAGAGAGCCAGCGGAGATCTTGCCCAAGGCTGCGCGAGCGCCAGCCCCTGTCTCCGAACGCGCGAAGGCCGAAGACGATCTGCAATCCGAGGAACGAGAAGCCAACCCCTTGTCGGAAACCGTGACCCTGACCTTGGCCATCAGCCCGCCGGTCAAGGCCTCGGTCATGTGGGGCAGCAAGCAGCTCGCTCGCATCACGCCTGACAACCCGACCGTCGAGTTGCAGCGCCCGCGCAGCTCGGGCCCGCTGGATCTCGACATTCGCGCCGAGGGGTTCCTGCCGCACCATACGCGGCTCTACACCGACAGAAACGACAAGGTGAATGTGCACCTGGTGCGTGAGGCCGAGGCACCGAGCCTTCTCGGCTACCGCGCACCGGTCGAGGCTGCGGCAGCCAAGGGCAAGACGAAGTAGGTAGATTCCGGGCCAGCGCAGATCGGCCAGCGTGCGAGTGAGCGGTAGCGTGAGCGTGAGCGACCAGCGGAGCGCGACCTGCGTGGGCGGCTTGCGCGACGGGCGCGCGAAGCGCGGGGCGGGTGGGGTGGGCTGTCCGTCCCGAAGCCCCTGTGGGGTGAGCGCGACGGGCGAGCGCGAAGCGCGAGGGGTGGGTAGGGCGTGGGTGCTAACCACGATTCTTTCGAGACTTGACGGGCAACGCTGCGATCCGGAGTCTCACCACAGAGGGCACAGAGGCCACAGAGGCCGGAAGGTAGGGGTTTCGGATCCGGATCTGAACCCTTCTTTCCTTCCGATCCGCCTCTGTGCTCTCTGTGGTGAAATCCGAAGCGCATCGCCTATCGTCGCCGGCGGGGCGCCAGCGCCTTGCCACTGCGCCGGCTACCCGGGCGCGGACGCTTGCTGCGCGCGGGAGGGGCGCCGCCGGGGCTGGGCGCACTCGGTGTGACCGAGGGTCGTCGCTTGTTCTCCAGGCCTTCAAGGCGCTCGCGCAAACGGGTTGCCTCGCCGCTCAGGCGTTCGACCTCCTGGGAAAGCTTGCGCAGCTTCTCGTCGGGCTTGCCCTTTTCGCGCAGCTCAATGATGGCCTCGCGCATGCGCCGCTTGGCGCGGCCGTCCAGCTCGGCGTGCAGCGCCGCCTCGATGGCGGGCACGGCGCGGCCATCGGCCAGCAGGGCGAGCGCCGAGGCCGACTCCATACGCACGCGAAAGTCAGGGTCGGCAAGCCAGCCTTCGATGCGCTCGCGGGCACGGCGCACGTGCAGGGTTCCCTCGGCCAGGCGGGCCAGGGCAGCCACGGCGGCGCGGCGGGCGTAGATCGAGGCCCCAGGCGCGAAGACGGCTTCGACCAGGGGCAGCGCCGCCTCGTCTCCCGTGGCGCCCAGTCCTTCGATGGCGCGGGCGCGAATCATGTCTTGGAACGAGTTGCGTGAGAGCACGCCCGGAAGCACAGCGACCGCGCGGGGCGATCGGGTGCGGCCTAGAGCCAAGGCGGCAGCGGCCTCGACGAAGCAGCTGGCATCGCCCGCGACAACCCAGCCTTCGAGCAGCTCGGCGGCCCGCTGGTTACCGGGCGCGTGGGTGATCACGAAGTCACCCAGCGCGGCGGCCACTGCGCGCCGCACACGCGGATTCTCTTGCGCGCGTGCCCTCAGCAACGCGTCGAGCGCGTCCTGCCTTCGCGTCTTGCCCAGGGCAGCGGCCGCAGCGGCGCGCACCGACCAGAACGAGTCGCTCTCTAGTGCCGCGCCCAGGGCCACGACCGCGGAGGGTTCGGGCATTTCAGCGAGAGCGCGCGCGGCCAGCACACGATCGACGCCCAGGTGCGCGGCCTGCAGTTGTCGCTCCCACAGGGCGCGCGGTTTCTTCAGCTTGATGCTCTTCAACACCACATCGCCGGGATCGAAGATGACCTGGGAGGGACGAGAGCCGAGGGGAAACTCGAAGGCGTGACTGCGCTGGTCCACGTCGACGCTTTCTTCGCGCTCCTTGCCATCCACTTCGAAGCGCACCCGAGTGGCGAAGCGATGCGGGTGATCGCCGGATTGCTTCTGTTCCAGGCGCAGCGTGCCCACCTTTTTGTCGGCGTCCCATTCCCAGGTGCCCTCCAACTCGGGGTGGCCGGGGCTGCCCACCCACTGGTCGAAGAACCAGTCCAGGTTGCGGCTGGTCGCTTCCTCGATGGCGCGCACCAGATCGCGCGTCTCGACCGAGCCACGTGCGTGGCGCTCGCAATACAGGCGCAAGGCGCGCCAGAAATTGTCCTCGCCCAGCTCGTGGCGCAACATGTGCAGCACGCGACCGCCTTTTTCGTACAGGTGTCGATCGAAAAGGTCGATGGGCTCCTCGTACTGACGACAGAAGATTGGCCGCTGATAGGTGCCTGCTTCGCCCAGATAGGCGTCGAGATCGCCTAGTAGATCCACGTCGGCCTCGTCGCGCCCACGCGTGTGCTCGCGCCACACATATTCAAAGTAGGTGGCGAAGCCTNNAGCAGATCGCCCCACCACTGGTGCGCCAGCTCGTGGCATACCAGGGGCTCGACGTCGTGGTCGAGAGCGGCCCGCGGGTCGAGCATGGCCTCGGAGGTGAGCGTGGTGGCGCTGGTGTTCTCCATGCCGCCGAAGATGAAGTCGTGCACAAAAACCTGGCTGTAGCGGCGGTGCGGGTAGGGGACGCCAATCTGCCGGGAGAAGAAGTCGATCATCTCGGGTGTGCGGGCCAGGCTGCGACGGGTGTCCTCTTCGCGGCCTTTGGGCGCGTAGTAGTAGACGTCGACCCCGGTTTCCGGCGCGCGGTCTTTCAGTTCGGTGAATGGGCCGCACACCAGGGTCACGAGGTACGGCGAATGGGGGAAATCGAGGACGTAGTGCCAGCGCGTGCGGCCGTCTGGCAGGTCGCTCTGGTCAGCGAGATCGCCGTTGGAGAGAACCATCACACCCGCTGGTACGGTACAGAACACCTCGCTGGTGGCCTTTTCCACCGGCAGGTCGACGCAGGGCCAGTAGAAGCGTGAGTCGTCATCCTGACCTTGACTCCAGCATTCCAGCGGGTGGTCTGGATGAATCTGGTCGGGCCCGACGAAGTAGAGACCCCGGCGCGGCGTGCAGTGGTAGTCGACTACCAAGGTAAAGCGTTCGTCGCGCGCAAAGGTCCGGCCCAGCGTGATGCACAGGCGCTCGCCATCGTAGTCGATTCCGGACACCGGCTTTCCGTCGACGCTCACCTGCTCGATGGTCATGTCCACGGCGTTGAGCTCGACCTTGTCGAGGCCGTCCCGGCGTGCGGTCAGGGAGAGGCGCGACTGACCCTGCAGCGTGCGCGCGGCCAGGTCCGGTTCGAAGCTGAGGCGGACATGGTTGACCGCGACCGGGCGGTCGGGAACATAATGGGTGGCGGTGCCGGGGGGCGCGAACGGTCTGGGCATGGTGCAAGGGCCTCCGAAGAATCACTGACGTTAGCGCGAAAACCAGGGCATTCGCTACTCTACCCTTGCTATATCTCGATCGATGGATCCGAATCCAAAACCGGTTCGCCACAGCGCCCTCATGGCGGGCGCGTCGCCAGCCGAGGTCTTTGCCGTGGTGGTGGACTTTCCCGCCTATCCGCGCCTGTTTCCGGAGATCAAGCAGGCACGCGTCCTGGGTAGCGAGGCAGGCAAGGTGCGCGCCGAGTTTCGTGGAAACCTGGTGCTGCCTTTTCGCTACGTGCTCGACCTGGACTGCGACGCGCAGGCGAAAACTGTCACCTGGACCTACGTCGAGGGCGAGATGGTGAAGGACTCGACGGGTGGCTGGCGTTTTGTCGCCGAGGCGGGCGGAACGCGGGTGGACTACCAGGTGTCCCTGCGCATCGAGGCCCCCGTGCCGGGTTTCTTGCTGCGCAAGATCACCGACGGGCTGCTCACGCTGTCCCTGCCCGCCATGTTTGCGTCTATCGAGCGCGAAGTCGGACGGCGGAGAGGATAGCTTTTCACCACAGAGAGCACAGAGGTCACAGAGCCGGACCGGAAAGAAGAAAAGGGGGTGGAGGGAGCCTGTCCGGTCCGAACCCCTTCTTTCTGTCCGACCTCTGTGTTCTCTGTGCTCTCTGTGGTGGCGAGGGCGCGCGCGAAGCGCGCGGGGCGGGCGGGGTGGGCCGTCCGTCCCGAAGCCCCCACAGGGGGAAAAAGCTAACCCAATAGCAGGCGTTCGCGGTCGGCTTGCGCCACCAGGCGCGCGAAACGGCCGTCGGCCTCGATGGCAGCCAGCAGGTCGGTGGCCACGCGCGCGTAGGTCGGCCGATCGATCTCGCCCACCAGCAGCCGGGTGCGCAGAAACACGAACGCCGTCTGCGCCACGTCGGACAGGCAGTACTGGCGCAGGATTTCGATCTGACCCGCGCGGTACAGGCCTTCGACCTGGCTGCCATCAAGGCCCTCTTCCTTGCCGGGCAGCCCGATGAGACGGGCGGCACCGTGCAGCGAGCTCATGCGGGCGGCGCCAAAATCGGCGAGAAAATCGCCCAGATCCCAGTGCCCTTCGGCGCTGAAGCGGTAGCGGAAACCCGGCTCGCGGTAGTACCAGGGCAGGCTGATGCCCTGGCGGAGGCTGCGCAGAATCAGAACCGGCAGGTCGAATCCGCGTCCGTTCCAGGTGACCACGCGGGGTTTCCACTTGGCCATGAACTCGGCGAAATCGGCGAGCATGCCCGCCTCATCCTTGGCTTCGCCGATGGTGCCCATCTTCTTGCACGCCATGTGCTCGTCCAGCCACATGACCCCAATGACCACAGGCTTGCATGCGTAGAGTGGCGGGAAAGGACGTTCCATGCCCGGGGTAGGTTGGGGCGGTGTGTAGAGATCGCCGTCGGGAATGGTCTCGATGTCGAGTACGAGATAGGTCACGGCTGACATGGCAAGCCACATTGTACCCAAGGTTGGCCGCGGTGGGGGCTATTGAGAGTGCGCGAAGCACGGCAACCGGCTAGTGTGAAGGTACAGGCCATGGCGACACACGATCCGGACGAGAAGTCAGAGCC
>PMLB01000376.1 GCA_003158735.1 Myxococcales bacterium | reverse complement strand
GATTTGGTCGAACTCATGATTGCGCGGGGCTCGTCGTCTTTCATTCAACATGTGCGCAGCCACACGCGCATTCCGGTGATGTCCCACGCTGATGGCATCTGTCACATGTACTTGCACGCGGCCGCGGATCCGGTCATGGCCGCGCGTCTGGTGGTCGATGCCAAGTGCAGCTACCCGGCCGCCTGCAATGCTGTGGAAACGCTATTGTGGGATCCAGAAGCCACGGCGGCGCTGGACAGTTGCGTGTCGGCGTTGTCCGCCCAGGGCGTGGAGCTGCGCGGTTGCAAAGAAACGCGCAAGCGCCACCCGCAAATGAATGCCGCGACCGGGGCAGACTGGGACACGGAATACGGCGCGCTCATTCTCTCGATCCGGCAAGTGGCGGGTCTGGATCAGGCGCTGGCCCACATTGCCCGCCATGGCTCGCGCCACACCGATGTCATTGTGACCCAGGACCCGGTGGCCGCTACCCGCTTCCTGGCCGAGGTCGACTCAGCCTGTGTGTTCCACAATGCCAGCAACCGCTTCTCGGATGGCTACCGTTTCGGTCTGGGCGCCGAGGTCGGCATCTCCACTGACAAGCTGCACGCCCGCGGCCCGGTCGGTGTGGAAGGGCTGCTCACCTATCGCTGGGTACTCTACGGCCACGGCCAGGTGACCACCGACTACGGCCCGGGCGGGCGCCACTACATACACAAAGACCTGCCGGTTGACGGATAGCTCGGATAGCCAGAAGATTCACCACAGAGAGCACAGAGGCCACAGAGGCGGACCGGAAAGAAAAGGGTTGGCACCTGTCCAGTCCGAACCCCTTCTCCTCTTCCGACCTCTGTGTGCTCTGTGCCTCTGTGGTGAAGAAGCTAGCTAACTCGTCGAGACCGTAATCCGGCCGAGTGGCTGCAACTTCACATCGGGCTCAATCTCCTGATACGAGAGCACGGCGAGCTCAGGGAACTCGCCTTGGAGAAGACCACGCACGTGACAGCGGATGTCGGCGGTGGTGACAATCACCGGCGCCGTATTGTCGGCGACCGTGCGGCCCACGGCCTTGCCAATGTCGGAACAAAGCTCGGGCTCAAGCGCCAGGGTGCTGCCGCTGGCGGCGTGCTGAATCGCCTCGCGCACGGTGTCCTCGATCATCGGGTCCAGAAAGTACGCGTGAAGGACGCGGGAGCCGCCCGAGTGGGCGAAGGTGATCTGTCGTCGCAGAGCCGCGCGCACATGTTCGGTCAGAGTGACCGGGTCGGAATCAGCCGGCGCTCGTCCGGCCAGCGCGCCCAGGATCTCACGCAAGCTGCGCAGTGAAACACCCTCCGCCGCCAGACGACGCAGGATCTCAGTGAGCAGGGTCGGTGAAACGAGTTTGGGCACTACCTCGCGCACCAGCGCTGGCTGGCTGCGCGCGAGCTGGTCGAGCAGCAACTGGGTCTCTTGGATGCCGACGAATTCGTGGCCATAGCGACGCAGAACCTGCAAAAGGTGGAGGACAATCACCTCCTCGGGCGCCAGGGTGGGCACGCCCCGTAGGCGAGCGGCGCCCAGCTCGCCCGCCGGAATCCACGCAGCCGGGCGGCCCTCGGGATGCACCGCCAGCTGAGCAGCGATCCCCATCACCCGCAGGTGGTCGAGGGTGTCGAGCGCAAGCCCGCCCCCTGGCACAACCTCGCCTCGGGCTATGGGCACCTCCTGCAGGCGCAGCACATAGGCCCCGGCGGCCAGGCCAGCGCAGTTGGGACGCACGGAGATTGCGGGCAGCGGAATGCCGGTCTCGGAGAAGAAACGCTCGCGGGCAGCGGGAAGAAGTTCGCGCTCCATTCGATCCGGACCCGCGGGGGGCAAGAGCGACTGCGAGAGCACGCCGGAGAGATCGATCGCGATGGGCAGCAGCGCCGGGACTTCCGCGCCAGCGACGCCCAATTCTTGAACCGCGGCCGAGGTGTTGCTCGACCGGGCGCGGCCGGCGACCAGACGGTCCCAGCGAATGATACGATAGGCGACCAAACCGAGCAGGCCAGCCAGCACGGCAAAAGGCGCCGTGGGCAACCCTGGCACAATGGCCAGAAGACCGAGCAGGGCGGCCGCAATGGCCAGTGCTTTGGGTTGGGCCAGAATCTGGCGGCCGATGTCTTGGCCCAGATGACCGCCTTCCTCTTCCGAGGAAACCCGGGTCACGATAATTCCGGCCGCCGTCGAGATAACCAGGGCCGGGATTTGCGACACTAGCCCCGCGCCAATAGTGAGAAGGGTGTAGGTCTTGATCGCGGTCGCAGGGTCCATCCCCCGTTGCACGATCCCAATCACCAGACCGCCCACAATGTTGGTTAGTAGCACGATGATTCCGGCAATCGCGTCGCCCTTGACGAATTTCATGGCGCCGTCCATCGACCCGAAGAACTGGGATTCACGCGCGAGCAGGGCGCGCCGCCGACGTGCCTCGGCGAGATCGATGTGGCCCCCGCGCAACTCGGCATCAATGGACATCTGTTTGCCGGGCATGGCGTCCAGTGTGAACCGCGCCCCCACCTCGGCAACCCGCTCAGAGCCCTTCGCAATCACGATGAACTGGATGACGGTCAGAATGAAGAAGACCACGGCTCCCACCACCAGGTTGCCCGCGACCACGAAATTCCCGAAAGCGTGGATGACTTGCCCGGCATTGGCCTTGAGCAGAATCAGCCGAGTGGCCGACACTTCGATTGCCAGCCGAAACAGTGTGGTAATCAGCAGCAGCGAGGGGAAGGTCGCGATGCGCAGGGCCTCGCTTACGTAGATCGCGATGAGCAGGAGGCTGACCGCTGCGGCGATGTTTAGAGTGACAAACAGATCCAGTACGAAAGTGGGCAGTGGAACGATCATCATCCCGACAATCACCGCCACCAGCACGGCCAGGACTATGTCCGAATAGCGCGCAAACAACACGCGCACGTCACCAGTCCTCAGCAACGACAGGAATCCCCCGCGCGCGACGGGCTCTGACCTCGACATGGAATCAAATGATGGCCAACGTGTCATCCGGCGTCAAGCGTCTCGCAAATGGGAAAGAAATAGGGACCGCGGGCAAGAAGAGTCCTCAGCCGGCACGAACGCGCTTTACTTTTCCCATCGAGCGGGCATTATCCCGCGCAATCTGTTAGGCGAGACACAAAAACAATGGACAACAGCATTCAGCTCTTGGTCGACAATTTCGTGAACCAAATCGTAGCTACGGTTGAAGCAGCGGCCGTCCGTCGCGTGCAAGCGGCCGTGTCAGTGGCGCTCGGTGCCGGCTCGGCTGTCGCGCTCAAGCGCGGCCCCGGGCGTCCAGCCAAGGCGTCCTACGTGGCTTCCCCTGCCGTGACCGCGCCGGCCAAGCGTCGGCCCAAGCAGCTCTGCCCGGTGCCAGGATGCACGGGCGTGGCCGCGCCGGTCTTTGGCATGGTCTGCTCCGAGCACAAGAAGGTGTCCAAGGCGTTGATCAAGAAGTACCGCGCCCAGCGCCGCGCATCCAAGTAGGCTGGCGACACCTTGTCGGGAGATTCTGGGCTCGGGCAGGCCGGGCCGCCACACGCTGGTCGCTCACCCCTGGGGGGCTTCGGGACGGACAGCCCACCCTGCCCACCCCCTCGCGCTTCGCGGTCGCCCGTCGCGCTACCGCGACCGCTCACGCTGGCCGAGCTTCGCCGCTTTTCTGGATACTGGGACGGCGGCCGCCGGGCACTCGATCTCTTGCGGCCTCGCGGCCCGCTGGCTCTGCTAGCCTTGAGCCCATGCTGCGTATCCTGACCCCGCACGATCCCGACTACGAGACGAGGCTGTCGGCTCTCGTTGCCCGGGGCACGAGCCTGCCCCATGACATCGAGACCCGCGTTGCGGAGATCGTAGCCAGGGTTCGGCTTGAAGGCGACAGAGCCCTGCGCGAGTTCACCGAGCGGTTCGAACATCGCCAACTGGCCGCCATCGAATTGCAACGCTCGGACTGGATGGAGCAGGCCGGCCGGACCAGCGTGCCGGTGAGGCGGGCGCTGGCCAACGCGGCTGTGCGCATTCGCTCCTATCATCAGCTCGAAAAGCCGAGCGCGTACCAATTGAACGAGCCCGGAGTCCGGCTGCGCTGCCGCGTGACGCCGCTCGAGCGCGTGGGGCTGTACATTCCCGGCGGCACGGCCTGCCTGGCCTCGACTGTATTGATGACCGCGATTCCGGCCAAGGTGGCCGGCGTGCGCCAGATCATCATGACCACGCCGGGTCCGTCGCCCGAAACCTTGGCTGCGGCGCTGGAGGCCGGCGTGGACCGGGTCTTTCTCGTGGGGGGCGCGCAGGCGATCGCTGCCCTGGCCTACGGCACCGAGACGGTTCCGCGGGTCGACAAGATTGCCGGGCCAGGCAATGCCTATGTGACCGCGGCCAAACGCCTGGTGTACGGCGACGTGGGCATCGACATGATCGCCGGTCCCACCGAGGTGGTCATCGCCGCCGATGCCAGCGCGAAACCATCGTGGGTAGCAGCGGACCTGCTCGCGCAGGCCGAGCACGACGTGCTGTCGGTTCCCATCCTGGTGGCCGTGGGGCGCGCGGTGGCCGAGGCCGTGGCGGCGGAAGTGGACCGTCAGTTGGCGACACTCCCGCGGCGAGAGATTGCCAGCAAGGCCGTCGACAACCAGGGCGCGGCCTTCGTGGTTGAGGATACCGCTGCGGCCATCGCGTTGGTCAACCGGCTGGCACCCGAGCACGTGGGTCTCGCGCTGGCCAACGCCGCGGCGCTGGCCAACCAGGTGACGGCCGCAGGTGCGGTCTTCGTGGGCGAGCACGCCTGCGAGGCGGTGGGCGACTACTTCGCGGGGCCGAGCCACGTGCTGCCCACCGGCGGCAGCGCGCGCTATGCGTCGCCTCTCGGGGTGGCCGACTTCACCAAGCGCACCTCCTTCATTGAATATGATGCTGACGCGCTTGCGCGCCAGGGAGACGACATTGTGGCGTTGGCCGAGGTCGAAGGCCTGGCCGGCCATGGGCGATCGGTCAGCATTCGCACCAGCGGCAAGCGCTGACTGTCATCTTCAGCCACACACGCCCTTGACAGCCGGGGAAACTCCTCTAGATTACGCGCCTCGCTCGGGAGCTTGAAACATGTACGCCGTCATCCAGACCGGAGGAAAACAGTACCGGGTAGCCGAGGGGGAAACCCTGCGCGTGGAGAAGCTGCCTGCTTCTCCGGGCGAAAAGCTATCTTTCGTGCCTCTCTTGTTTGCTGACGATGGCGGCAACGTGCAGGTCGGCAAACCTCAGGTCAGCGGCATCAAGGTCGAAGCCGAGGTCATGGAGCAGGGCCGAGGCAAGAAGATCATCATCTTCAAGTACAAGCGCCGCAAGTCGTATCGGCGCAAGGCCGGCCACCGCCAGCCCTTTACGGCGCTCAAGATCACGGCCATCAAGGCAGGAGCCTAGACAGTCATGGCACACAAGAAAGGGCAAGGCAGCTCCCGCAACGGCCGCGATTCGCAGTCGCAGCGTCGCGGGGTCAAGCGCTACGCCGGCCAAGTCGTGCTGGCGGGCAATATTCTGGTTCGGCAGGTGGGCACAGTGTTTCACCCCGGCCGCAACGTCGGCATCGGCAGCGACTTCACCCTGTTCGCCCTCAAGACCGGCAAGGTGAAGTACAGCCAATCAGGCAGCCGCAAGCTGGTCAGCATCGAGGCGGCCTAGCCGCGACCTTCCGTCGCAGGTCCGGCCTTTGAGTCGGGAGCGTTTCTGTGACGGCATTTGTCGATCAGGCACGGATTAGCGTGCGCGGTGGTGATGGCGGCAACGGCGCCGTTGCCTTTCGGCGCGAGAAGTTTGTTCCCAAGGGCGGCCCGGCGGGCGGCGACGGCGGCGACGGCGGCAGCGTGATCCTGCTGGCTGACGAAGGCCTGTCGACGCTGCTCGATTTTCGCTACCGCCACGACTATCAAGCGCCCGCCGGCGAACGCGGCGGCAACAAGGACAAGTACGGCCACAGGGGACAGGACGCGGTGCTTCGGGTTCCCGCCGGAACCGAGGTCTACGACCATGCCAGCGGCGAGCTGCTGGCGGACATGAGCACCCATGGCGAGCGCTTCGTGGTGGCCTCGGGTGGCAAAGGCGGACGGGGCAACATCCATTTTGCGACGTCCACGGATCGCGCACCCAGGCGCGCCGAGCCGGGGCAGCCGGGTGAGGAGCGCGTGATTCGGCTGGAGCTGAAGCTACTCGCCGACGTCGGTTTGGTGGGCTTTCCCAACGTGGGCAAGTCTTCCCTCATCACGCGCATATCTGCCGCCCGTCCCAAGGTCGCGGACTATCCATTTACCACCCTGATTCCCCACCTGGGCATGGTCCGGCTCTCTGACGATCGGTCGTTCGTGGTCGCGGACGTGCCCGGACTCATCAAGGGCGCACACGAAGGCGCGGGCCTCGGACATCGGTTTTTGCGGCACCTGGAGCGAACGCGCGTTCTGGTTCACCTGCTTGAGCTGAGCTCGACCCCCGGCCGCACCCCCCTGCGCGACTACCAGACCCTGCGGCGCGAGCTGGCCTTGTACGATCCGGCGCTGGCCGGTCGTACCGAAGTCGTGGTTCTCAACAAGCTGGACCTACCTGAGACGCGCAAGAAATTCAGCGCCCTGCAGCGCCTTTTTGCCCGTCGGGGATTGAGCCTTCTGGGAATCAGTGCCGCTACGGGAGAGGGGATTTCCGGCCTGCAGGCTGCCCTGTGGAGCGCGCTAGAAAAGGCGAGAGCCGCCGAGGTTGCTGGCAAGGGTGCGTCCTCAGACTCGAAGATGCGGAGCGGCATCGCGCGCGGCCGCGGTATCTGATAGGATAGCGCCCCGCAGTTGGACAGCCTGTAACTCCGCGAATGTCATGTACCTTTTGACGGGGCTTGAAGCCGCCTGCTATAGATGGATACTCTCCGCCACGAATGTGGAGAGCAAGGGTGTCGTACTGCGAGTTTTGAGAGGCTCATAAGGAGCTACGAAATGACAAGTCCACGAACTTGGGGGGTTCTTGTGCTGCTGTTCACTGCTGCTGCCTGCTGGGTGCGGCCCGCTTGGGCCGACACGACCAGCGCAGCCGCGGCACGTGAGGCTCCGGCTGCAGCAGCAGCGCCATCGCCAACTGGGGCGCCATCGGAAAGCACGCCTGCCGCGGCCGACAGTGGGGGCTACACGGTTCGCTTGCGCGCACTCGAGCGCAACGTGAACGATCTCAAGGAACAGGTCTTCCGCACCCGCGCGCGCCTCAACCTGCTCAAGGAAACGGTTCTGGGCGGCGTCATCGGGGCCTCCCGCTGTGTCATCAAGCACAAGAACGAGATGGGCGCATCGTTCCGCCTCATCAAGGCGGTCTATTCGCTGGACGGCGTGCAGATCTTCAACAAGGCCGATGATACCGGCCGCCTTTCCGAGATGACCGAGTTCGACATCTACAACGGCGCCATCCAGCCCGGCAGCCACACCCTGTCCGTGCAGTTCGTCTACCAGGGCTATGGCTTCGGCGTGTTCAGCTACCTCAAGGGCTACAAGTTCAAGGCCAGTTCCAGTCACACCTTTGTGGCGGCCGACAACAAAGCCACCATCGTTCTCGTGGTGGGCTACGAGAAGGG
>PMLB01000259.1:22233-28671 GCA_003158735.1 Myxococcales bacterium | reverse complement strand
TTGGGTCAGATCTCGGAGCAGCGCGGACTTCCCCGTGCGCAGATTGCGCTGGCGTGGCTGCTCAGCAAGCCGGGGATCACCGCGCCGATTGTCGGCGCCACCAAGTCACACCATCTGCAAGACGCAATAGCGGCGCTCTCGTTGCGTTTGAGCCCCGAGGAAATAGTTTCTCTCGAGGAGCCGTACACGCCACATCCCGTCCTTGGCTTCAGCTAAACGATGGCGGTTGCACGAGGAGCCCGATGTCCAAGAAGTCCCTTCCGCTGTCCCATGTCTACTGCCTGCTCGAACCCGGCCCAGTCGTCCTGCTGAGCACAGCCGACCGCACGCGGGCGAACATCATGGCGCTGTCGTGGCACACGATGATGGAGTTCGAGCCGCCACTCGTCGGCTGCGTGATCAGCGGACGCAACTACACCTTCGACATCCTGAGGGCAACCAAGGAGTGCGTGATCAACATCCCGACCGTGGAACTGGCCAAGCAGGTTGTCGGTTGTGGGAACACCTCTGGAAAACGGGTGGACAAGTTCCAGACCTTCGGCCTGACGCCGGTGGCTGCATCGCAAGTGAAGGCACCACTGATCAAGGAGTGCTACGCCAACCTCGAGTGCAGGGTTGTCGACACGAGGCTGGTCGCCGCCTACAACTTCTTCGTCCTCGAAGTGGTCAAGGCATGGATCGCACGCTCAAGGCGACGTCCGCGGACGATTCACCATGGCGGGAAGGGCGTCTTCATGGTCGCCAGCGAGATGATCAGGCTGCCCTCGAAGAAGAAGTGATATGAGCGGCACTCGCGTGACTAGCCCTCGGTATGCGTGACCCAGGTTCGTGGTGCCGGCAGGAATTCGCAAGGACATAGCTTACTGGGTAGCCGTCCATCATTAGATCTGTGGCATAGAAACAACCGCAACCGAAATGGCCATAAACGGGAATGACGGGCAGGCCGGACGTAGGCAGAAGCGATGGGCCTGGGTAGGCGTGAGGCTGCTAGTCTTTGCCCTCCTCGAGATCACGACCGCGAACTGCTCCTTCACCTGGGTGACACGTCCTGTCCCTCGGGAAGAAGCACCTCAATACACCGCACTTCCGCTGTGCACGGATAGCTACTGGATGCCGGGGCTGGACACGGCAGCAGTGGCATTATTCAGCGCCGCGATCACCAATGTCTCTCTGAACATGTCATCGGGTACAATTCGGAGCTATACCCTGGCGGCCGATGGCGCGTTGGTTCTCACTGCCCTCGCGAGCGCCATATACGGCTACTACTACGTGGCGGAGTGCAGGCAACAGGATCTGACAGTCCCGATTCCCCGACCATATTCTGCTCCGCAACCGCCGGATGGCGGGCATCTCGTGACCCGTTGGAGCAGTGGCCTGTCTCAAGGAGAGTCCCACGGGGTAGAGCCAGCGCCCGTGCAATAGATGGCCAACGGTGAGCAGCATGGCCAGCGACCTCATGATCCCTGACCCTTTCGATCTTGTTGCCCGGCTGCCATTTGCCCAATACGATTGCAGCGGAAAAGAACAATCTGGAGAACCAATGCCCAACACCGACCCGAACATCACTGCTCAGATCGAAACCTTCACCCAGCAGCTCGTGGCCACTGTGGAAGCAGCCGTGGCTCAACGAATCCAGGCTGCCCTTGCTGGTGCCTTTGGCGTGCAGCAGAAACGCGGACCAGGAAGGCCACCAAAGCAGGCTGTGGCGCATGTGGCACCTGTGGCTGTGAAGAAATCGGCGGAAAAGGAGAGGCGACCGAAACAGATTTGTCCAGTACCCGGCTGCAAGAACGTCGCAGCACCAATCTTCGGCATGGTGTGCAGGGACCACAAGAACGTGGCCAAGTCCAAGATCAAGAAGTACCGGGATGCGCGGCGCGAAGGCACGGTCATCCGGGCGCCAGGAGCCAGGCTGGCGACGCCAAAGAAGGCGAAGAAGGCCACGCCGAAGGTTGCCCGGGCGCGAAAACTTCAAGGGCAGTACTTGGGTGCCTTGAAATCGCTCACAGGCGCGGACAGGGCAAGAGTGAAGCAGACCGCAGCGGACAAGGGCGTGGCCGAGGCCGTGAAGCTGGCGGCGGGGATCAAGAGGGCGTAGGGACCTAGGCAGCGGGGGCACGGAAGTTTCAAAGGCAGTATATGGGTGCCCTGAAATCTCTCATGGGCGCGGACTTGCATCACATCGACAGCGGGCCAGCACTTGATCTTACCTTCGAGTTGCCACACGCTTGCGCAGTGACCCACGCCCTTGCTTGCTCCTTCCTGTGCGTCGCTCTATGTTTCACGCTCCCGACTTGCAATACCTGCAATCGAAGCGGATGCGACTCCCTCGGCACGCCTGCCGTGGACGACCACAAAAGCGCCATTGCGGGCGTCATTGCATCGGAAAGCGACACGGTCGGGAACGGCTGCCAGGAGTGCCCGTTCGCCTCGATGACTCTCTCGATCTGGACGGTGCCCACGCAGGTCACCGACGCCGCTAGCGCCAAGGCCATCATCCAGGCTGCTCCAGCCTCGGTCACGCTCCAGGCCGACGGACGTTATCGTCAAGCACTCGATCCTGGTAGCTATCTCCTTTGTGCCGCCCCATCCAGCTACGAATCGGCTTGCCTGAGCGTTGATGTCGTTGCCGGCCACGTGACGCCGGTGAACTTGAAGCTTCTTTTCGGTCCCTTTCAATTCATCGCGTTCGATCCGCTGACCCACACCCCGCTCAGCGCAACCACGATCTACCCTGGCTCGTGAGTTGGCCGTAGTTGCTACCTGGTCAGCGGCCTTTGTTGGTCGCGCATGCGGCAGCCCAATGTGGTTCACCAGACGGCGGGAGCCACACGCTGGTCGCCGCCTACGACCGCACGGGGGAGGAAGTTAGCCTAGACCGCGTATTTCCCTGGCCATTCGTGCGACGTCCGCCGCATCGACGCCGTGGACCCGGGACAGGTCAACGCGGACCGTGTTTGCCACCTTCACGACCGGGACATGGCCGGTCTTCACCCATCTGCGCACGGTCGCCACCCTCACTTTGAAGATAGCCGCCGCTTGCACGTGCAGTTCCTGGCGCGACAGCCGCCTCGCAGGTGCCAGCTTGGTAGATGACGACAGTCTGGACACCGGGTCTTGTTCACTTCCTGCATGCGCGTAATCGCCAGGTCCGCTTCTTCTTCGGGAGTCCGGGTTGACGAAGACTCTTTTGGCACCATGGATGCGTGAAGGTCATCACTTCATTGGCCGGCTGGGGGAGCGACTTCGCCTTGGGCTACAGCCTTCCGCCAAGCGCCCCGCGGCCTCGCTGCGCTTGCCGCGGGATTACGGGATCGGGCCGGAGCGCGGTGTTCCGATCGCGCCGACCGCGATCGCCTCGCGTGGTCAAGGCAAGGAAATCGGTCATGTGGACGCAAACGGCACCGCGCTCAGGGAGATCTCCAGCCCGCGGTTTTCGAAGACTCGCTCCAGCAGGACTACCTCTTCGACTTCAAGCCAGAGCGCATCAGGGCCTGCCAGGACGAACGGAAACGACGGATCGATGTGTTGCTCCGTAGGACCAGGTCTCTCTGCACGAGCGCCGGGCCGCCAGTGGTCTGCGCCCACTCGATGCGAGGGTTGCACAGCACTCTGGCCGCCGGGTTCGGAGCGACAGGGCAGGTGGTGGCCAAGGCCCTGGGTCACACCTCGTTCAACGTCACCAAGCGCCACTACGTGGACAGGGATGTTCTGGAGAGCGCCAGTCTGCGAAGCAACCTTCGGGTGCTTCAGGGCGGTCGAAAAGCGGTAACCAGGGGTCAGAAACCAGTTACCGCCAAGCCCAAGGCCGCGTAGGACGGAAAACCCAGACAACAAAAACCCCCTTGTTTCCAAGGGGTTCCGTNNCTGTTAACCGCTAGCACCTCAAGCCACGCAACCTCACTTAACCTATTGAAATCACAAAGAACAACCAAAAACACTTTTGGACGGAACCGCCATCCACACGCAACCCATCGAGATATGGCGGGTCTTCGTCTAGCACCCGTCCAAAACCGATGGTTGAGGCTCGCAAGAAACGCGTCGGCGGGAATAGGATCCAAGCCATAGGTCCTGCAACGCAGACCCATCCCTGATCTCCCGCTATCGCGGAAGTGAAAGTCTGGAAGGACCCTGTGCGCGTGCTGCCATCTCTTGCCCCCGGGTTTGCCCCACTGTTGCCCCAGTCTCGCCCCACGCCATAAGTGACCGGAATCAGGGCCTGCCCCGTTGCCCCACTGCTTTTGCCCCCCTGTGCTTCGCCGGGAGTTCATCCGCAACGTCCATTTCCTGACGTCCGGAGCGTCCGACGCGCTTCGGCTTCCGTGATCCTCTTGTCGACGGCTCCCTACTTCTTCTCGGTCAACTCGGCGTATATGACCTCGACCAGACTCGGCCAGCGATGGCCGCCAGGCGGCACCGGCTGGTTCTCGACCTTGAGGGCCACCTTCACCTCGGCCACCGTCTTGTGTTTTGCCACCAGCGCCTTGACCTTGGCCTGCGTGTCCTCGATCTTCGCAATGAGCGCCTGCACGTCTGCGCGTGTGGCCGTCTGGGCGTGGCCATTCAGGAACGTGTCGGCGTCGAGCTGCAGGATGGACCGCAGTACCTTCACGAGCCCGACCGAGGTGCCACCCTTCTTCTCGCGGTGGATCAGCGGATCTCGGCCGAGAAAAACCAAGTCTCCCACGAATGCCACCTTCTCTGCTGGGAAGTAGACAACGACATCGCCGTTGGTGTGGGCCGGGCCGAAGTAGAGCAGGCGCACCGTCGCATCGCCGGCGTGAAGATCCAACTCGTCAGTAAACGCGAGGGTGGGCAGATAGGCCCTCTGCGCCGCGTCCGTGAAAGCCTGGTCGATGTCGCGGCGAGCATTGGCTTGCGCGATGACCCGCACGGACTGCGGGTAGCCGGTGAGGCCACCGACATGATCCGTGTCGCTGTGGGTGAGCGCGACGAAGGTAATGGGGTTCGGCGTGAGCTTCTTGATCTCGGCGACCATCTCGCGCGTCGCCTCGGGCGTCATCTTGGCGTCGATGCAGAGCACTTCGCGCGCGCCGACGTAGAAGCCGGTGTTGTTGATCGCGCCGCCCGTGACTTCATAGATGCCGCCGCGAATCCTGTGAACTGCGAGCGGTGGCGCGTTGGGCGCCAGCGCTGGCGCCGCGCCCGTGGCGGGCGTGGCGCTGAAGACCAGTCCAAAAGCCAGGGCAGAAACGCGCGCAAGTCTTGTCATGGAAACTCCCGAAGTGACGCTGATCATCGGCCAGTAGGCCATCGGGCGCAAGCGATGTGATACCGTGCTGGCTAGGCACATGACCAAGGCGGAGACCTGCGAGCGTTCAAAGCGCGGCACTACGCCACATGGCCCGACGAGAGACTCCCCGCGCTGGATGGCTTGACGCCCAAACAGGCCGCCGCGAAGCCCAAATACCGTGCCCGCCTGGAGAGGTTGCTGGAGGAGATGGAGCGTGGCGAGAGCCAGGTGGAGCCGGGCCAGCGGTTCGACTTCAGCGCAATTCGTCGCAAGCTCGGGATGGGGTGAACCTGTGGTGGACCCATGACGCTCGACAGATCGCCGAGCGCAGGAGGACGGAAACATGACCACGGATAGAGCTTTGACCGACCCGGCGGCGCCGGTGCCAACGCCGAAGAGGAAATTCGAGGTGACGAGAGAACAACTCTGGCCCAGCCGTCACTGGCGATGCGGCGGGTGGCCGCTGACTATGCGCCAGATCGAAACCGAAAACGCAGTGGTGGTGGTCACGGACCAAGGTCGTGTCTGCGCAGGCATCGTCGGCGATTCGGGACGGGCAGGGAAAGATGCGATCGCCCTCTCGAACCGCGTCGGCGCCCAGCGCAATGCCGCAATCGTCGAGGGACGCGAGGTACGAATCACACGCTTCGGCCAGGTGGTCGCGCGGATCATCCCGCCCGACCGCATCCCCGAGTATCTCCCAGGCTGGGTGCCTCCCGCGCCCAACGTCGCCACGCCCACGGCAGTCGAACCCAAGACCAGCAGGACCAACGTCGCCACGCCCAAGGCGGTCGCACCGAGAGCCATCGCGCCCAAAGTCGCCGAGCGCAGGACAACAGTCGCGCCCGTGCAGGACGCGCAGCATGCCGACCGGCGCGATCTGATTCGCGAGGCCGTCGAGCGGCGGCTTGCCGGATCTGCGGGAAGGAAGGCTGGCGGATCTGCCGCGCCGACAGCACGGAAGCGCGGCCGACCTTCCAACGAAACCGCGTCTGCGGAGAAAGATGAAACGCTCTTCGCGGAAAAGGATGAGATGACCGAGGAACGCCTTGAGGTGCTCGACGAGCTGCTCAAGGGGTAGGGGCGCCAGATACCTACAGTGAGGGCCGACCGAGAAGGTCAGCCCTCGGCGCAGGTTGGACTTGCAGAGGCTACGCTATGGCGTCCTTCACCGCCTTCACGGG
>PMLB01000259.1:0-22214 GCA_003158735.1 Myxococcales bacterium | reverse complement strand
CTCGGCATGGCCGACGGTGGCCATGGTTTCAAGGATGCCCTTGACGCTCTTGCGCGTGAGTTTGTTTTCAGACTGGTCGGCGAGCAGTTGGATCAGTGCGGATTTGGAAAGAGGACCTTTAGCCATCGAATCTCCTTCAAGTTGGGGTGGGTCTGGGGACCACGTGTTCTACAGGTACCCAGTAAGATGATCTCTGGGAGCCGCAAGAACAGCGGCGAGCGACAAACCGTAACCGATTTCGAGCGGAGGGCGACGAAATTCGCGACAAAGCGGCGAAGACGTAGATGGCCACTCTGATGAGATCGCGGCGCCTATCCCCGACCTGGCGGCGGCCATTATCCTCGGGGAATCCCAGGCGCCGGAGGTCACCGGCTGGACCCAAGCACACGCCCCGCACGTACTCGACCGTCGCATGCCTGTGGCCGTGGTGACCGGGCGGTTGATGGGAGCCGCGATCCCAAAGGGCTGCTCGGCCTTGTTCCGTCTGTTCCCCGGCGGCACGGCCCCCTCCTTGGTCGGGACGAAGGCGAAGTCGGGCGGGAATCGGGCGGCGTTCCGCCTCACCTGCTCGTTCAGGCCCTTGACGGGCACACCTTACAAGGCGGCCAGGTCGGAATCGAGGATCACCCTGCGTCCGCGCAGGACGAGGAGCGTCCGCTCCACCCGTTCCAGCGGGAAGAGGCTGGGCATGCTCACTTTTCGGTCGCTTTCTTGGCGTCGTAGTCAGCCCGGCCTTTCTCCAGCCACTCCTCGGCCAGGGCTGAGTAGGTCTGCCGCTTCTCGGTCGCGGCCCGCTTGAGCGCCTTGAGCAGCGCTGGCGGCAGGCACAGCAAGATCTTGTCGTGGTAGAGGGGCTTACGGGGCATTTGCTTCGTTCGCTTCGCTCTCAACATTATCCAACCTCCTGAAAACAGCAAGGTTTCCGGTGATGCGGATATAACTATATCAAAGTGTATATCCGCTTGGTAAGCTATCGGTGGAGGTCAAGAACATGCCGAGCCCCACCGTTCCCATCCCGCCCGAGAACATCTCTTTCCTCTGGACCGAATCCTCCGATCGCTCCTGGCTCAGCATCTCCTTCCTCACTTGGGCGGATGGAGGTGCTTCGTGATTACCTTCGACGCCACCTATGACCCCGCCGACGACAAGCTCCGTGTCCGCGCCAGCTCGCGCCCCGACGCCGAGGCCTACGCGCGAGTGAAGGCCGCTGGCTTTGGCTGGGCTCCCAAGCAGGATCTGTTCTACGCGGTCTGGACTCCTGCTCGTGAAGATCTGCTCGTCGAGCTGGCCGGCGACATCGGCGACGAGGAGACGAATCTCGCCGACCGCGCCGCCCAGCGTGCCGAGCGGTTCGATGGCTACCAGGGCAAGCGAGCCGCCGACGCCGAGCAGGCTCGCAAGTCAGTCTCGGCAATCGCCGACGGCATCCCCCTCGGCCAGCCCATCCTCGTCTGCCACCACTCAGAGCGCCATGCCCGGCGCGACGCCGAAAAAATCGAGAACGGCATGCGCCGGGCCGTCCGCCTGTGGGAGACGGTCGGGTATTGGCAGCAGCGAGCGGCTGGCGCCATCCGGGCCGCGAAGTACAAGGAGATGCCAGCCGTCCGCGCACGTCGGATCAAGAAGCTGGAAGCCGAGAAACGGAAAGCCGAGAAGGACTTGGGCATCCAGAGATCGCGGCTCGGGGTGTGGACAAAGCTCCACGAGCCCAACAGCATCAAGCGCAAGGACGGCGCGGAGACGACCTTCCTGCAACGGCCGCTCCATGTCGTGGAATGCGATCGCTGGGCACGCTGCGGCCTGCACACCGACCTTGAAAGCGGCAAGATCACGCCGGAGGCATTGCAGGCCGAGTGCGTGGCGGCGGCGAACACGCTGATCGACCACTACGGCCGCTGGGTTGCCCACCTCGACAACCGCCTGGCTTATGAACGCGCCATGCTGGCGGCCGACGGCGGCACCGTCGCCGACAAGTCCAAGCCCGAGAAAGGCGGAGCCTGCAAGTGCTGGGTCAGCCGTGGGACCTGGCTCTACATTCAGAAGGTGAACAAGATCTCGGTCACGGTCCTGGACAACTGGGGCAACGGCGGCAAGAACTTCACCCGCACGGTCCCCTTCGACAAGCTGACCGCCGTGATGAGCAAGGCAGAGGTCGACGCCGCGAGGGAGGCGAAGCGGATCGCCGAGACTCCCGATGGCTGCGGGTTCGCGCTTCTGACCGAGGCGCCGAGGCAGGCCAGGCCAGCAACGCGCGAACAGACTCCGCCCGACATCGCGGCGATGAAGCAAGCGCTCAAGGACGGCGTACAGGTCGTGGTGTCGACCCAGCTCTTCCCCACCCCGCCAGCGCTCGCCGCCCACATGGCCAAGCTCGCCGACATCGGCTGGCACGACCGCGTCCTAGATCCCAGCGCCGGCACCGGCAACCTGCTCCACGCAATTGTCGACGCGGAGCCAACGGCGAAGATCTACGCGGTCGAGATCAATCGCGCCCTCTGCGATGTCTTGCCTTCCAGCCTGCTGGCCGACGGTGAAGCGTTCTGTGCGGATTTCCTGGCATGCACCGTCGAGCAGCTCGGCCGCTTCAACGAAGTTCTGATGAACCCGCCCTTTCACAATGGCGCCGACATTGCGCACATCACGCATGCCCTGCACTTCTTGGAGCGCGACGGCGTTCTCGTCGCCCTCTGCGCGAACGGTCCCCGCCAGCAGGCGGAGCTGCGTCCGCTGGCCACGACCTGGGAAGAATTTCCAGAAGACACATTCGCCGATCAGGGGACCGACGTTCGGGCAGTATTGATGATGGTGCAACGATGATCTTCATCTTCGACAACGGTGAGGCGTTCAGCAACCACGCGCTGTATTTCGTCGACGGGCCGGCGGACTTCGACCGATGGTTCAACGACATCTATCGCCCTTGGATCGACGGCGCCGAGTATCGGCCGCTGATGATCGTGGCCACGGCGCCAGCGGTCGAGCGGCGCGAGCGCGTGCCCTACAAACCCCGGCCTCTCGACAAGTTCGACATGTCCATCGAGGACGATCCCATGCATGAGTTCTCGACGATGTCGGTCGTCGACTTCCTGGCCAAGATCGTCGTCCAGAAGCGGGACGGTAAGCCCCGTCCGCGCTACAGGCTTGAGATCGAGACCGTGAACCCCGCCGAGGAGAGCCCCGATGACTCGCGCCCCGGGGAATCTCTCCTGCTCGCAAATCTCAAGGCCGCCCTCCCCGAGCTGGAGAGGCTGTGCGGCGACTGCCGTGCGCGAGCCGACGAGGACGTTCCCTATCGACTCCTGCACCTCTCGAACAAGGTCTATTGGGCGCAACACCACACGACTGAGATCGTGACCCGCCTCCGCGCCCTGGCGCCCGTGCCGGGCAGGCTCGACGACTACATCGAGGAGATCATCGCCGCTGGCACCGGGAAGAAGTGGGAGCTGTCTCACAATGGCGATTGGACGCTGCACACCCGCCCCATCGTCGAGGCATATTTCTGGGCGCGGTACCTGCTCGATATGGCCATACGGTTCGCCCACGAGTACGAACGGCCGCCCGGCCTCCTGGACTACGGGTGGGCCGCGCTGCTGACCATCTATCGCCTCCGGTGAAAAACAATGGTCACGAAAATCAAGCAGGCCCCGAAAAGGAAGAAGCTGAGGACCGCGGGTTTCACAAACCCCAACGCCCTCAAGCTCGACATCCCCACGCCGCCCACCGTGCGCGAGTGCCTCGCCCAGGGCCTCTTCGGTTCAGGCATCTCTCCCCGTGGCTATCGCGAGATGAGCGTCGAGCACTCGAAGCAGCTCATCGAGCGGCATCCGAGTCTCTACCGCCTGGCCGACGCCTCGCCCGTTCCGTCTTCGCCGCCCTTCGCCCGGGAGGGCTTCGCATGCGGCGACGGCTGGTTCGAGATCGTCGGTCGGTTGTCCGCGAGGCTGTCCGCCGATCCGAACCTCGTCGTCGGCCAGCTCAAGGAAAAGTTCGGCCTGCTGAGGATCTCCTTCGAGATGAGCCCCTTGCCCCCCAGTGAGATCGAGGAGGGCACGGACATCGCCCTGGCGGAGGCGGTGGCGGAATCTCAGATCACGTGTGAGCGGTGCGGAAAGCCTGGCAAGCACGCACAGCGCGAGGGGCGCTGGTCGGTCAAGTGCGATGCCTGCACGGCGGAAGAGGCGCGGAGGAAGAGCCTGAGACCGTGGATGGAGAGGCTCCTCGCGGGGCTGCCCGCCGCCCCGGGCGGGCGGAGCCGGCTCGACCTGTCGCCGGAGCACGCGCTCGCGCTCCTCGAAAAGTACCCTGGCCTCTATCGCGAGGCATGGACTGCGCCGACGAGCCCGGCGAGCCGATTCGCCACAGGCGGATTCGAGATCGGCGACGGGTGGTTCCGCATCGTCGACCGCATCTCGGCGAGGCTGGCCAAAGACACGGCCTTCCAGGTCGTCCAGGTCAAAGAAAAATACGGCCGTCTGAAGGTGTACTTCGAGAGAGCTGAGGGCGTGCCGCGAGACCCGCGCCTCGACGCCGAGATCGAAGCCGAGATCCGCGAGGCGGCCGACGAGTCCGAGCGGACATGCGAAGTCTGCGGGGAGCCCGGCACGCACGAGGAGCGGCACCGTTGGTGGAGTGTCCGGTGTGGGACGTGCGATCAGATCGACGAGATCTCAGCCGCTTGCGGGCGCATCGGGAAGCTAGTGCAGGGCCTGGACTTGGCAGCGTTCTCCGCGAACGAGATGATCCAGGACGCCGTCAGGCTCGCCCTGGTGGATATCGGCCATGCGGCGGCCGACCAGCCCGCGAAGTCGCGGGAGAGGCTCCCGGGCATCGGGTGGGACAGATTGGAACATTTCAAGGACGCCGCAGCCGTCAAGGGCATGCCCGTGGACGAGCTGTGGAGGTTCGCGAGCGAGGAGGCCTCCGTGCTGGAAAGGAAGTTGCGATGAAGGGCGCCGGCTCAAGCTACGACGAGCTTGTCGCCCTCCGGTCCAAGACCGTCTTCGAGCGAACTACGCTTCTCGCCGCCTCGGGCGACAGGAGCCGCCTCGACATGACGGCTGCCCACGTCCTGTCCCTCCTCGAACGCTTCCCCGCCCTCTACCGGGAAGCGTGGGCCACACCCTCGAACGCGGCCAGGCCCTTCGCGCGGGACGGCTTCGACGTGGGCGATGGCTGGTTCAAACTCGTCGATCGGCTGTCCGCGAAGCTGGCTGTCGATCCGTCAAACCACATCGATCAGCTTAAGGAAAAATGGGGCCGGCTCGCCGTGTACTTCGAGAGGGAGGAAAGCGTGCCGCGAGATCTGAGCCTTGACGCCGAGATGGAAGCCGCGATCAACGAGGCGGAAGAGGAGTCCGAGCGGACATGCCTGGTCTGCGGCGAGCCTGGGACAATCGGGAAGCGGGGACGCTGGGTCACGGTGCTGTGCGAGCCGTGCGTGCAGCTCTTTGAGATTGCGGAGACTTGCAGGAGCATCGCGGAGCGGTTGGAGGGACTGGACCTGGCAGCGTTCTCCGCGAACGAGACGATCCTGGACGCCATCAGGATGGAACTGGTGTACCTCGGCCACGCGGCGGCCGGCCAGCCCCCGGCATCGAGGGCCAGACTCCCGGGCATCGACTGGGAGCGGCTGGATCAACTCAGGGAGACAAAGGCCGTCATGGTCATGCCCGTCGGTGACCTGTGGAGGTTCGCCATCGAGGAGGCCTCCGTGCTTGGGAGGAAATTGCGGTGAAGAGCAAGAAGTCGGTCGCGAACAAATCCCACAAGCACTGGGGCGGCGACCTGGTCCTGGGACCTAAGCCAGCCAGCGCATGGTTCAACGATATGCTCATCGCCTGCAAGCGCATCCCGGAGTGCTTGGAGGGTTTGAATTTCGCAAAATTCTCGGCGAGCCGCCCACACCAGGACGCGGCCATGCGCCACATACAACAAATTGGGGAGGCTGCGTCCCGCCAGCCCACCAGGGTCAGACTGCGGCACCCGGCTGTCGACTGGAGCGCCCTGGTCCGCCTCAAGAAGATGATTGGCCTGCGCGGCAGCCCGACGATGACCCCGAGACAGATCTGGGACTTCGTCCTTGAGATCCCAAGGCTGGAGAAGTGGCTGCGCGAGACATGGACCAAGGCCGAGCGCGAGGCGGCGGAGGCCCGGGCCGACGCCAGGGACGCGAGGATTGCAGAGCGCCGGATCGCCGAATTGGAGGCCGGCCGCGTCCGCGCGATCTCAAGCACGGAGATGCGTGAGAGGCTTGGGCTCGGCCCTCGCGGGGACAAGCCACAAGCTCCCTACAGCCACAGGTACCACTTCGTCTTCTGGTTGGAGGATGGGATCTGGTCGGCCAAGGCGCCAGCCGTTCGTGGCGTGTACGGCGTCGGCCCGACGGCGGCGGCGGCCAAAGATGACCTGGTCGAGGCGCTCGAAGCTCTGTCCGAGTACCTCAGGAAATCAGGCGAGAACAGGAAGGCGGCCGTGTGTGACCGCCTGGTGGCATCATGGAAGACCAAGACGAAACGACGGAAGACAAGCTCGCGGCGGAGCTAGATCTGAGGTTCCTGGCCAGGGTCGCCCTGGCCGGTCTTGCACTCCATTTTGCCGGGTATGCGGCGGACTGCCCGGCTGCCGGCGACGCCGCTGCAGCCGCGTTCTTCGCTGGCTGGCTCTGGGGAGGGCGCAACACCACAGAGGAGGGCAAGCCGTGAGCAGACCACGCACACCTTCATTCGGCGCGCAGCAACGTTCGCGTCTCGCCCGACGGGCGGCGATTGCGCGGTGGTCGCGACTGGGCCGGGGCGTCCTGACCCTTGCCGAGATCCGGAACGCGGTCACGAAGGCCCTGGCCGAGCGCGGAGCGAAGGCGTACATCTTCGACTCGTATGCCCGGGGCGACGCCACCGCCCGGGATGAGATCTACATCCTGGTGATCGTGGGAAAGATGCCGGAGGACTGGGCGGGAGAAACCGCCGATTTGACCGGGGCGACACACAAGGCCCTGGGCGACGACGCCAAGGAAATCGTCCTGTACCTTGCCGACGAGGCCACCTTCGAGGAGTGGAAAGAAGCCTACGGCACCCCTCATTACGCGGTTGCCAGCGAAGGGATCCGGCTTGCCTAGGCTCGTCGGCGTGCTGGCCGACGTCCACGGCGACATCTTCGCGCTCGACGCCGCCCTGGCCCGTCTCCATCAGATGGGTTGCACTCCAATTCTCTGCACCGGAGATCTGATCGAGATGGAGCCATTCGGGGAGGAGGTGATCCAGCGCCTCAAGTCCGAGAAGAACGTGATCTGCATCAAAGGCAACCACGAACGCTGGGCGCTTGAGCGCCGCCATCGGCGCAAGGACGTGCGCGGTTTTTTCGAGCCCTGCAATATCGCCGACTATGTCGGTGGCGGCATCGACCTTTCGCGCGAGGCCCTTGCCTGGCTGGCCACGTTGCCTGGCCATTGGGAAGGCGAGCTGGAGGGCGTCCGCGTGGCGATGTGGCACGCCAGACCGGGCAGCGACGTGGAGGGCGTGGTGAAGGAAACCACCGGCCCGGAACTGCGGCACCGGCTGCTGGAGCAGGCCCACGCCCAGATCTTGATAGTCGGCCACACGCACGTGGAGTTCGAGCTGATGGTGGACGTCCCTCCCGGAAAAATACTGAACCCCGGAGCCTGCTGCGGGAAAGCCTACATCTATAGACAGGCCGGCCCACTCATCGTGCCCGACGAGTTCCGGCCGGCCACATTCGGCGTCCTGGAACTGCCCTCGATGCGGTTCAAGGTCTATCGTGCTCTCGACGGCGAGCGCGTTTTCGGAACTTCGCCGGATCGGCCCTGCATGCGAGCGCCCTAGAGCCATACCGTGTGAGTCGCCGTGTACTTGGTGAGATTGACAGTTGTTCCCACTGCTAGAACCTCCCTCGCGCAAAGATCCCAGCCGGCGTCACGCCAAAAGCCACCTTGTTCCCGCTGCCTGCGTCTCTCGAAAACAGCACCAACAATCCTCCCAAGATCGTGGCCCCGCCAACACTGACGCCGACCCAGCCTGGGGCGGTCGATTCGCTCTTCCAAAGGGCATATGAACCGAACCCCACGGAGACAAGACCGGCACCCACCAATCCTCCGCCCACGACGTCACGCCAGCGCTGGTCGGTGGCGACAGCACTCGCTTTCGCCATTTCTTGATGCGGACATACTGCCGCTGCCGCACTCGGGGCGCTCGCCACGACGGGCCTTGCGTACATTACCGTTGTCCTCGTACCGCCTCGCACAGTTACGACCCTGGACCACGGTGGTGAGCCATGATCCGCGATCACCACAATGGTCGAGCCTTCATTCACCCGTATTTCGTCGATTGGCAGTGTGCCCTTGGACACCCCTGCAACCGACACCAAGGCACCGGCAGGCCCAGTGATCTCCAGAACTCCGATGTGTCCACGCACCGTCGTCAGAGCCGCATCAATGACATTGCGAAACTTCGCGACCCATGCATCGGACTGCAACAGGCCACGGCTCAGGTGTTCCTCGGAAGCGCCCCAGCGTTGCAGAGACTGCTCAGCCAGACCAATTTGCACCATAGTCTGTCCGCTCGGCGCGAGTTCGTGCGCAAGCTGGAATCGGCGCAGGGCCTCCGCGTGTTCTCCCTGCCGGCGGAATTCCACTCCCATCTTCATCAGCGCGGCAGCCTTTTCGTGCCGAACTGCCTCATTATCCGAATCCGTCTCCTTCTCACTCTCCGCGCTCAGCAACAGCGCCAGCACAAGCATTCCGATTGACATATGCGCTACTCCAAGAGGGGTGAACCATCGTCCAGAAACTGCAGGCGTGGGTGTTTGCGCCCTTCCCCTCTTTTCTTGCGGCTCTCCGTTCGTACTGACTCCGTGGCCGCAGCTTTGTGGACGGCTTGCGGCACCTGCTCGCGCTCCATCGAGTCGCTCGGCCGCATGGCGCCTGCCCCGGTTTGGGATGGCAGCAGAGCGTTCGAGGCTTGCCCCTCGACGGTCGATCGCGTATCCGCCGCGTCCGTTGTCGTACTCGCCACAGGGTTGGAAGCGGCCCCATGTCTTTGCGGTCGCCCACGGGAAAGAAGACCGGCAGACAACCACAACACCGCCCCCGCAGCCGCCCCCACCAAGGCCAATCCGGCGATACCCACAAGGATTCGGCGCATCCGCCGACTGCCGTCGACACCGCGATTGTGCGGATTCATGGTCCTCGTTGTCAGACCTGCCGCCTTTGCTGCAACCCCAGGTGCACTTCGTGGCAAGTCCATCGCGCGAATTTCCTGTAAAGGACCCGAGGGCACCGCGCCAATGCTTCCTGTCGCGCGGCCCTGCGCGGCGTGAATTGGGAGTATCTTGGTGGGGACGAGCGGAGCCGCCGCCGAACCCAAACCCTTTTCCCAAGGGCTGTCAGAGTGAGCAGCATCCTTCTCCGTTGTGTCCGTCTCGCTTGCATCTTGGTTTCCGTCTGCAGCGCTCAGCACCTCCGTGACCGCGATTGGTTTGGCCAAAGCGACCGACAGCGCGGGCAGCATCGGACGCGGGACATTCGTGAAATGCCCGGTCCACAGCGTTTGACCTTCTGGCGTCGCGTACCGCAGCAGCTCCTGCCCAAGTGCGTGGATGGACATGAATCGAGCCCCGCGATCCACGGCCATGGCTTTCTGGATGATTTGTTCCAGGCCCTCCGGAATTTCGGGCCGAAACTTGCGCGGACCTGGATACCGGCCTTGAAGAATCGCCCGCACGAGATCGGCATCGCGGAAATTTCCCCAGGGCGATTCCCGAGTCAGCGAAACATACAGCAGCATCCCGACGCCGTATTGATCTGTCTTCTCGTCGACCACGCCTCCCGCTCGCAGCTGTTCGGGCGCCATATAGCGTGGTGTTCCCACGACCGAGCCAACCTCCGTGATGCTGTCGTCCACACCTTGAGCAACGCGAGCAATGCCGAAATCCAACACCTTCACGACCGTGCCGTAGTCCGCAGACTGCGACAGAAACACGTTTTTGGGCTTCAGATCGCGGTGGATGACGCCGCGTCGATGGCACGCAAACACACCGGAGCATACCGCGAGCACAATGTCGACAGCCTCACCCACCTCCATCGGTCCCTTGGCCAGGCGGGCCGCCAGGTCCTGCCCCGCCAGATACTCCATGACGATGTACGGTCGGCCGGCCTCGACCCTGAAGTCCAAGATG
This sequence comes from Myxococcales bacterium, assembly GCA_003158735.1. Lineage (GTDB taxonomy): Bacteria > Myxococcota_A > Polyangia > Fen-1088 > Fen-1088 > Fen-1137. The sequence continues at coordinate 12,029 of PMLB01000259.1, read as the reverse complement.
TCCACCACGTTGTTGTGCGACATCTTGCTTATGGCTTCCGCCTCGCGCGTGAACCGCCGCAGAAAATCATCCGTCATGATCGCCAACGCCTTGATCACGACCGGCCGCTTCAAGACAGGATCGTGCGCCCGATAGACCTGACCCTGTCCACCCACGCCCAGCAGCTCGCGGATCTCGTAGCGATCTACGAACATCCCGCGTTTGAGAAGCTCTTCGTCTGCCACTCTTCTGTTCTCGCCATGTTTATCGACGGCTTACCCCGACGGTTGCGTGGCTCCGGCAATATTGCGCCAATGGTGGGTCATGGTTGCGCCCCACACGCACATGGGGCGGCATCGCCGGCGCACTTGCTCCAGTCGCGCTCCACCTTGTTGCATCCAAATAGCAGGCAGAGGCCAAGGATGTGGCGGGCTCGCAGGCGCGTGACTGGCAAAGGGCTGAGCGGCGGCCCCTGCTTCATGGTTGCGCTCCGCAGGTGGTGCTGGCGGTACCGCATGAGGTGACGCCGGAACAGGTCGCCGTCGTGATGTCCAAGGCGGTATTTCCTGTGGCCGACAGGGCGCTCGCGGTGACGGTTGTTCCGGCGGCGCAGGAGAGCCCGATTGCGTTAGCGGTGGTCGTGACGTGGTCCAGGGTCAGCTTTCCCGCAGCAGTGACAGACAGCCCAGTTCCACCTGAGGCACCTGTGAATGTGACGTTTCGGATATAGAGATCGCCACCGCTTGACGTCAGGGCGTTCGCACCAGCGCTCCCCGTGATCGTAGCCGAACTCTGCCCTACCAGCGACATCTGGGCCAGGCCGGTGAGCGTCCAGGCGGTGTCTCCGGTAACGGCCCCCCGGACTACTACCAGGCGTTTGCCCGCTAGGGCGGCCACGCTTGGCAGCGAGCCTCCGGCGGCTACGACGACTGTCTCGGCGTCTGAGGCGCAGCGGGCATCTTGGTGGCTCATGCACACTCCCGGACTTATGGCCACGCACTCGCTGTCGGCAATGCAACCACGGCAGGTATTGCTGGCAGTGCAGATGGGCGTCGTGCCCGAGCAGGTGCTGTTGCCCGTGCATTGTACGCAGGCGCCGCTGCCGGCACAGGCCGGGGCGATGGGGCTCTTGATGGCACATTGGCTCGATGTGGTGCAGGCGCTGCAGGTGTTGTTCGTGCAGATGGGAGTAGCGCCCGAGCATCCTGCGCTGGTCAGGCACTGCACGCATTTGTTAGTCGTTGGGTCGCAGACCGGTGTGGTGCCCGAGCAGGTGTTGTTGTCAGTACACTGCACGCACTGCCCAGCACCGGTGCCGCTGGTGGCACATGCCGGAGCAGCGGGGCTCTTGGCGGCACACTGGGCGGGTGTACTGCAGGCGGTGCAGACGTTCGCGGTGCAGATGGGCGTGGTCGCGGGGCAGGTCATGCTCGACACACATTGGACGCATTTGTTGGTCGTCGGGTCACAGACCGATGTGGTCCCAGAGCAAGTGTTGTTGTCGGTGCACGCCACGCACTGCCCAGCACTGGGGCCGCTGGTTGCACAAGCCGGGGTGGTGGGGCTCTTGGCAGCGCATTGGTTGGCGGTGGTGCAGGCGGTGCAGACGTTCGCGGTGCAGATGGGTGTGGCGCCTGAACACCCTGCGCTGGTCAGGCACTGCACGCATTTGTTTGTCGTCGGGTCGCAGACCGGGGTAGCGCCCGAGCAGGTGTTGTTGTCTATGCACTGGACGCAGGTGCCAGTGGCGGAGCAGGCTGGAGTGGCGGAGTTCTTGGCTGCGCACTGACTTCCCGTCGAACAGGCCGTGCAGACATCGGCCATGCAGATGGGCGTGGCTGCCGGGCAGGTCCCGCTGGAGACGCACTGGACGCACTGGTTTGTCGTCGTGTCGCAGACCGGGGTGGCACCGGAACAGGTGCCGTTGTCTGTGCATTGCACGCAGGTGCCGCTGGCGGAGCAGGCCGGTGTCGTGCTGCTTCGGGCAGCACACTGACTGGATGCCGTGCAAGCGGTGCAGACATTGGCCGCGCAGATAGGCGTGACCGCAGCGCACGTCGCACTCGTCAGGCACTGCACGCATTGCCCGCCGACGCCGACCGTACTCGCAGGCGCGCAGACCATCCCGGCACAAGCACTGGCCCCGGCCTGGTCGCATCCCACACAAGCGTTGCCCACGCAGAACGCCCGCGCCGGATCCTTGCAGTCACCCGCAACCGAACACTCCACACAGACACCAGCGGTGCACACCGGCCGGCCTGCCTGGCAATCCCCGTTGACCTTGCACCCAGGCCCATCGACCGCAGCATCCGCCGCCGTGTCGACCGATGCGTCGGGCGCGGCGACGGACTCTTCCTCGGCATCGAACCCGGTAGCAACCTCGACGACACTCTCCTGACCGTCGGCAACCGCTGGTCGCGCATCCACGAATTTGTTGCAGCCGGGAAAGCTCGTCCCACTACAAACACAGACGTGGCTTTGAATATCGCAGCGAAAGCCGGGACCACACTCGGGATCGGTATCACATCGCACAAGTTCCGACTTCGTGGAAGAGCAGGCGAGCACCAGGCAAAATGGCGCCAAAACGAAAGAGCTGCGCATGGCTAGAACCTCACCGTCAGGGTCACATCAGTAGCGGAAACTGAAACGGGCGGCGGCGAGTCGAAAGAGGTCAGCAACACCCAAATCACTCCCGTGACAAGGAGCGCGCCGCCCCCGATGACTCCGCCAAGACCTCGGGCTTTCCAGTCGTACTCGTCGCAAGATTTCTGCCCGGCAGACGAAAGGCCGCAGGAACCCGTCTTTTCCCCGTCCTTGTGGAGCGCCCACGCCCCGTAGCCAAGAACCAGTGCGCCGGTGGCACCGACTGCCCACGGCACCCATCTAAAGGAGCGTGACGCCGGCGTGCTGGTGGTCAGGGGAGGCTTGCTAACGGCTGCTGCAGGGGCGGTTGTGGTGGGCTGAGGCGGCGCGGGTTTTGGAGCCGGGATAGCGGCCAATCTTTCAGCGCGGGCCGTATTCACTGTCCCTTTCACTGCCGCTTGTGCCCATTCGGCCATCGCCGGAACCTGGCAAAAGTGACAGACTTGACTCGGCCGTTCCACTATTCCCCCGGCAGCGTTCCTGTGTTCCAGCGATAGCCTCCATCCAAACTCCTCATGGCCGCCCGAAACTATGAGCAGGTCGGTCGCATTCGCCGCTGCCGCGACATTCCGCCAGCAAGCTGGCGTCGTACACGCGTCTCCCCTTCCCTCCTTCTTGACCACTACCTCACACCCGGCCGCAAGAAGCCCTTGCGTGATCGCAAGCATCACACGCTCACTTTCTTCGACCCGGAAGTCCAGTGGCTTCTCCAGCACCAGGTACTTTTCCGCCGCAGTCGCAGCACCTGAGCCGCAGAGCATCCCCAGAAGAATGATCATGCAGCACGCTGCCAGTCTGACGGCATGGCTGCCACATGACCGAGAACGTCGTCGCATTTCTAGGATACTCCCCTGCCGGTTCTTGAGATTTGTCATAGTTCAGCGCGCCCTAAGCTTCTCCAACCACATCGCTGCTTCTTCATTGTCGGGGGTTAGTTGCAAGATCGCCGCGAAAGCGGCTTCGGATTCCTCCAGTCTCTCCGCGCCAAACAGGATCCGCCCTTCGACTAGGCGTGCCCTCGTGCCACCACCCGCCCGAACCGCTGCCCGAGCAGACTTGACTGCTTCCTCGATTCTGTTCTCCCGGAAGGATTTCTCCGCATCATCCAGCAAAGCGGCGACAACGGGTGGGGCGCGAGGAGGGATGGCCGGCAAGGGCGGCATCTTTGTCGCAACGTACTTTTCCGCCGGGGCCAAGTTCAGCATCTTTTGAACCACCAGACGAGCCCCATCGATCACCGGAACAAACGGGCAGGACTTGCAATCGTAACTGGACCGGCACACCAAGCTGCCCGCCGCGTTCCTGTGTTCGAGCGATATCGTCCACCCAAACCTCTCGGACGAGCCGGCAACGACGAGAATGTCTGTCGCCTTTGCGGCTGCTGCCGCGTCCATCCAACAGGCCGGCGTGGTGCACTCCCCGTCCACTTGCGTGCCTGCCACCTCCCGCCCCGTCGCGCGAAGGCCGTCGGCAATCGCACGGAACACCTGAGCCCTTTCCTCTGCACGCAAGGTCAGTGGCCGCGATTCCACCACGACATAGCGCTCGGCAGCCGTGGCACCAACCGCGCCCCACAGCAGACCCAGGAAAAATACCAAAGAATGCATGACACCTCCGAGATACCGAATCGCCGACTTTGACATGAGGGAACTTTATACGCGTCATCGCCGGCGTGGTAATCCAAAAAGACTACGGGCCCGTTCGCGCGTTTCTCCGACGCCACCGGCTTTCTTACGACATCTGAATCAAGGTATCTTCGCCCTTAGCTTCTCCAGCCACGCCGCTGCCTCGGCGTTGTCGGGCGCGACTCGAAGAGCCGCCGCAAACTCGGCTTCCGCTTCACGCAGTCGACCTTCATGCACCAGCATCCCACCAGCAGCGATTCGCGCTCGCGCACCGCCGCCAACTTCCGCAGCTCTTTGCGCCAGGGCGATCGCTTGAGCGACGGAACCGTTTCTGAACGCCTCTTCTGCGTCCTCCAGCAAGGATTTATAGGACTGCGTCGTTTTCGTCTCTAGGCTTCGTTCCGGCGCTCGCGACCGCGCCTGACCGAGGCGTCGACGTGACGTCGGTGTCACGGGTACGGGCAGCGCTGGTTGGACATCCGCCGCCACAAGGGCAGAATCCGGCACGTCGGGAGGCGTCGCGGAAGCATCGTTGCGAACCCAACTTGTCGGAACCGACGAACCCGTACCACCCGCGTCCGATCGATGCAGCCACCAGACACCGGCGAAGCCAGCAGCGGCTAGCAGGACAGAACCACCTACGAGGCGAACAGCTCTTCCGCGCCGCTGGACGGGTGCCGGGACGGAGGACGGAAACAGTGTAGAGCTGGCCGCAAGCAGAGGGGCAGCCTCCGCGATTGCGGTTTCGCGCAGGCGCGCCTCGCGGGCCACATCCCAACGATCAGCCAAGAACTCGCGGAGAGCGGCGGTCCCGGAGAAATCTGCGGGCACCTGTTTGGCGAGCGCCTCTAGCAAGGCTGCGGTCGTGGCGTAGCGACCGCTAGGCACCGGATTCAGCGCGACCATCACCGCCAATGCGAGATCCTCCGACACATCGGAGTTGTAGTCGGTCACCAAGCGCATCTTGCCTTCGGTAAGGTACGGTCGTCCTGCCAGGAGTTCCCACAGGACAACGCCTAGGGCGTAGACATCGGAAGCGCGCGACGCCGCCCTGCCTTCGAGGAGTTCGGGGGCCATGTATTTCGGTCTCCCAACCGTTTGTCCCATCTGGGTCAGCCCGGTTTGGGCTGCGGCCCGTGCGATGCCGAAGTCAATCAGCTTCACCTCACCCTGCCAACTAAGCCGCACGTTGCTGGGGCTAACATCGCGATGGACGACGCCCAGGTTGCCCGCCTCATGCACGTACGCGAGCGCATCTGCCACCTTCATCACGATGTACAGCGCGAGCAAGACCGGCATGCGCGTTCCCGTCGTCGCGCAGGAAGCCATCACTTGGCCGAGATCTCGTCCGTCGATGAACTCCTGCGCTATGAACTGCTCTCCATCGCACTCGCCGACCTCCAGTGTCTGCGGCACCCCGCTGTGGGACAGACGCGACACCAGCTCCCCCTCGCGTCGAAACCGCTCCTCCACCGCAGCATCTCCTCGGCAGTCCGGAAAAAGTCTCTTCACCACGCAGCGCTTGAAGTCGCCGGGGTGTCCGGTGAGTGCCAATGCCACCTCGCCCATGCCCCCGATGCCCAGCAGCTCGACCAGCACGTAGCGCCCGTAGCGCCGAGGATACAGTGTCTGCACGGGCGCGAACTATATACCTGCCACGTATGCCACGCGAACGTGCCGCGTGAAGAAGTCGCTGGGGTGCCAGGTGAGCCAGGACTGCGTTCAGGGCGCGGGTCGGCGCGTTAGTTTTCGCCCATGCGCCAGTCCTCTCACCAGGGCGTTCAGGTGCCTGAGCATTCCGGGGTCGAGCCGCTGCACGCTCGCAAGGAGCCTTCGCACATCAGGAGCGACGCGCGGCTCTCTGGGCGTCGGTAGGTCAGGGTCACGGCCCACGACAGCGTCAATCGAGACGGCGAGCGCGTCTGCCAGTCCGACAGCGGTGCGCAGCGACGGCGGCTCCCGTCCACTCTCGACACGCGAAATTGTCTCGAATGCCAGCCCAGCACGCTCGGCCAACTCTGCCTGGGTCAGGCCAGCAGCGACACGGTGCTGCCGGACAGCACGTGCCACGTCTTTCGGGTTGAAGGGCATTCGCTAGTTCACTCACCGGCAGCCTACGGGTCGGGCTCGGCGGAGAGTAGGAGCCTATGGTCAAGCCACTGCCATTGACCAAGTGGTCAAGTTGGACCTACCATCTACATGGCGCACTCCAAGTAAGTGGGTCTCCCACATGATGGTTCACAGAGCGCGGAAGGAGAAGTCCTCTGGGCGATTTCGGCAGTAAGGATGCGAAGCCAGTGCCACGGGCACTTGAGCCGATGAGCATGCCACCTCTTCGAGGGGTTGCATCGCAGGAGAGACTCGTCCGTGCCTGCTGAGCCTCGCATGGACGCCCTCGTGGGCACGGTGCTCGAAGGAGCCTACCGCATCACGCGGCTGCTCGGCGAAGGCGGTATGGGCGCGGTGTACGAGGGCGTCCAGCTCAGGCTCAACAAGCGCGTGGCGATCAAGCTGATGGCTCGCGACCTGGCCGCCAACCGCGAAGCCCTGGCGCGGTTCCACCGCGAGGCCGAGATCACGTCACATCTCGGGCACCCGCACCTTGTGACCGTCATCGACTTCGGGCAGGCGGAATCCGGCGAGCCCTACCTGGTCATGGAATACCTCGACGGTGAAGATCTCGACCATCGCCTGCGCCGCGTGAGTCGCCTGTCGATCGAAACCACCGTCCACGTGATCAGGCAGGTAGCGTCGGCGTTGAATGCCGCTCACGACCAAGGCGTCGTTCACCGCGATCTCAAGCCCGGGAACGTGTTCCTTGTCCAAATTCCTGGTGAGCCTGACTTTGTCAAAGTGCTCGACTTCGGCATCTCGAAGATGAAGGCGGCGCGGACACAACTGACGAGCGCATCGGCGGTGATGGGCACGCCGAACTACATGTCGCCCGAGCAGGCCACGGGCATGATCGACGACATCGATCATCGCGCTGATCAATGGGCGCTGGCCTGTATCGCGTGGGAGATGCTGCTCGGCCGATGCCCGTTCGTGGCTGACGAGACGGCTGCGCTCTTGTACCAGATCATCAATCTGGATCCGCACCCCCTTGCGACACGGGTGCCTGGCCTGCCGCCGGCCGTGGAGACGGCGTTGCGGCGAGCGCTGCGCAAGAAGCCGGCGGAGCGGTTCTCGTCGATGCGAGAATTCTCGCGCGAGCTTGAAGCCGCCGCGTTCGGCCGGCCCGCCGACGTCACGCCAGCGCCGGTAACGGTGTCATCAATCACGTCGCCAACACATCCGACCATCGGGTACAGCGCAACGCAGGTTCCCCTGACACCCGTGCGCATGCAACCCGCCGGCTCATCGCCACGGGATGCACGCAAGGTCGAAGCCGGTGTATCGCAGACCAGCGTCAGTTCGTTTCATGCCATCGTCGCTGGCGTTAGAGGGTGGGTGCAGACAGCGATGGCGTGGTTGAGGCGGATTAGGCCGCTCTATGCCATCGTCGCAGGGGCCGGGGTGCTTCTGCTCCTCGGGGCGTTCTTGTTGCTCCGTTCGAGTCCCGCACCAAAACCAGCAGTCACAAGCGCGGTACAGCCGGTGGCTACACCACTGCCGCAGCCGCCAGCACCTCCGGCGGTTGCGCCGGAATCAACAGCAGCCACGACAGCCCAACCCGCGCACAGATCCGCCCGGCCAAAGCACCCAAAGTGGGCGGACCCCTTCGCCGACGGGCAGTCCAACAAACCCAACCCCTTCACCGACGGGGAGTCCAACAAGCCCAAGCAAACCATTACTCCCCGACGCAAGGCCAAGAAGAAACTGTACGAGGAGCTGTGACCATGCACGCAACCTGCCTCATCCTGCTCGCGATTCTCGCGCAAGCCTCGCCGCCGACAGGAGATCCACAAGCCAAGGCGCAAGCGCAGGCACTCCTTGGCCAGGGCACCAAGCTGTACCAGCAAGGCGACGTTGCTGATGCGCTGGAGAAGTTCCAAGCGGCCTATGCCGCGTTTCCCAGCCCCAAGCTGATGTTCAACATAGGCCAAGCCAATCGCGATCTCAGCCGGCCCGTCGAGGCTTTGGAGGCTTTCGAGAAGTTCCTGGTGGGCGCCGCCGATGCGTCGCCTGAGATGATCGCTGACGCGCGCAAGTCTGTGGCTCAGCTCCAGAAGAAGCTGGGACGAATCCAGGTCGACTGCGAAACCGGAGGTGCGGAGGTCAGCGTTGACGGCAAGAGCGTGGGGCTGGCCCCGCTGCCTGACCTGATTTGGGTCACCCCTGGCCGCCACCAGGTCACAGCCAAGCACGCAAGCGCCGCGCCCGCGATCGAGGACGTGGACGTGACGGCGGGTTCAGTGGCCACTGTGACCCTACTGTTGCGACCTGTGGCGATTTCCCATGCCATCCCGGCGCACACGGCTGCTCCAGACTTCGGCATACAAGCTGCGTCAGCGTCCAGCGGCGGCAGTGAGGGCTGGTGGATGGGCAGGAAATGGACGTGGGTTGCCGCCGGCTCGACCGTGTTGTTGGCCGTGGGAGCCATCACCGCCGGCACGCTCATGGATTCCAAGTTCGACAGTCTGAGAAGTTCCTGCGGCGCCGGCAACCCGGCACGACCTGGGTGCAGCCAGAGCGACATCGACTCCGTCAGCTCGCGCCAGACCACGGCCAACGTCTTCTGGGGCCTTGCCGCCGCAGCCGCCGTGACCACCGGCGTGCTGTTCTATTTTGAGGGCCAGCCCGTGACGGTGGCGCCGGTGGCGGGCGGGACTACCGGCGCCGTGGTGAGGGTGGGGTTCTGATCGTGAAGACAGCTGCGCGACTGGCGGCATCATTCTTTGCGGCGTGGGGTCTGGCATCGTTGGGGACGTCAGCCGGATGCTCGTTCGATGCCGGCCAGCTCCGGGCGGTAGGCTCAACACAATCCGATGCATCAGCCGACCGCCCAAGCATGGAGGGGAATGTGGAAGGTGGTGGCGGCCGGATAGATTCCAGCGTCGACGGCGGTGGCTTCATTGGAACGGCATCCGGCAGCCAGACGAATACGCAAACCGGGACGCAAACGGTGGACGCCAGTGTGTCCATCGCCGACGGTGGTGGCGGTCAGCTGGATGTGAGCGCATCCAGTGTCGATGGCGGTGGATTCATCGGAACAGCATCCGGAAGCCAGACGAGCACGCAAACCGGAACGCAGACGGCATCCGCGAGTCAGTCGACTACTCAGGCACAATCAGGGAGCCCAACGGGCACACAGACGGCGACCCCAATCTCAGCGACGCAAACCCAAACCCTGACGGCGACGCAAACGCCATCAGGGAGCCTGACGGGCACACAGACGGCGACCCCAATCTCAGCAACGCAAACCCAAACGCTGACGGCGACGCAAACGCCACCAGGGAGCCTGACGAGCACGCAAACTGGAACAAAGACAGTATCCGCGAGTCAGTCGACCACGCAGACGCAATCAGGGAGCTTGACGAGTACGCGGACAGCGACGTCGTCATTTTCTGCGACTCAGACGCAAACCCAAACCCTGACGGCAACGCAAACGCCATTCGGAAGCCTGACGAGCACGCAAACCGGAACACAGACGGTATCCGCGAGTCAGTCGACCACGCAGACGCAATCAGGGAGTCTGACGAACACGCGGACAGCGACATCGTCGGTTTCCGCGACTCAGACCCAAACGGTGTCCACGATCACTGCTACCGCCACGCAGACATCGACGGTACCACCTTCGACGCCACTCGTGTACGTCACCGCCGGGGGAAGCCATAGCTGTGGTATCAAGACCGACAAGACGGTCCTATGTTGGGGGAGCAACGTCCAGGGACAGTCGATTCCGCCATCCGGAACATTCTCCCAGCTTTCGGCTGGCCTGTCGCACACATGCGGCATCAAACAGGATGGCAGCGCTGTCTGTTGGGGGAGCAACACTAAGGGCCAGGCCACTCCCCCAGCAGGGGCGTATATCCAGATATCTGCCGGCTACGGTCACACGTGCGCCGTGACGTCGGCCGCTGCCGTTTGCTGGGGTGACAATACCTATCTGCAATCGACTCCTCCCGCAGGATCATTCACTCAGGTATCGGCCGGCGAGTACCACACATGCGGCGTTCAGTCGGACACGACAGTTGCCTGCTGGGGAGACAACACCTATGGCCAATCTGCTGCTCCGGCAGGCGCTTTCACCCAGGTTGCGGCGGGCTACCAGCACACCTGCGGCCTGAAAGTGGATGGCTCGGTTGTGTGCTGGGGTTCCAACACCAGCAAGCAGGCAACACCACCGGCTGGGTCATTTGTTCAGATATCATCAGGGGGCCTGGCCTCATGTGGAATCGCTTCAAATCAGTCAGCCATCTGCTGGGGTAGCAATTCAAATGGACTGACGACGCCTCCCAGCGTGCCTCTGACACAACTATCGCTGGGCAACTCACACGGATGTGGCATCGGGTTGAACAACAGCACAGTGTGCTGGGGCTATAGCAGCTACGGAGAAACGATGGTTCCTGGCGTTGCTTTCAAGCAGACGGCGCAGGGCTGCGCGCTTCGCTCTGACGGCTCTGTTTCCTGCTGGCCCAGTCCATCTCTGGGCAGTGCCACCAGTTACTATGCGCCGGCCGGGAGCTACCAGCAGGTGACGGTTGGGCAAGGGGCTTTCGGCATCAAGACTGACGGGACCATCGGATGTCTGGGGACTGGAACTTCTTGCAATGTCGGCGCATTGCCGTCGGGCACGTTCACACAGATTTCCAGCGGAATGCAAAACAATACCTGCGCCGTAGGAACGAGCGGAGCCGTGACCTGCTGGCCGCAGACGGGGGCTCCTCCCTTGCCTGGTGTTTACGTTCAGGTGTCCGTTGGGAGAAGCTCGACCTGCGGTATCAAGACCGATGGAAGCCTGGCGTGCTGGGGCTCAAATACAGGCAATGAGGCGACCCCGCCTGCTGGGTTGTTTGCGCAAGTTGTCGAGGGCTGGGAGATGGGTTGTGGTCTCCGATCCAATCAATCCATCGTGTGCTGGGGAAGCCTAGCAGCGGGAACTCCGGCTCCAGCTGGCACATTTGTTCAGGTAGCTCTGGGAGAGATGGCTGCCTGCGGACTGGGTGCTGGCGGCGCGATCTCATGCTCCACCGGACAGAAGGCACCTGCGGGCATCTTCACCAACATAGCGGGTGGTTGGACAGGAAACATGTACGGGGTTCGAGATGACGGTGCGATCGTCGGCTGGACGTCGGGTGGAACGGTCCAGGAGATCCACTGGTGATTCATATGAGCTTGTGCTTGCCGATGCCATGCGATCACCGACCCTGGACGTGAGGTTGCGAGGTACTGGCCATGAAAGCGTTCGTTGTCTTGTTCACACGCTTCGATGTCACTGGTCTCCTTCTGATCGCTGTGCTGACTGCGGCGTGTACCTTCGACTCCAGTCAACTGCGGGCGTTGCCTGACAGCGCTGTCGAGCCTTCGGCGGCGCCCGACGCAGGTGCGGCTGGAAGCGGCGACGGCACCGCCAACTCACCAGACGCTCCAATCGCCTCGGGTGGCAGCGGTGGTTCTGCTGGAACGGGTGGGGCAGCGGGCATAGATGCAGTCAGTGGCCCAGACGGACTTGGCGGCGTCGGTGGCATCGCCAGCGGTGGCGGCAACGGCGGGTTGGGCGGCACTGGCGGCAGATATGATGCCGGGATGCCGGATGCCCCCGGTGCTCCGGATGTTCTCGTCGGTGGATCAAAGGACGGTGCTGTCAGTGGTGGCGGCAGTGGCGGCATCGGTGCCGGC
>PMLB01000310.1 GCA_003158735.1 Myxococcales bacterium | reverse complement strand
CTCCTGTCCGGCATCGCGAGCATCTCCGCGGGCGACGACCACACCTGCGCGCTGAGCGCGACAGGCCGCATCGACTGCTGGGGCTTCAACGGCGAGGGTAATCTCGGAAACAACTCGACCACGTACAGCTACGTCCCCATCGAAGTCACGGGCTTCTAAGCCGCCCGGCCGGCCGCGCGCCTCCGATAGCGCCGCACCGACGTTGACTTGGTGGATGCGGCGCCGGTGCCCCGGGTCTGCGATGGGCCCCGGATCCCTTGTGATGGGGAGGTAGAAGACCCGGTTCTGCACGTGGGAGCCGAGCAATGGGTATCGAAGTCCGTTGTGCCCCAAACCATCCCATCCGTAGGATGCGTGACCTCTTCTTCCTATCCGCAATCCGCCGCGCCAACCCAAACCCCGTCCCGACTACCTGGACCTGGAGGCATGGCACCACTCCCGCGCGCTACGCCACCAGGACCTGCAGGGCCATCGTGGTATACTGGCGGATACTGATGCCACGCAATACGGAAGTTCTCAATCGTGTCCAGGCCCTCGAGGAGGAGGTGCGTATCATCAGACAGGTTCTTCCGCCGAAAGCACGCCTTGCCCTTGCCTTGGCGCACACGCGGTCGCGCGCCAAGGGTGTCAGTTCGCGCGCGATCGCTTCCGCTGCCGAGCGGGCCGTACGCGCCGTGCGGCGTTCGGTTTCACGCAGATCCGCCTGATGCGCCCCCGCCGGCCTCGCGCTGTTCTCGACACCCAGCTACTCATTCGAGCTTTCCACACCGCCCGAGGTGCAACCGGTGGGCTGGTCAGGNNGCAGGACGACCGATTCCATCTCATTTCAAGCGAACCGCTTCTCGAGGAACTGCGCCGCACCTTCTACCGACCAGAAGTTCAGCGTATCGCGCCCTTGCGGCCGCTCTTGCCACATGAAATCGAGGACAACATCGCCAGCGTGCGGGCCATCGCCGCGGTCGTCGTTCCCGGCCGGTACCAAGTGGATCTCGTTTCCACCGATCCCAAGGACAACCCCGTCCTCGCATGCGCCATCGAAGGCCTGGCGGACTATGTCGTGACCGACGACCGCCGCGACCTACTGCCTCTCAAGGTGGTGCGCTTGGCGGGTCACGCGGCCATTCAGATTGTGTCCGCTGCAGGATTCCTGCGAATTCTTCGCGACTGACCGCTGGTCCCTTCGCGAAGCAGGCCTACATTCACCTCTTCACTCGTCCGATTTTTCGCGCTTCTGAATATGTGACTGGCACCACCCTCGCGGCCGGGGAATGCGAAGGAGGCGCAGCCATTTCGATCTTTCTGTCGCTCGCGTCGTGCGAGCGTCTCGACGAACTTACTATGGACCGCGCGGACGTCACATTCCTACAGTGTCCCCGGCATTGCGGCGAGCACTGCCATGAGAATTACCCCACCGGTGCAGGAGATCGCGTGTTGGACGTGGGGTAATTCTGATGGCAGTGACTGGCCGCGGACAGGCGCCTGATTTCACTTTGAGGAATGGAGGAAGCTCATGAGTCCTACGACGAGAACCCGTAGTCAGAGTCGAAATCATGTTGTGCTGGCAACGCTGGGCTTGCTGGCCGGTGCGGTGGCGTGTTCTGGCCAGAACAAGACGGCCGCGCCTTCTTCTGCAGGCGTAAGCGCCGCGCAATTCGCCCTGACCACGTCGGATCTGCCGACCTGCGGATCCAGCCGGGACGGCGAAATCTACTACGTGTCGAGCGATTCCAAGTTCTACGTTTGCAACGGCAGCACAAGAACCTGGGTTCAGACCAACCTGAACGGCGTGAACGGCGCTTCCCGAGTGACACCGATAAGCCCCGGCAGCCAGTGCCCAACTGGCGGATCAAGCATCCAGTTCGGCCTTGACCTAAATCGCAACGGCACACTCGACACCTCGGAGGTGACGTCCACGACCGTGGTGTGCAACGGGAGCACCGGGGTGCAGGGACCGCAGGGGATTCCTGGTCCGCAGGGCGCGACGGGCGCCACTGGTGCAACCGGTGCGACGGGCGCGACCGGCGCGACGGGCGCGATGGGCGCGACGGGCGCCACTGGTGCAACCGGCGCGACTGGCGCAACGGGCACGACCGGGGCATCGGGTGCGAACTCGCTCATACGGCAGGACAATGAACCCGCGGGCGCGAACTGCCCAGCCGGCGGAATCCGCATCCAGAGCGGCCTGGACACGAACGGCAACGAGACTCTTGATCCGAGCGAGGTCGCGCAGACGAGCTACACCTGCAACGGCCAGAACGGTACCAACGGAAGAGACGGCACCAACGGCACCAACGGCCAGAATGGCCAGTCCTGGTTGATCGCGACCACGCCCGAGCCTGCCGGTACCAATTGCGCCAGCGGCGGCGTGGCTGTGCAGACTGGCCCCGACCTTAACAACGACGGCACCCTACAGTCCACGGAGGTCCAGCACACGGTCTACGTATGCAACGGAACCAGCGTTGGGTGTGGAGCGGGATCGCACGACAATGGCAGCGGAACCTGCGTGCCCTCGGGCTGTGCCAGCGGGTATCACAACGGCGGGGACGGGACCTGCGTAGCCACGGGAACCTGCTCCGAGGGCTATCACAACGACGGCACCGGGGCCTGCGTGCAAGCGGGCTGCGCCCTGGGATTCCACGACGGCGGCGGGACCTGCGTGGCGGACGGAACCTGCGCGACGGGCTGGCACGACAACGGCGCCGGAACCTGCGTCAAGAGCGGCTGCACCCTCGGCTTCCACGACAACGGCGCCGGGACTTGTGTGCAGACGGGCTGTGCCTCCGGCTATCACAATGGCGGGGACGGGACCTGCCAGGCCACCGGAACCTGCGTTGAGGGATATCACAACGACGGCACCGGGGCTTGCGTGCAAGCGGGCTGCGCGCTCGGCTTCCACGACGGCGGCGGGACCTGCGTGCAGACCGGCTGTGCTTCCGGTTATCACAGCGGCGGTGACGGGACCTGCCAGCCCACCGGAACATGCGTCGAGGGGTATCACAACGACGGCACCGGGGCCTGCGTGCAGGCGGGTTGCGCCCTGGGCTTCCACGACGGCGGCGGAACCTGCGTGGCCAACGGAACCTGTGTGGCCGGCGACCACGACAACGGCGCCGGGATCTGCGTCCATACCGGCTGCGCGGCCGGCTTCCACGACGGCGGAGGCGGGGCCTGCGCGGCCAACGGAACCTGCGTGGCGAACTACCACGACGATGGCTACGGGACTTGCGTGGCAACCGAAGAAACTCTCGTTTCAGGTCAGAACCACCCCTACGGCATCGCCGTGGACGCGACGAGCGTCTACTGGAGGACCGGATTCGGGACGGTGATGGGCGTGTCCACAAGTGGCGGCGTCCCCACCACTCTCGCCTCAGGTCAGGACGGCGTCCCCGCCAGCCTCAACTACATTCTCAACGGCATCGCCGTGGACGCCACGAGCGTCTACTGGATCAACCAGTACACTGGCACAGTGATGAAGGTGCCCACAAGCGGAGGCACCCCCACCACTCTCGCGTCAGGTCAGGCCAACCCCATTGGCATTGCCGTGGACGCGACGAGTGTCTACTGGACCGACATGGTTGCTGGCACGGTGATGAAAGCGCCCACGAGCGGGGGCACCCCCATCACTCTCGCATCAGGTCAGGCCAACCCCACGGGCATCGCCGTGGACGCCACGAGTGTCTACTGGACCAACCCGTCTGGCACGGTGATGAAAGTGCTCACAAGCGGGGGCACCCCCACCACTCTCGCATCAGGTCAGTGCAACCCCACGGGCATCGCCGTGGACGGCGCGAGCGCCTACTGGACCAACCAATGTGGCACGGTGATGAAGGTGCCCACAAGCGGGGGCACCCCCACCACTCTGGCATCAGGTCAGGCCGACCCCTTCGGCATCACCGTGGACGCCACGAGTGTTTACTGGGCGAACTGGGGCGGCACGGTGATGAAAGTGCCCACAAGCGGCGGCCTTTCCACCACTTTCGCATCGGGTGAGAACGGCTCCAACGCCATCGCCGTTGATGCCACGTTCGTCTACTGGACGGACTACAACAACGGCACGGTGATGAAGCTGCCGAAGTAGCACGCGCAGCCTATTGAGCAGTACGGTTGCCGGCGGGTGCTGGTCGGTGCCTCGCGGGTCGGGTTTTCCAGCTCTGCGCGCCTCGCCAGCAACCTTCGGTGCGCCTGCCACGGTACGCCTTGCACTGGTGCCCTGCCTGTAATAGATTGTCTTACATGAGAGCAACCGTGACCATCAGTTTGCCCCCGACCTTGCGGCGCGATCTGGGACGGGCGGCCAGGGGCCGAGGCATGACGGAAAGCGAGTTCGTACGCCGGGCCGTGCAGCAACAGATGTGGGACGACGCTTTCGAAGAAACCCGGCGCGTGCTGGTCGCCAAGGCGCGCGCCCAGAGTATCTACACCGACGAAGATGTGTTCAAAGTCGTGTCGTGAAGGTCGTCTGCGATACCAATGTCCTCGTCGCCGGCATGGTTGCCGACGGCCTATGCCGCGACATCGTCAAGCGCCGGTTGCCACGGACGGAGATCATTACCTCGCGCGCCTTGCTGGACGAACTGGCGCGAACCCTGCGCAACAAGTTCGACACTGACCCGGCCCAAGTGCCGTTGCTGAAAGCCTACCGCGAGCGGGCAACGCTGGTGCGGCCCCAAGCCCGGTCGCGCCCCGTGTGCCGCGACCGGGACGACGACAAGGTCTTGGAAACCGCGGTCGCCGGCCAGGCTGACATCATCCTGACCGGGGATCGCGATCTGCTCGTCCTGGGCGAGTACAAGGGTATCCGCATCCTCTCGCCACGCCAGTTCGTGGAGCTGATGGACCGGCGTGGGTGATGCGTGCTCACCAAGCCCTGGCGCACGCGTAGTGCTGCCTATCCGCCGACGCCGAGGTGGCGGAGATCAGCGACGAGGTCCGCATCCATGCGCTTGAGCGAACTGCGGGCGGCGCTGACCCAAGCCTTGCCGTGGCGTGAAAGCGCTTTCCGGGCCAGGGTGATCTCGCCGGGCAACTCCGAAAGCAACACGCGGAGCAGCTCGCTGGCCTGGGCGCGATCCTTGGCGGCCTTGGGCATGCCAGAGGGTCCGCGGCGCGCGGCCACGATAAGCTTGTGCAGCGCAAACCGGCCCGGCCTGGGAACGTTGACCAGGACGCCGGAGCCGCCGAGCACGGCCCCGGGCTGGGTTTCCTCGATGAGGTAGTCGAGAAATCGCAGAGGAGTCGCGGCAACTCCGAGGGCCGGTATCTGGATTGGACGGCTGCGCTCCCTGCCGACCAGCGGGGTCAGCACCTCGACTTCGACGTCAGTTCCCCGGACGCGGAAGCCGGTTGCGGGATACGTGGGGTTGAGCGCGGAAAACCGGGGCAAGGGATCGCCGAGCGCCTTGCGCATGTCAGCGGGCTGCCCCTCGCCGGCCAGGGCGACGGCAATCCGGTGGTCGTGCGCGATGTCCACGTCCTCGGTGCGCACGATGGCCTCCTGCCACCTCACGCCCAGCATGTTCCCCAGCACGGCGAAGGCGTGGGAGCCCACCAGCACGCCGCCGATGCGGAAAACCGGCGACAACCGCTCCAGCACCTGGGCCTCGGCGGCCCCCACGACGGTGGCGCCGCCGGCGCGCGCCATGGCCACCAGCTCGGCTCGGCTGGCTGCCTCGCTTCGCGCCTGCCGCCACCTTTCCAGCAACGCCTCGACTTCGGGCGTTTCCGATCCGATGTAGCGCTGGACTTTCTTCCCGCCCTCCCGCCGCTGGGCGTACCAGTAGCGGCGCCCGCGGATGGTCTTGGAAACCAGTGATGCGCCAGATACCGGCACGCCAGCTTCCGCCGTGAGCAGCAAATCGAGAAGGCGGGCGTACACCGTCTGGGTCACGAGCGGGAGCTTGCTGAAACCAGCCACGGCCATGTTATACGCCAGATGGTACCACGGCGTATAACAGTAGCGCCATTAACGCTCCTGCCGAGGCATGCCTTGCAGCGGCGCTCTGCCGCAGGCCCACATCTCTTCCGCAAGATGTGATATTGGCCGAATCTCCACGTACGCGGCGAATCGCACGTGACATCGCTGACCGCATTGACATGATGTTTTTACATGATACATTCAAGAGATGAAGAGCCTCGTCACAACCCTGACCGAACGTGGTCAGGCTTCTCTGCCCGCCTCGTTGCGCAAAGAAATGGGGCTCAGGCCGGGAAACCGGCTGCGCTGGCAGAAGCTCTCGTCGCGTGAGGTCCGGCTGCTGGTCGAATCGGGGAAGCAGGTCGCCGGGCCCAAGGCCATGCTGGGATTCGCCAAGACCTTTCGCAGGCCCCGGCGAACCGCCGACTGGATGAGGGATCTGCGCGCCGGTGAAAAGTCCCGATGAGCTGGGTGGTTGACACCTGCGTCCTCATCGACGTACTCGAAGACGATCCCAGTTTCGGACGTGCATCGGCGGACGTGCTGGAGAAGTCACTGCGGGACGGCCTGGTGCTTTGTCCAATCACCATGGTTGAATTGTCCCCGGCCTTCGCCGGCAACCTGGAAATTCAGAAACACTTTCTCGACCAAGTGGGCATCGATTTCACCGAGGCCTGGACTGTTGCAGACACCGAATGCGCGTATCGCGCCTGGAATCTCTATGTGCAGGCTCGCCGCGGAAGCGACACCCCGAAGCGCCCGCTGGCCGACTTGCTCATCGGCGCCTTCGCGTGCAGGCAGCAGGGGCTGATTACTCGCAATCCCACCGATTTTCGTCGTTGGTTTCCCAGACTGAAACTGCGGCAGCCATAGCTGGCTAGCAGGCGATAGCCGCCGCCCACCATGGCGATGACGGTCTGCCCGGCACCTCTCAATCAGTCGATGAACTCGTAGCGCATGTTGCGACGACGGGGAATGAAACCCGCGCCGCGTATGCAGCGTTCGATGTCGCTGGCGGAAATCTTGAAAACCGTGCCCGCGGTGGCCACCACGTTTTCTTCGATCATGGCCGAGCCAAAATCGTTGCCGCCGAAGCGCAGGGCCACCTGGCCCACGGCCGGTCCCATGGTGACCCAAGAGACCTGCAAGTTGGGGAAGTTGTCGAGGTAGAGGCGCGCCAGGGCTAGGACGCGCAGGTAGCGGAGGCTGCCGGTGTCGTCGGTCAGCGGCAAGCGCGTGCCCTCGGCCTGGAAGCTCCAGCAGATGAAGGCGGTGAAGCCCGCGGTTTGATCCTGTAGGCGGCGCAGACGGTCCAGGTGCCCCAGCAGTTGCTGAGGCGATTCCCCAAAGCCGAAAACCATGGTCGCGGTGGTGCGCAGGCCAAGCCCATGCGCCTCGCGCATGACATCGATCCAGGTGTCAGCCGAACATTTCTTGGGCGAGATGCGCCGGCGGATTTCGTCGTCGAGAATTTCGGCCGCTCCCCCGGGCACCGAATCCAGACCCGCGGCCACCAGGCGTTCGAGCACGGTCCGCACCGGCAAGTCTTCACGCTGGGAGAGGTAGCTAATCTCCTCGGGCGAGAGGCCGTGAATAGCCAGGGGAAAGTTTGCTTTCATGTAGCGAAAAAGATCTTGGTAGTACGCGAGCGACAGATCCGGATTGATGCCGCCCTGGAGCAACACCTGCACACCGCCCAGTTCAACCGTCTCGCGAAGCTTCTGCGCCAGCTCTTCCCGCGACAGTGTGTAGGCTTGCGGGTGGCCTGGGGAGCGGTGAAAATTGCAGAACGAACAACAAGTGGTGCAGGCGTTGGTGTAGTTGATGTTGCGGTCAATGATGTAGGTCACCACGCTTTCCGGATGCAGCGCCTGCCGGCGAAGATCGGCGGCCTGGCCCAAGTCGAACAAGGGCGCTTCCGAGTACAGGCGCACACCCTCGTCGAGACTCAAGCGCTCGCCCGCGGCAGCGTCTGCCAGCAGGTGATCCAACGACGGCGCCGATCGCGGCTGAGGCTGCAACGGCGCCGGTGCATCGAACAAGCGCACGCGCATGAGTTTGGCCAGAAGGCCGGCCTGGTGGCTGCGCGCGAGAAAGGCGGTGGCGCCGGAAATTTCGTCTGAAGTGAGGCGGTGGCGAATGTTCTCCAGCAGGTAGTTCTCGCCCAACGCAGGGTCGACGTCATTGCCCAATGCCCAGGCCCGTCCGATCTCCGCTCGGCGCTGCAGGCCCAGCCGCAGGCTTTCCTGCAACAGCGCCACGTCCTCGGTGGAGACCACGCCCGGCCGGCCTGCCCAGACCGCGTAGACAAAAGGAAGTCCCACCAAGCTATGCCATTTCTCGCCCAAATCGTAGACATGGCGAAAGCGGCCGTCGATGTGCAGGCCGAGATCGCCGATGATGAGCGCGCCGCGCGTGCCGACGACCGCATCCGCGATCTGGTCGTGCGCCACTTCGACGAAGTCGGGATGAAGGCCGCGCCCCCGGGTCAGGAGGCGAGCCAACATCTGCGAGGTGCGCGAGGCTCCGTCGAGCGCGATGGCAGTCATCTCTTCCCATGGCACCTGGCCCACCAGCACAACCGTGCGCACCGGGCCGCGGCTGGCGATGCCAATGCCGGGCACCACGCGCAGTTCTTCGGCCGACGCGGCGTAGCTGGCAATGGGCATGAGCCCCAGGTCGGCCTCGCCTGCGGCCACCGCAGCGGCACAGCGCGAGGGTTCGGCGAAGCGCAGGTCGAAGCGCTCGGCGCCCACCAGGCCCTGCTCGATCCCGTAGGTGACGGGCCGGGCATTCAGAAAGGAAACCGCGGTCAGGCGCAGCCGCTGGCTCATGGCTGTCCTCTGACGGGCGACGGGCCGGCGGGCAGCGCCTGGCCCTGTGCGACTACATTGTAGAGAGTGTCGCGTTCCACGGGCGTGCGGCCGGCCGCACGGATGAGATGGACAATTTCAGCCGGCGTCAGGGACTGCGGCGCCTCTGAGCCAGCCAGGTGATAGATCTTCTCTTCTTGCACGGTGCCGTCGAGATCGTCGGCGCCAAACCACTGTGCGGTCTGCGCGGTCTTGATCCCTAGTGAGACCCAGTAGGCCTTGATGTGCGGAATGTTGTGCAGCAGGAGCCGCGACACCGCGCACACGCGCAGATCGTCGACCGCCGTGGGTGCGGGAAGCTGTGAAAGGGCATTGTTGTCCGGGTGAAAGGCCAGGGGAATGAAAGTCTGAAACCCGCCGGTTTCATCCTGCAGCGCCCGCAGGCGCAGAAGGTGTTGGACTCGTTCTTCGATGGTCTCGATGGTTCCGTAGAGCATGGTGCAATTGGAACGCAGACCCAGTTCGTGTGCCGTGCGGTGCACATCCAACCACTCCTCGGCGTTGCACTTGTTGGGGCAGATGCGCTGGCGCACCCGGGGCGCGAAGATCTCGGCGCCGCCTCCGGGCAGCGAGCCGAGACCAGCCGCCACCAGGCGCCGCAAGACCTCGCGCACCTCCAAGTGGAAGAGCTTGTGCAAGTGGAAGATCTCGACGGCGCTGAAGGCCTTGATGTGAAGAGCAGGCTGCAATCTCTTCAGGCCGGCCAGAAGCTCGACGTAGTA
Organism: Myxococcales bacterium; assembly: GCA_003158735.1. GTDB lineage: Bacteria > Myxococcota_A > Polyangia > Fen-1088 > Fen-1088 > Fen-1137. The sequence goes on along the minus strand of PMLB01000310.1, from coordinate 12,638 downwards.
GTCGAAAGGCAGGCTGTCATTGAGCCCGCCCACCACGTGAACTTCAGTCACAGGATCGCCGGCAGCAAAACGCGCTTTCAATTTGTCCCAGGCCTGCGACAAGCTCAGAGTGTAGGCCCCCGGCTGCTCGGGGCTGCGGCGCGAGAACGAGCACAGCGGACAGCCCGCCACGCATAGGTTGCTCGGGTTGATGTGCAGATTGCGGTTGAAGGTGGTGCGATCGCCGTGGCGCTGCTCGCGCACCTGGTTGGCCAGCGCGCCCAGCTTCAGCAGATCGGGTTCGCGAAAAAGCGCAACGCCATCGTCGAACGACAGCGGGATCCCTGCGCTGACCTTCTCGGAGATCGACGCAAGGGTCATGGTGCGAACTCCTCCAGCCCCCCTCCTGCCACGCGCTCGAAGGCGCGCAGCCCGGCCCCGCGCAGAAGCTGGGCTGCCTCGGCGCGCGTGATCGCGCGGCTGCCGGCGTGGTCGCCCAGGCGCGGCGCCCGCTTTTCTACGATGGGCCCGCACAGCTCGTCGGCGCCGAAGCCCAGGGCCAGTTGTCCCAACTTGGGGCCGAGGCGATCCAGATCGACGAGCACATGCGGCACTCCGGCCAGGGCCAGGCGACAGCGGGCGACAAACAGCAAGGTGGCAAGTCCCAGGCAATCTTCTTCGGGTGTGGGCACGACGCCGTCGAGAACCAGACCTTCGCGAACTTGATCCGCAAGCTGGGCCAAGCGTCCTTCTTGCTCCTGCACGGGTTCGTCCACCGGCATGGAAAGCCGGAGCAAGCCGCGCAGCCCGCGGCCCGTGGCCTCGGTCAGCATGGGAAGCGACGTCGCGATGAAGGTGTTGCAAGAGAAGAAGCCGCGTCCACCGGTCGCGGCACGCGACGCCGCCTGGGCCGCGCGGCCGAGGACGAAGAGGTCAGGGGATGGGCTCGCCGCTGTCGCGACATCGCTGCTCATCGCCGCGCGTCCTCCTCGGCCCATCGCAGCCCGAGCGAGTGCACAACGCCCAGTTGGTCAAGCACGCGCGCCACTACCGTGTCGGCAAGTTTCTCAACCGTGGCCGGCCGAAAGTAGAACGACGGCGCTGCCGGCAGTACTACAGCCCCTGCGCGTGTCACCGCCAACATGTTCTTCAGATGGATCTGCGACAACGGGGTCTCGCGCACCACCAGCACCAGCTTGCGCCTTTCCTTCAGGGCCACGTCCGCAGCTCGGCTGATGAGATCGTCGCCCACACCGTGGGCGATGCGCGCCAAGCGCCCCACCGAGCAAGGGATGGCGACCACAGCGTCCCACAGCGCCGAGCCCGAGGCGAAGGGCGAGGTAAAATCGTCGATCTGGTAGCGGTGGAACGGGAAGTTGGGTTCGCTGCCCAGCTCGTGACGCCAGACCTGCAGGCCGCAGGGGGAAAAACACGTGGCCACCTCGACATCGGGCGAGGCAGCCAGGGTTTCCAGCAGCCGGCGCGCATACAGCGATCCGGAAGCGCCCCCGACGGCGACCAGGAGTTTCATCGCGCCTCCACCAGCGAGGCGATCCCGCCTGGAAAAAGCTCCTGACCGCGCACATCGGCGAACCCGGCGGTGCGCAGTTTGGTTTCGAAATCGGCCCGCGTGTCGAAACGCTGGATGGAATCCGGCAGGTAGCGGTAGGCCGCGCGATCGCCGCCTATCGCCCATCCCAGAAGCGGCAGCAGGCGGCCGGTCCACAGTCCATCCCAGAAAAGGCGCGGCCGCGCAGGCCGAAAGAATTCCAGAATGACCAAGCGGCCGGCGGGCCGTATTACCCGGCGTAACTCGGCCAACCCCGACGCCAGGTCGCGCAGGTTGCGCACGCAAAAACCAGAAAAGGCTGCGGCGAAGGCACCGTCCCGGTAGGGCAGCCGGTGGCCGTCGGCGGCGTGCAGGGCCACTGCGGCGGCGCCCGGCTTGCACCGACCCTCGGCCAGCATGGTGCGCGCAAAGTCCACGGCCACCACACGCGCCTCGGGCCGCTGCCGCAGGATTTCGACCGCGCCGTCGAGCGTGCCCGCGCCCAGATCCAGCACCCAGGAACGCTCATCGATTCCGTCGAGCAAAAACCGCATGGCCCGGCGCCGCCAGAGAACGTCGAGACCGGCGGACATGACCCGATTGGCGACATCGTACCGACCGGCGATGCGGTCGAACATGGCGCGCACGTCGCTTGCGGCCTGGGCCATGTCACGCCACCCGCTCGACCGAAAGGCGCGCCAGCGCGGCCAGCGCATCCCGGTAGGGCGAGGGGGGCACGGATTGCAGCTCGGCAACGGCATCGTGGGCCAGGGTCAGGGCCTGGGCGCGGGCGCGGTCGAGGCCGCCTGCCGCGCGCGTCGCCTGCATGATGCGGGCGGCATCTTCCGTCGACACGCCCGAGTCGCCCATAGCAGAACGGATGTCGTCGCGCACCGCCGGGCAGGCCTCACACGCCAGCAACACCGGCAGGGTCAGCTTGCCCTCTTGCAGGTCACGCCCCGGAGATTTGCCGCTGGTGGGTTCGCTGCCCGCGCAGTCGAGCACATCGTCGGTGATCTGGAATGCGCGCCCCAGCAGGCGGCCGTAGCGGGCCATGGTCGCATCGAGAGGTCCGGGCAGCACCCCACCGACGCGTGCACACCACGCCATCAGCGATCCGGTCTTGCGGTCGATGATATCGAAGTAGCCCTCGGCGGTGGCCTCGGGATCACCGGCGCCTTCCAATTGCGCCACTTCGCCCTCAGCCATTTCCGTCACGGCCGCGGCCATGGACTGGACCGTGACCAACGATCCGGTGGCTGAGATCGCCTCGAGCCCGCGCGCCAGGCAGAAATCGCCCACCAGTACGGCAAGCCCGTTGCCGTATACCATGCGCGCAGCGGGCCGCCCGCGCCGGACCGCCCCGCCGTCCACCACGTCGTCGTGAAAGAGGGTGGCGGTGTGGATAAGCTCGGCAGCGCAACCGACCGCGATGGCCACGTTCAAGGGCGCGTCGGTCGCCCGGCAAGCGAGCACCGCCAAGAGCGGGCGCAGCCGCTTGCCGCCTGCACCGAGCAGGTGGCCGCCCACATCGGGGATGCGCCCGATGGGGCTGTCCATCTGAGCCAGCAGGCGCGCCTCCACGGCCTGCATGGGATCACTGACTAGGGTCAGCACCTGCGCAGCAGAAAGTCGCGTCCCACCCGGGGCAGGGCTTTCGCGCCAGTGCAGGGCAGCCCCGCTCATAGGGCGCGTCCTGTCTTTGCCACGGCTGTCAGTTCACACTTTTCCAGACGTTCGTCAGCGCGCGCGGCCAGTTGCCCGCAAGCCGCTGCGGCGTCCGAGCCACGTGACGTGCGGATGTAGACCGGAATGTCCGCAAGCCGAACCGCGTTCTGGAAGGCCAGGGCCCGTTCCGCGCTGGGGCTCTCGAAGGGTAGACCGGGCACGGGATTGTACGGGATGATGTTCACCTTGCTCGGAATACCACGCAACAGGCGCGGCAGGCGAGCTGCATCCATGTCGCTGTCGTTAACACCCGCCAGCAGGACGTATTCAAAAGTGATGCAACGGTGGTGGGCCAGCGGGAAACGTCGAGCGGCGGCCAGCAGCGCGGCGATGTTCCAGTGCCGGTTGACGGGCATGAGCCGGTCGCGCACTTCGTCCGTGGTGGCGTTGAGCGAGATGGCCAGATTGGGCGCCGGCCGCACTTTGGCCAGGGCATCGATGCCAGGCACGACGCCGGCGGTGGAAACCGTGAGACGTCGGGGCGACAGGCCAGCGCCCCAAGGATGCTCGAAGATGCGAAGCGCGCGCGCCACCGCATCCAGGTTGTGCAGCGGCTCGCCCATGCCCATGAAGACCACGTTGCTCGGCTTTTGCCCCGCGGATTCCATGCCCCAGTAGAGTTGCTCGACCATCTCGCCGGCAGACAGGTGCCGGCCGAAGCCGAGCGTGGCGGTGGCGCAGAAGGCGCAGCCCCAGGCGCAGCCGGCCTGGCACGACAGGCACAGGGTCAGCTTGGCCCGCTCGGGCTTGTCGTCGGGAATCAGCACCGACTCGATGGCGTAGCCGTCGTGGGTGCGGAAACGGAACTTGCGCGTGCCATCGGCCGCGGCCACCACACCGTCCAGGCGAATGGGTTGCAAGGGCGCCCCCGCCAGCAGGGCGTCGCGCAGGGATCGGGGAATATTGCTGACAGCCTCCGGTGCGCGCACGCTGCCCACGCCGCCTGGCCCAGGGCCGTGCAGCCAGCGGAAGACTTGTTCGGCGCGAAATGGGGGTTCACCCTGGCGCGCCACACGTTCGCGCAGCTCCTCGATGGTGAGCGATCGGAGGTCCAACGGCGGGAGTATAGCTGCGGATCGGCGCAACGCCGGCCCGAATGCCAGAGCCGGCGTCTTGCGTCGCGTAGCGCGGCCTGCGGCGCTATTCTCGCTGCGCGGACAGGGCCAAGTCGCAGCCCGCGAACATCCAACCCAATTCGAAGCGAGCCGTGTCGGGGGCGTCGCTGCCGTGTACAGCGTTGCGCTCGATGCTGGTTCCGAAGCTTGCACGGATGGTGCCGGCGGGCGCCTTGGTCGAGTCGGTCGGACCCATCAACTCGCGCCAGCGTTGGATGGCGTTGTCGCCCTGCAGGGCGATGACCACGCAAGGCCCCGAGGTCATGAACGCGACCAGCTTGGGGAAGAAGGGACGCTCTCGGTGAACGCCATAGAAACCCTCGGCCTGAGCCTGGCTCAGTCGCAGCTGGCGCAGACCGATGACCCGCAGTCCGGCATGTTCGATGGTGGCGATGATGGCACCGATGGCGTTTTGTGCCACGGCGTCGGGCTTGATGATGGCGAGCGTGCGTTCAAGGGCCATGAAAACTCCTGGGCGCAGAAGGCTACGCGTCGGCGCGTGTGACTGCAACAGGCATGAATTGGGTTTGCGGCCAAGCCCGAACGGAGCCACCATCGTCTATATGGTTGCCAGACTGTGCGTCGTGTTTTCGTGTTTTCTGGTGGCATGTCTCGGCAGCTGCGGTGGCGGCGGCAATGGCACCGCAGATGCTGCTGTGGCAGGAGGTGGCCTCAGCGCGGGCAACATAGGAACCAGCGGAGCAACCGCCACGGGTGGCGCATCTTCTCCTGCCACATCGGGTGGTCGCCAAGTTGTTTCACTGCCCGATGCCGGAACACCCGAGGCGGATGGTCCGGTGGTCTTGCCGCCCGAGTGCGTTTCCGGCACCAGCCTGGTGTGCCCGTGCCTGTCCGGCCGGCCCGGCGTCAAGGTGTGCACCGAGGAGGGCAGGTTCTCGACCTGCGTGTGCGCGCAACCAACGCCGGACGCGGCCACACCAGACGCGGCCACGCCGGACGCGGTCACGCCGGACGCGGCCACGCCGGACACGGCCACCGGCCCCACCACCGGGGATACCGTCACATTCAAGCAGGGGCTGGCCATCGGCGTGATGACTGGCTACGGATGGCCAAACTGGGGTTTGGTGGGCGATGTCGTGACAGACCCGGCGTGCCTCGGCGGAGTCACCAGCAGCAGCCCCTGCACCCTGACTGCGCCCTGGAATTCCCCGACCGCCCTTTGTGTTTCGGGTACGATTGCAGCCCTTGCCACAATCCCGACTCAACCCGATTACAACGGAAACTGGGGTATTGAAATTGGCGTGTATGCGTCCACCGACGGTGCTGCCATTGGCATGCCGTACGCGAGCATCAATGTCTCGCTCTCGGGCACGTCCACCAATGTGTTGCGCGTAGTTGTGCACAGAAAGGGCGATCCCCTGACTACGCAGTACTGCGCGGCCTACACCGGAAGTGCGATTCTGTTCGCCAGCTTCAACACGGCCTGCTGGAACGGCGGCGGCACCGCCTTGCTTCCGGCGGACGTGCCCAACATCAACTGGGTTGCGGTGGAGATCCCCTCGTCGACGACCGCCATCACCGTCGACAATTTGTGCCTGAAGAGCATCACGTTCAACTAGCGGCCGCGGAGAATCAGTCCACGCGCCCGATGGCGAACTTCAGGTAGTCGCCCTCGGGAAAAGCCGGCAGGGCGGGGTGGTCGAATCCCGCGCCGGTCACGGATTCCAGCCGGAACCTGCGGCCCGCGGCAGCGGCGCCTCGCTCGACGCTGGTCAAGAATTCGTCGCGCGGAAAATGGCTGGAACAAGAAGCCGCGCACAGCCGGCCGCCGGGCGTGACCACGGCAGCGGCCATCCGATGCAGCTGATAGTAGGCGCGTCGAGCCGCGGGCAAGGCACGCCGAGACGGGGCGAAACTGGGCGGGTCCGACACGACGACATCCCAACGCTGCGTGCGGCGCGCCGCTTGCTCGAGGAACGCCAGCGCATCGGCGGCGTGGAACCCGGCGTCTTGTAGTGCCAGGCGGTTGAGCTGAAAATTGCGGCGTGCGGTGGCCAGCGCCGGCTTCGCTATGTCGACAGTGTCGGTCTGGGTGGCACCGGCGGCTGCAGCGTAGAGTGAAAAGCCCCCGGTGTAGCCGTACAGATTCAGCAGCGATTTGCCCGCGGCGTGACCCGCCACCGTCTGCCGGTTCTCGCGCTGGTCGAGAAACAGGCCGCCCTTTTGCCCCCGGCCCAGGTCTACGATGAAGCGAATTCCATTCTCGCGCACCTCGATTTCGCCCAGATCGCCGTCGCGCTGCTCGCGATCAACGACGCGCAATAGGCGCAGCGGAGCCGAGCACTCGGCCAACATGTCAGCGAGATTGTGGTAGAAGGCCCGGGCGCCTGCGCCGTCGAAACGCACCACGGCCACCTGGTCGTACAGATCGACGTGGATTCCCGGCAGGCCGTCGCCCTCGCCGTGGACCCAGCGAAAGGCGTTGGTCTTGTCGCGGTCGAGACGCAGCAGCCGCTTGGTCAGGGCCTGGCGCAAGCGCGCACAGGCCAGCATCCGCCCATCGCGCACCGGCTGCAGGTCCAGGACACGCACCGCGATGGGTCCGGTGCAATCCCAGTAGCCATAGGCCAGGGGCCTGCCGTCTCGCCCGGTCACCGCAACCATGGTCCCGCTCGGGATGGTGGGAACTTCTGCCAGGGCATCACGGAAGACCCAGGGGTGTCCCTGGCGCAGGGCACGCCCCAGGTTCTTGCGCAGGACGACCTTGGGAGAAACGGGCATCAACTACGAATCCTTGACTCTGGAGCGGCGGGAAAGCACGCACAAAACCTGGGCTGCGTTGGAGGCCGCGGTTTTCTCCTCAAGCGGCAGCGCCACCCCGCCGATGGTGTCTTGTCGCGGACTAGGAGCGGGCAGCGGGTGGGGTAGGTGGTGGACGGTAGGTCAGCGTGGGCCGCGGAAAGGCGGGTCCAGGTGGGTCCGCGGGAGGGTCGGGGAGATCCGGCGGTGTCGCAAGTCCGAAGGGTCAGGGATGGGCGAGGCCAGTGCGGCGCCGCCGGATCGGTTAGGTTGTGGGTGGCTGACTGGGTGAATTACCTCAACCCCTTTGGGTTCGGCCGCGGGGCTACCCTGTGATAGAGGTAGATTTCCTCCAGCGCAGGACGCCACGTGACCACCCCAGAAAACGCCCCGACAGTCTCCACCCCGGCTTCCGCGGGCCCGGCCCATGTGAATTGGTTCGATCGCCTGAGCGAGCGGCAGATGACCCTGCTCGTGATCATGGTCGGCCTCCTGCTCTACATCCCGTTCGCCGGCAGTTACGGCCTCTGGGATCCGTGGGAAACGCACTACTCCGAGGTCGCGCGCCAGATGACCAAGCGAGGCGACTTTATCAGCTTGTGGTGGCCCGGATCCCCGCGCGACGCCGACGTGTTCTGGTCCAAGCCGGTGCTGACCTTCTGGATCATGAGCATCGGCATGCACATCGCGCGCATCGGCCTGCCGGGCAACGACCCAGGCGAGATGGCCTTGCTTTCGCGTACCGAATGGGCGGTGCGTGTGCCCTTCTGCCTGTTCGGCGTGCTGGCTCTGTGGGGTGTGTACTTGGTGGTGTCGCGCTTCGTGAACCGTCGCGCCGGGTTCCTGGCGGCGCTGGTGACCGGCACATGCCCCATGTTCAGCCTGATCGCTCGCCAGGCCATGACCGACATGGCTTTCGTGGGGCCCATGACCATGGCCTTGGCGCTGGGGACGCTCGCCTTGCTCGACGATCGCGACGAGCTGCTGCCTCGGCGCGGCCGCGGCTGGCGAAGCTGGCCCCATCACCCGCTCTTCTACGCCGCCATCGGCGTCTTCCTGCTCATCGTCTTGCCGCAGCTGATCGTCGATTCGGTCCAGCTCAAGGTGAAGGTGCCGTGGGGTGAAGGCGAAGTCCTGATGTACGGCGCGGTCTTGATGATTCCCTACTATCTCGGCGCGGCCGCATTTCTGTTTTTTGCGGCACGCGCGCGCTACCGCGCCCCGCTCTACCTTTACATTGCGGCCATGCTGTGCGGCCTGGCGGTGCTGGCCAAGGGCTTTGCCGGCTTGGGCTTGCCTCTGATCATTTTCATCGCCTACCTCTTCTTCACCTGGAACTGGAAACGGCTGCGGCGCGCGCAACTTCTGCCCGCGGTGTTGCTCTCGATCGTCGTGGTCGCCGTGGTCGCGGCGCCCTGGCACCACGCCATGATCGCGAAACACGGGTGGGCTTTCTGGAATGAGCTGTTCGGCGACAACCACTGGCGGCGCATGATGCTGGGCCGTCACGGTGATCGGGGCACCTTCGAGTACTTCCTGCGCGAGCTGGGCTACGGCACCTTGCCCTGGGTGGCGCTGGCCCCTGCGGCCATGGCCACCATGGTCATGCGCAAGGCTGACGATGTGCGCCGGCAAGCGGTGTACTGGCTGGGCGCCATCTGGTTCGTGGCGGGCTACGCCGTGGTGTCCATGTCCATGACCAAGTTTCACCACTACGTCATGCCCGCCATTCCCGGGCTGGGCATCGTGATTGGGTGCTTCCTCGACGACCTGCTCACTCGTCGAGATGCGCGACGGGGCCTGTTGTCCGTCCTTCCCGGCGTTCCCCTTCTGATTTTGGTGATGGCCGATCTGGTGAACACCCAGCACGCCAGCGAGCGCTTCCTGTGGCTNNGTCCACAGCCCGACCGGGCGGCCCTGGCCCAAAGAACTGGACTTCCGCGCGCCCCTCATTGTCTTTGCCGTGCTGTTCTGCCTGACCCTGGTGGCGCTGGCCTGGCGCAAATCACTACGCACGGCCGTGGTGGGGCTGTGCGCGTCGGCCGTGCTCTTCACGTGGTTTCTGCTGGACGTGTTCATGCGCGAGGTGGCGCCCTTCTGGTCGCAAAAAGGGACCATCGCCGAATACTACAAGCACCGCCGTTCGCCTGACGAGCGGCTCATCGCCTACTCCATGTATTGGCGGGGCGAGACCTTCTACACGAAGAACGAAATCTACGAAGGCCCGCAGGAGGAACGCACGGTCTTCGACACTGACAACGCCGACGAAAAAATGGAGGAGTGGGTGAAAAGCCACCGCGGCCGTCGCGTGTTCGTGCTCTTCGAACGAGGCCGACAGGAGAAGGTGAAGCGGCTGCTGCCACCGGAATCACGCGACAGCTTCCAGGTCCTCTACGAAAAGAACAACAAGTTCTCGCTCGCGCAGGCTGATATCTAGTCGCGTGGGGAGCCCGCCGGCTTGGCGGTCGCGGCCATCCTGGTCCACTGGGAGTTCTTGCGGCTGATGACTAGCCCTATGCCCGGAGCCCGCAAATCCTCAGCGATTCCCAGGCGCCAGCATCCACAATCCGTTGGCGTGGCCGGTCGCCTTGAGGGCCGCTACGGTCGCGGGACCGGGAATTCCATCGGGCTTGGCAATGCCGAGATCCGCCTGGCGCTGTTTCCACGTTACGATATCCTGACCTGCTTCGAAGTCGAAGCGCTCGCAGCCTGCGGTGGCCAGCGCATCCATGATGGCGTTGCCGGGATCGCCCTCCCCGCGATTGGCCGTGAGGTCGCGGTGGCCCACGACTCCCACCACGTCGGACAAAGGAGTTGCCAGATCCTGCGACTCCACGAATCGCGCAATGGGCTTGCCTTGGTAGGGAAGGGGTATCTGCGCCTGTATGGGTGTGGGCATGTTGGCGCAAAGCCAGAGTACCAGCTGAACAGCCGCATCCATCTGGTCCTGATAAAGCTCGGCAGAGCGGCTCTGGACAACCTCGATTCCAACTGAAGGCCCGTTGGCTCGCTCAGCGTGATAGGCGGCCTCGGTCACCAGGTCGGCACAGCAGTAGACGCTTCGATCGAAATCGACGATGAAGTGCGCGCCACCATGCCGGGTGGAATCGTGGGTCCAGGAACCGACCACACGCTCGCCAGCGTTCGAAGATGGCCCCACCCCCGGGTTGATGACTTGGGGACGCAGATCCTTGCCTCCTGGAATGCCCCCTGTGGTGTGGACCACGATCATATGGATCCACGCTTGCTCGCGAGCGTTGCGTGGCCTGACATCGTCGGGAGCAAGTTTCAGGCGGGGATCATCGAGGAAGTTCTGAACTTCCAGGCCGGAAACCGGAACGAGCTTGCCGTTGATGACTGCGCCTGTGCCCATTCGTCCACGATAACGCGGCAAGGAATAATGGGCAAGGTTTGGCCGTAATCCGTAATCCCGCGGCCTCGCTGCGCTTGCCGCGGGATTACGGGGCCGCGGGTTGCGTTGTGGCGATGGGAAAGCGGGGTTACCTTTTGGGCCAAGGAGCTTTGCCTATGACACTTCGCATTTGCCCGCGGTCTTTGTTCTCGGTTGGTGTTGTTCTTGCCTTGGCGCTCTCCGGTTGTGGTGGCGGTTCGTCCTCGGGGCCGATCATCCATGGCAGCTTGGGCGTTGGCGAAACCTGTCACAACCTCGCTGACTGTCGCAATGGGCTTTCCTGCGACTCTGTCACCCACACCTGCCAGCCCGCCGGCTCCACCATTCCGGATGCGGCCTGCGTTCTTTCGGCCGAATGCATGCCGGGCTACTACTGCACGCAAGGCCCGCAGGTGGGCAAGTGCGAGCCGGTGGGCACTGGGGCCGTGGGTGCCGACTGCTCGGGCGATGGCCAATGCGGCGCCGGGCTCATGTGCGTGGGACAAGGGCTGACCGGCGTGTGTTCGCACCCGGGCATGGGCGATCTGTCCGCCGGTTGCACGCAAGCTACGGACTGCATGGCAGGGCTGCTGTGCTTGGCAGGGATTTGTACCAAGGCGGCGCTCTTGCAACCTTGGTCCGGGGCAGGCTGTGACGCGCAGGAAGCCGCTACCCCCACGGTCTTGTTTCATGTGCCTCGCGCAAGCGACCCACCCGGCAACGACTTCTACCACTTGCCCTTCCCTAACGACATTCGCCGACCGAACGGCAAGATCAACCTGACCGGCCATCCAACTCCGGGCGCGCGGCTGCTCGCGTTCGACCTGGTGGCTCGCTACATTGCTGCCATCGAGCAGGACTCGACCGGTTTCGGTGTCAATGAGGCGATTTTCTTCCGCTTCTCGCGCATGCCGGACATGGGCAGCTTCGCCGTGCAGGCGACAACTCCGCTCAGCCAGCAGTCACTGGCGCTGCTCAACATCACGCCCAGCTCCCCGGAGTACGGAGTCATTTCGGGTGTGCATTACAACATCTACGGGGATCGGACTCCCTACATTTGTGACCGCTACCTGTCGATGCGTCCGCCCTTCGGCCATCCGCTGCGGCCGGGCACCACCTACGCGGCCATCGTGAGGCGCATCGCAACCGATGAGTCGGGAACGGTGTTTGGTCCTGACAGCGACTTCTCTGCCATGCTGGCCGACGGGGCGCCGGCCGATTCCGATCTGGCGGCTGCCTGGGCCGCTTACGCTCCCTTGCGGGACTACATCGCGGACGACACAGCGCCCACCAAGCTGACCGCGGGCGAGTTGGCCGCGGTGGCCGTGTTCACGACCGAGAGGATCGAGGATCCCATGACCGCGATCCAGGCTGCCATTGCGGCAGCGCCTGCACCCGCGCTGAGCCCGCTGGTTCGTTGCAATGATCCGGGTGCCGTTTCTCCCTGTGATGATGGCCAGACCGGCGCGCTCCACAAGCGGGGCTGCTTCCCCGATCAACTGGTCGGCGCCAGTTTCGACGAGTATCAGGGCACCATCAGCCTGCCAGTCTTCCAGCAAGGAACGCCTCCCTACCTGGACCCCAACGATGGCGGCGGCATCATCCTGGGAGCCGACGGGACGGCGAGCATCGTGCGCAATGAGAATGTCTGCATCTCTCTCGCCGTTCCGCACGGCAAAGCCCCGGCCGCGGGATGGCCGTTGGTGGTCTACAGCCACGGCACGGGCGGCTCCTACCGCTCTGCTGTCGAGTTGGGCCTTGCCCAAGACTACGCAACCGGCTTGGATTCGGCCGGGCCCGCAGTCGCTACGGCGACATTGGGCTACGACGGAATTCTGCACGGGACGCGCAATGGGAACTCCACTGTGGACGTCGGGGAATTGGTCTACAATTTTCTCAATCCGCGCGCGGCCCGCGACAACGCCCTGCAAGCCGCGGCCGATCTGCTGGCCATCCCGCGCGCGCTCGGCGGCTTTGCCGGCCAAGGCATCAAGATCGATTCCGCGCATGTGGCGCTCTACGGACATTCGCAGGGCGGGAATGCCGCTTCCCTGGCACTGGCCTTCCAGGCCGGCTATGGCGCGGGGGTGATGAGCGGCACAGGCGGAACCCTCAT
>PMLB01000251.1 GCA_003158735.1 Myxococcales bacterium | reverse complement strand
GCGTCGGTCTTGTCCGCGATGAGCTTGTCGGCCAGGGCGCCGGCCCCGTGGATGACGCCGGTGATGGAGCCCCAACTCGCACGAGCCTGCGCCACAGCCTCAGCCACCGCACTCGCATCGCTGACGTCCACGGCCAGATAGCGAGCCTCGCCGCCAGCGCTGCCGATGGCCTGCAGGGTGCGACGGATCTCACGCACGGCCAGGATGGCGGCCACGCGGCTGCCCAGCTTGGCTGGGCTGGCACTCTCGCCGCGGGCTTTGGTGTCGGCGAGCAACGCGCGCTTGAGCTCGGCATCACTCTCGATCCCGCGACAGCACGCGGGCTCGTCTTCCACGGGCGTGCGGCCGAGCAGGAGGAAGCGGCAGCGGGCCGCGCGCGCCAACTCGATCACGCAGGCAGCGGTCACACCGCGAGCCCCGCCGGAAACCACCACCACCGACTGCGAATCGAGCGGCAGGGCCGAGGCCGCGGGCAAAGGCGCCGCCAGCGTTTGCAACACCAGCCGCGCTCCCTCGACGGGAAGGCCCACTTCGCGCTCCACGCCACCTGACAGCAGCTCCGCGCACAGGGCAGCGGCCACCTCGTCGGGCGAACGGCCCACGCGACCGATATCGATGGCACGCACATGCGCGGAGGACCATTCGATGGCCGCGGTTCGCGCCAAGGCCGCCGGCCCTGCCAGCCAGGCGCGCTCGCAGCCCGACAGACCGAAGTCCCCGCCGGTATCTTGCACGGTCACGAAGGTCCCGCCTCCTTTGGCAAAGCGAGCTGCCACCACGCGGGCCGCGCGTAGCACTTCGCGGTTCACGGCGACCACATCTTCGATGCAGGGAGCGGCGCGCAGGCCACCCAAGAAAATGACGGCGTCGGCATCGGCCGGGATGTCGTGAACCAGCCGAGCCGTGGCGCCGCGGGCGCCGAGCTTCTCGACCAAGGCTGTCCCCACGCCAGCGCCGTCCTCGGTCACCACCAAATTGCGAGCGGCCACCAGCCCGGGCGTAGCCAGGCCCAAGGCCGGGGTGGCAACCGCGCGCAGCGCGAAACGGCGGATCGATGTCTGAGCCATGGGCGCCGGACTCGGCGCTGGCGATGTCTCGACGGACGCCGGGCAGGCGGGCGATTGGGACTCGCCGCCAGCGGGCTTGGCCTGGCTCACCGCAACCGCACAGCCCGCTTGCTCGCCCAGATACGCGACCATCTCGCGCAAGCTGCGCATGCCGGCCATGCGCGCCGCGCTCACCTCGGGCAAGCCAGGCGCCTTCTCGGTCACGGCTGACAGGATCTCAACCCGCTTGATGGAATCAACGCCGAGATCGGTTTCCAGATCCATGTCCAAGCCCACCATCTCTGCTGGGTAGCCGGTCTTGGCCGCCACCACGCTCAACATGAGAGCCTGCAAGTCCGGAAGAGAAATGGCGACAGGAGCCACCGCGACCGGCAGGGAGGCTTCGCGCGGAGGAGCAGCCGGCCCAGGCGAAGCTGCCACCTGCGCAGACGCAGGAGCCGCAGGCGCAAGTGGCACGGTCGGTATGACAATAGCCGTGGGCGCCGGTGCCATCACCGACGGGACCGGCGGGGCGAGGCTGGGCACCCAAGCCGGCGTCTCGGCCAGCACGGGCAGCGACGAGAGAACGGAGGTGCCGCCCAGCATGCTAGCCAGGTTGGCCAGGGAGGTCTCGGACGCGCGCAGAAACGCCGCGTGCGACTCGGCCATGGCGCGCTGAAAGACCGCGTGCGCCTCGGCGGTCTGGCGCTGGCTTTCCTGAAAGGCACGAACCCAGGCGAGTTGCACAGCCGGATCGCCGTTAGCCGCCGCAGCGACGGGCGCCGAAGGCAGCGCGGAGGCCGAAGCCACGCTGGTGGGCTCGGCTGGGGGTGACGGAGGATTGGGCTTGGGCAATGCGACTGCTCCTTGCACGGGCGGATAGATCTTCCCGTAGCTCGATCCGTTCATCTTCAGGGCCATGGCGGGCTTGCGGCGTGTGCGCGGGTCGGCCACCGGCGCAAAAGCGGCCCACAGCGGCGCATAGTCCACAGCCACGCCCGCGACTGACAGCAGGGCCAACCCCTGTTGCAGGCTGGCCCAGCCCGGCCGTCCCTTGCGGTCAAGTGCGATCGCTCGATGCGGACGCGACTTGAGAATGTGGCCGACCAGCCCGGTCAACACGCGACCCGGCCCCACCTCGACAAAGGTGCGCACGCCAGACGCGTGCATGGCCTCGATCTGCTCGACGAAGCGAACCGGCTTGGCCAGCTGATGAGCCAAGAGATCGCGCATGGCCTCGGGCTCGCTGGGATAGGGCGCCGCGCTGGTATTGGCGAACACGGGGATCGACGGCGCGGTCAGGGGCACAGAGGCCAAGAACGCGCGCAGCGGCTGCGCAGCCGGGCTGACCAGCGACGAGTGGAACGCGGTCGCAACTTCCAGCCGCGTGGCTGCCACGCCCTTTTCGCTCAAGCGCCGCTCCACTTCGGCGATGGCTTCCGTCGCGCCCGACAGCACGAGCTGCTTGGGACTGTTGTGGTTGGCCACCACCACGTCGAGTTTCCACTGGTCGAGCAAGGGCTGCACGTCCTCGCGCCGAGCCGCCACCGAGGTCATGGCGCCAGGCACGGCCGCGGCTGCCGCCATCAATTCGCCGCGCCGCCGCGCCAGCCGCAAGAGATCCTCGGCAGTCAGCGCGCCGGCCGCGCACAAAGCGGTCAACTCGCCGAAGCTGTGCCCAGCCACAGCCGCCGGGTGCACGCCGGCCTCGCGCAAGATCGCCAGCAGGGCCAAGCTGGTCGCACCCAGTGCGGGCTGGGCCCACTCGGTCGCGGTCAGGCGCGCACGTTGCTCGCTGCGCGCGGCCGCGTCGAACACAGGCCGCGGAAACACGACATCGTGCAGACGGACACCCGGAGCGAATTCGATCTCGGCCGCACGATTCCACACGCCCAGTGCAGTCGCGCTGGCCATGGCCACATCCGCGCCCATGTACAAAGACTGGCTGCCCTGGCCAGGGAAGAGAAAACCGACGCTGCCCTCCGCAGGCCCGGCGCAAAAATCGATTCCACCTGGCACGGAGAAACTGTTGCCCGCGGCCAGCAGCTCTGCGGCCTTGGAAAGTTTCCCGACGAGATCCGCGCTGGATTCGGCGAACACAGCCAGGCGTGCCGGCGCCGCGGCGTCGAATGGCTCTTGCGTCGAGCGGGCCAGGAACGTCAGCATCGCAGCATCGGCTGCCTCGACGGCCAGCTCGCGACAACGTGTGGCCACCGCTTCGGCGGAGGCACCGCTGAGCAAAACAGCCTCGCCGCCGGCAGGTCGCACCCGCCAGGCGCGCTTTCCCGGGCCGGTGTACTCCTGCAGC
>PMLB01000344.1 GCA_003158735.1 Myxococcales bacterium | reverse complement strand
CTGGTGTGCGAGCTACAGAAATTCGTCAAGGGTGCCGCCGCAGATCCGGCTGCGCGCGCGGTTCTGGCCGACGAACGAGCGCGACTGGAGCGGGTCGCCTGCCTGCGCGAGGCCAAATCCCGCCTGCTGAACAGCAAGAGCAAGCGCCGCCTCTACTCGTACCAGAAGCAAGGGGTCGCGCGATTCTTCGCCGAGGGGCGACTCGTGCTGGCTGATGACATGGGTCTCGGGAAGACCACGCAGGCCATTGTGGCGTCGTCTGCACTGCTTGACGCCGGCCTGGTGAAGCGCGGTCTATTGATCGTCCCTGCGTCGTTGAAGCCGCAATGGGAACGCGAATGGCTGGCGGTCAGTCGATCGCCGCTGCGTATTGTGGACGGCAACGCGGATACACGCCGGGCGCTCTACGCGGCAACTCGCCGCGGATTTCTGGTGACCAACTACGAGCAGGTGGTGCGCGATTTCGACGCCATTGCGTCCTGGAATCCAGATTTGGTGGTTCTGGACGAGGCACAGCGGATCAAGAACTGGTCCACTCGCACCGCCTTGACCGTCAAGCGCCTGCGACCCACGTACCGGCTGGTGCTGACCGGAACGCCGATGGAAAATCGGTTGGAAGAGCTCGCGTCCATTGTCGAGTGGGTGGACGACCGCGTGTTGGAACCCAAGTGGCGTTTGGCCCCATGGCACAGCAGCTTTGCCGATGGCAAGCGCGAGGTGGTGGGTGCCCGCAACCTGGACACGCTGCGGGCGCGGCTTGAGCCCGTGCTTCTGCGACGAGTGCGCTCGGAAGTGCTGGCCCAGCTTCCGCCCCGGCAGGACACTGTCATTCCAGTGGATCTGACCGACCAGCAGCGCGAGGCCCATGACGGGCTGAACCAGCCCATTGCCAAGCTAGCCGCGATCGCGGCACGCCGCCCGCTGGCCCCGGCCGAATTCCTGCGTCTGATGAGCCTCTTGGCCACACAGCGGGTGATCAGCAATGGAATGGCGCAACTCAATTTCGAAGACACCTGGCCCGATATCCGCCCACGCGTGCCCTCGCCCAACCTGATTGAGACACTGGCCACGCCCAAACTGATCGAATTGCGCGAGCTGATTGCGAGCCTGGTCATTACCCAGAAGCGCAAGGTCGTGGTGTTCAGCCAGTGGCGGCGAATGCTGGAGTTGGCCGCCTGGTCGGTGTCCGATCTTCTGGCGGCCGAGGGCATGCGTGCACTGTTCTTCACCGGCCAGGAAAGAACGCGCCGACGCACGCAAAACCTGGTGGATTTTCACGATGATCCGCAGGCGGCCGTGCTCTTCCTCAGCGACGCGGGCGGCGTGGGCCTCAATTTGCAGAAGGCCGCCAACGCCTGCATCAACCTGGAACTGCCGTGGAATCCGGCCGTGCTGGAGCAGAGAATTGGCCGCATCCATCGTCTGGGCCAGAAGCGCCCCATCGACGTGTACAACCTGGTCAGCCGGGCCTGCATCGAGGAGCGCATTGCCGGCATAGTGGCTGACAAGCGCGCCTTGTTCCGGGGCTTGTTCGAAGGATCAAGCGACGAGATCAAGTTCGAACGGTCGACGGCGCTCCTACACGTGCTCGAGCGTCTGGTCGTGGCGCCTCCGTCTGCGCCCAAGCCCGAAGACGTGGCCACTGACGCCGTGATGGCCGAGGCCGAAGCCGCCGGGATGGAGGTCGAACAGATGGTCGAGGCTGCCAACCCCCAGGACACCGGCATTTCAGTGGAAATGCCACCGGCGCCCGCCGCAGTGGCCCTGTCATCGGCCCCCGTGGTTCAGTTGTTTAATGCCCTGCGCGTCGAGCGCGGCGCCGACGGCAGCCTACGTATCGAAGCCCCGCCTCAGGCCGCCAGCGCGCTCGCGGCCCTGTTCGACGGCATGGCACGGCTGCTGTCCGCAGTCGGGGCCGCGTCGACCGGCGGTGGAGCGGAGCAACAGCGTCCGGCCATGCCGAGCTAGCACTGGGTCAGTGATGGATTCAGGCTGCCGTCGACAACCAACCGAGCACACCCGCCGGATCCGGCTTCGAACCGGAGAGCTTCTTCCATAATGTCTCTATCGTGCGGATCCGCTGCGGATCCTGAGCGAGAAGTGCAAGATCCGAGGCTAACGCTTCGCTGGGTGTCTTGTCGCCCGTAGTGGTCAGGTGGGACAAGTAGCCCTGGGAGAGGCCAAGGACCCTTTCAACGGATGCCTTTGAAATGCTGAGCTCCGATAAGCGCGCCAGAGATACAGTCACTAGCTCACGCATGCGTGAGCGGAACTCCTTTTCTAGGGCCGTATCGAGCTTCCGGGCAACACTATCGTTGATCCACTCCGTGCCGCAGTTGCCGCACGTTGGGATCTCCAGTGCTGCAGGNNGCGCAACGGAACTCTTTCTTGCTGGCGAGTTTGGTCCTGACACTCATGGTTTCACCTCATGGCCGCGAGCAGTTCGTAAAGGACGTTCGAGCAAATGAAAGGAAATGAGAATCACTCGGTCAGGTAGCAGCGTCAACTTGACATACCAACCCTGTTTCGCGATGACGACGGCGTATACGTCGCAGAGATCCCACTGTTGTTTGGTTTCAACGAAGTCTTTCTCGGTGAGAGATTCGATCATTGATCGAGCTGCTGCGAGAGCCTCAGTCAAATTGGGGAAGCTCGCTTCTGCTTTCGTCCTCGA
>PMLB01000267.1 GCA_003158735.1 Myxococcales bacterium | reverse complement strand
CGATTCGGCGAGGCGCTGTTCGACGCCGGGCTTGATCACCAGGCGATCGACAAAGACTTCGACGGTGTGTTTCTTGGCCTTATCGAGCTTGGGCGGATCGGACAGATCGCAAAGCTCGCCATCGATGTTGGCGCGCACATAGCCGTCCTGACGCAGGCGAATGAGTTCATCACGGAAATCGCCCTTTTGGGCTCGCACCACGGGCGCCAGCACGGAAAAACGCGCGCCTTCACCCAGAGCCAGAACCTGGTCCACCATGTTGGGAATGGTTTGCGCGGCGATGCGCTGGCCACACTGCCAGCAGAAGACCTCGCCCACGCGCGCCCACAGCAGGCGCAGGTAGTCGTAGATTTCGGTGATGGTGCCCACGCTGGAGCGCGGATTGCGCGAAGTCGACCGTTGCCCGATGGCAATGGCCGGCGACAGCCCGTCGATGGAATCCACNNGTGTCGAAGGCCAGCGAGGACTTGCCCGAGCCGGACAGTCCGGTGATGACTACCAGCTTGTCGCGCGGGATCTCCACGTCGACATTCTTCAGGTTGTGCTCGCGCGCGCCCTTTACAACAATCTTGTTCATCGCTGCAAGCTGGCCGCCGGAGTCGTGGACCGAGAAAGTAGAGCCCACAGCCACGGCGCCCAGCCTGCACCCTAACAGGTGCTGCAAAACAAGAATAGTGCCTAACGATACTCAATAGCCGTGATCGTCAGTTCACGCACGCCTGCGTGCCAGCGCACCACCACCGTGTCGCCCACCGACTTGCCCAGCAGGGCCTTGCCCACCGGCGACCTCCAGGAAATCACCCCTTCCGAGCCCTCGACCTCGTCTTGGCCGACGATGCGATACACCAACGTCACTTCGCCCTCGTCCTCGACGGTCACCGTGGCCCCGAAGAACACACGGTCGCGCCGCTTCTGTTCTTTCGGGTCCACGATCGCGACATGGTCCAGCCGCTTGGAAAGGAAACGCATGCGCGCGTCGATCTGGCGCAACTGGCGCTTGCGGTAGATGTACTCGGCGTTCTCCGAACGGTCGCCCTCTTCGGCGGCGTCACCCAGGGCACTCACCACCTCGGGCCGCTTGCTGGTGTGCAAGAACTCCAGCTCGTCGACCAGCTTGCGGTAGCCCGCGGGCGTGATGTAGTTCTTCTCGTTGGGCGCGCGCGGCTCTTCCTCGGGCAGGTCGTCGGGATCGTCCACCATGCAACACCAGGGGCATGGCCGGGCTCGATGCGACCGACGGTCGCGGTCGGCCCGGCCGTGGGGCTACTCGCCGCGCTTGCCGATGCGATGGTCGAGCATGACCAGGCTTGAGCCCTTGTCGCCCACCATCTTGAGCTGATCCAGGATGAGACTGGCGTTCTTCTCTTCCTCGACCTGCTCCTTGATGAACCACTGGAGCATCTCCATGGTCGCGTAGTCGTTCTCCTTGGTGGCCACGGCGTAGAGGCTGTGGATGAGGCTGGTCACCTTCTGCTCGTGAGCCAGCGTGCGCTCGAACACGTCGGTGGCGGACTTGAAATCCGCCGCAGGTTTCTCGAAGGTGGCCAGGGCGACCGTCCCGCCGCGGTCGACCACATAGTCGAGCATCTTCATCCCGTGGGACTGCTCTTCGGTGAACTGCACGCGCATCCACTTGGCGAAGCCTGGCAGGCTCTGCCCTTCAAAGTAGAGCGCCATGGAAAGATAGAGATACGCTGACGAGAACTCGTTTCTGATTTGCTCGCTGAAGGCATCCTGCATGGTCTTGCTTAGCATCGCGTCGAACTCCCTTCTGTGGTCTTGATTGCCGCAAGAGTCGCCGAGTTTCACGCACGATTCAATGAGGAACTACCGGCGTTCCCAGCCAGCAACGACTGTCTGCGCCGCTGCCAGGTCCTGGGGCGTGTCGATCTCGCGCCACTGGCCGTCGATGAAAACCGGCTCAAGCTGGATCCCCTGGTCAGCCAGCAGGTTGAGCGCATCGGTCAGGTAGGCCTGGCGCAGGGTCGCGGCCAGGCCAAAGGGCGCTTCCAGCCCGCCTGCCGCCAGAGCCGCATCCCAGACCGCACGCAGTGCCGAGGCGCCCTCGGATGAAAAATGCGCGAGACCGATGAACTCGCCCACGGCCTTCTCGCGCATCACCGCGCCCTTGCCCACGCGCACGACCCGCTCTTGTCCGTGGACCAAGGTCAGCTCAGCCTCGGAAACCGGGTGCAGCGTGCGGCCCTGATAGGCATCGGCCCAGCGCCGATCGATGATCAGCGAAACCGGAGCTGCGTTGGCCGCACGCGCGTGCGCAGCCAGGCGCGCGACCACGTCCGGCGTGTACACGATGTCACAGTAGGAAAAGAAAAAGCCGCCCGGCAGGTGCTCGGCTGCGCACAGCAGCGACGCCAGAATGTTGTTGTGGGCCCAGTTGGGATTGTCGACGAAAGCAAGGGCCACGCGCCCACCGTCGATTCGATCGCCCAGATACCCGCGCACCACCACGATATCGGAGAGTCCCGCCGCTGCGAAGGCGCGCAGCTGCCAGTGCAGGATGGGCTGGCCTGCCACACGCACCATGCACTTGGGAATGTCCTCGGTCTCAGGGCCCAGGCGTCGGCCGCGGCCGGCCGCCACGATGATGACTTTGCTGCTGCTCACGCGCTTGATCTACCCAGCTTGCGCAGGACCGCAAGAATCGTGCGGGCGGCATAGGCGGCAGTCATGGCCAGGTACACATGCAGGAAAAGATCCAGGCGATTGGCGGCTGCCACAAACACGAGATAGCTCGGGTAGTGAATGATCAATCGGCCCAAGGATTCCACCGCGCCCACGACCTTGGCAACAAGCGAACGCGGCGGAGCCGGCTTGGGCGCGGCTCCATCCAATCCATCTCCGTAGTCGCCGGCAGCCTGCGGCCGGGGCGCACCGGTGGCGCGCAGGTACTCGGGCCGGCGTACGAAAGTGGTCAAGCTGATAGCCGAGGCCACCGCCACCAGTCCGGCCAGCGCCTCGACCAACCATTGCGTGCGGCCGTCGCCGCGCCACAGCCGCGCGCCCGTGGCAGCCACCAGCATGAAGGCCTTCAGCTCGTCCATTAGGAAATCCAGGTGTGCGCCCACTGGCGACGAGGTTCCTCGCAGCCGCGCCAGCTGGCCGTCCACACAATCGAGGACATAAGAGAACTCGAGCACGGCGACAGCGATGAGCAGGCCGGCCCATCCAGGCAGGCCGACCAGCACAGCCACGGCCGCCACGAATACCGCCAGCGAAGCGAAGGTGATCTGGTTGGGCGTGATGCGACTTTTTGCGAGCGGGACCAGCAAGACCGCAGCCAGCGGCCGCGCCACCAGGCGATTCCACAGGATGTCCTTGGGCTTCTTCGTTCGCCGGTATAGATCGGCAATCTGCGAGAACAGGCTCACGGTCAACGTCTCAGTTAATCGCTGTCGCGTCGGAGGGCCAAGTAGAATCTACGGTATCGGCAAACCGTAGTAGGCGGAGTAGGCCGCTACGATGGCTGCACCGAGCGCAATGCCGAGGAGCACATGCACCAGCAAGGGCCAATGGGCCACCCCGCGCCGGGCGCGTCGCTTGCCCGGCCGAAAGCGCGGCTCGTCGACGGCGACCGAGAGATCCTGGGACGGGGCGAATCCGACTGTCGAGAGCCGCACAGTCGGCACCTCGGTGCTCTGTGAGGCCGGCGAGACCGGCGTCGGAGTGGACTGTGCCAGGGGCGCCACGATGGGAGGCGGCTCAGGCGGCGGCGTTTGCACGTAGGCAGCCGGATCCTGCATGTCCTCGGAGATCTCGACGCTAGCAGGCAGTTCTTCGGTTCCGAGTACCGGCGTCAAGGACCGCGGCATCTCGCCCGGCGTACGCCTCGACACCGACGGCATGCTGTGCGGTGTTGTGGTCAAGGCTCCGTGAATCGCAGAAAACGGCGGCGACGAAGGCGGTTCCGAGGGGCGCGGCCGCGGAGCTGCGCCGGTCTTCCGCGCAGCGGCTGCGAAGGCAGGTTGGGCGGAAGGCGGCTTGGCCGGCGCCGGTGTTGCGTGCTGAACCGGCACCGCGGCGGCCGGAGGGGAAGCTGGTGAAGCAACCGGAGGCGGAGTCACTCCCGAGCCTTGCGCAGGCGTCGGGTGAGTGGTCTTGGTCGCCGGAGCGGACACCGACCGCGCAGGGGTCTGAGCTACGGAGGGCTTGGCAGAAAGCGAAGGTAGAGGAGCCCGCGGCGAGGCAGCGGCTGCTGCGGGGACCACGGGCTTTGCGACCGAGGGTGCGAGCAGAGGTGCTTGGGGCGAGCGGGCTGTGACAGGGGCGCTCGCCACGGGTGGGCCGGGTGCGACGGTGGGTGGCTTTGGCGCCAGCACGGCGAGACCCAGGGGTGGCGTTTTCTTGGCCTGAGCAGCGACGGCCGATGTTGACAGGGGACGGGCGGTCGCGCTTCCCGCGGTGGTCCGTGCTGCAGTCGGTGCCTGCGCCGCGCGGACCGGCACCGACGGTAGCGGACCGGATCGCTTGATAGGTGCGGCCGCCAGCGGGGTGGCCGGCGTCGGCCCGGACGGGGCGGGTTGGGGTCCTGCCGCTGGTGCGGGCTGCGAGCGCACAGTTGCGCTGCTCCGAGCCTGGAGTCCAGGCATGGGCGGGCCTAGTGGCAACTTGGGGCCGCCTTCTCCCGTCGGCCGCGCCATCGTACCCGCGGGCTGTGCGGGCGCGCCTTTCTTGGCGGCGTCGACGCTGATCAAGGGATCAGTCGGGCGCCGTACGCGTTCTCCAGTGGGCGGTCGCGTCCCCGCGCTCGCACCCGCCGTCGCCATGGAAGCCGTGCTGCGCTTGGAGAGTGCGGGCACAGGCGGGGTCACGGGCAAGGGCAGAACCAACTCGAAGAACCCCTCCTTCCAGCCCATGACTTCGGGAAGTCGTTCGGGCGCATCGCTGCCGCCCACCGTGGTTCCCACCAACTCGCCGCGCCGGTAGCTGATACGGGCCTGATCCTCGCCACGCCACACTTCGAGCGTGCAGGTCAGCACGTACTCCTCGCAGTAGCGCATGATCTCGACCAGCGGGCGCTGGGCCAGATTCCCCTCGGCCGGGCCGGGCTTGGCCAGCGACCCGGTCTCCGGATCCGGCAGGCGGGTGTCAATGAGGAAGCGGGCGCTGGCTACCCGCTGCAGGGTCGAAACCGCCTGCTCGCCTCTCTCGTCGCCGGCAAAGGCGTCGTTGAGGCCGCCGGCCAGCAGGTGCACCTCTCCAGCCGGTGTATCCCCAGGGCCATGCGCGAACACGCGGATGCGGGCGGGTAGAGCCGCTGCCGAGAGAACAATCATGAGCTCGTTGAGCGAACCGCCCGTCCACTCGGTAACGCGGTCGTCTGATGGCCCGTTCATGCTTCTGCTCCCACGCTAGGAATCGGTGCCAGGGTCGGCGTCCGGCACCGGCCCATCATCAGAAAAGGCGTCTGGGTCTGTGTCATCCGCGACATCGGCCGTGCTGGAAAAGCTGGCGGCGTCGGGGATCTGGTAGTTGGCCCCTGCGTCCGTGCCGTAGTTTTTGTCGCGCCGTTGTGAGGACGAGCAGCCGCAAAGCGCAGGAAGCGTCGCCAGGAAGGCAAGCCCGAGAGCGACCGACAAACGGGGCAGCATGGCCTCGACGGTAGCAAGCGGCCCCGGCCGCCGCAAGGGAAGGTGGGTTATCGCGCGATGCTGGCTTCGACTATGTAGTCCAGCTTGGGGAAGTCACGCGCCAGATAGGCGTTGCCTTCGGTCTGCAGGCGGCCCTGGTTCGGGCCCATGCCCTGGGGGGCGCCCTCACCGTAGTCGCCGAACAGGCCGTCGACGACGTCCATGCCGCTGGTGATCTTGCCAAAGGGCGCAAAGCCCATCCCGTCCAGTCGGCCGTTGTCAGCATAGTTGATGAAGACCTGAGTGGTCCGTGTGTTGGGCCCCGCGGTTGCAAAGGTGATGAAGCCACGCTTGTTCGACTGCTTGACCGGGTCGTCCGGAATGTTGGCGTTGCGCCAGACGGCGTTCACTTCGCCCTGACCGTGGATGCCCCACTGCACCATGAAGCCTTTGACAACGCGAAAGAAGCGAGCGTCGTTGAAGTAGCCGTTCTTGACCAGGTTGAAGAACCGGTCAGCACCGTGCCGTGCCCAGTCGCTTTGCACCTCGACCACGAAGCTGCCCTTCGAGGTGGTGAACTTGGCGTGATACATCGCCGGCGCTGGTTCTTTGAACGCATCGAGCTTGAGCAGTGACGGCTTCTCCGTCGGCGCGCTAGGCGCAGGCGCTGCCGCCACCGGCTGTGCGATCTGTGTGGGTGGCTCTCCGGCTGGCTTCTTACAACCCAGGCTGGCCAGAGAGGCCATGAAGAATGCGCAAGAGATGAATCGCTTGGTCATGCGGCCGAGCATACCGCAGGACAGGCGTTTGTGAATGGGGACTCGCTAGAGCGCCGAACAGTTTGCCTCCCGTCGTGAAATCGCGAATTTGCGTCGCGTCCCTTCGTTGCTNNGCAATTTCACTCGGTCCGTCAAACTGTTCGGCGCTCTAGCGGGTCACGACAGTGGTTGACCTGGCCGCCGCTTGCGGGTCCTAATCCATGACCATGGCCCTTTCACCCGATCACGACTGGCGACGCCGCGTGATTGAGCGGGCCAAGGAGCTGGACCATGAGCACAGGCGGCGCACGCGTGGCCTTTGGCAGTTGCCGCTCGGACTGGCCCTGTCTCTACGTTTTTTGCGCACGGCCGCCCGACAACTGGTAACCGCCCCACACAGGTCCGAGCCGCGGCAGGTGGAGCATCCGCGTCCAGGTCAGATCGCCGTCACCTTTGTCGGTCACGCCACGGTCATGCTCACCACGCCGCTCGCCAGGGTGCTGACTGACCCTTTTCTCGGTGATTTCTTCCTTGGCCTGCGCCGTGCGGAGGCGGCCTGCCTGCATTCCGCTGATGCGGACGACGTGAACTTGATCCTCATCTCGCATGCCCACCGGGATCGCTTGGACTTGGCCAGCCTGCGGCGTCTAGCCGGCCGGGCGGCGGTGCTGGTTCCGCCCCGCTGCGCGTGCTTGGTGGAGGGACTGGGCTTCGCTCGCGTGATCGAGTTGGCGCCGGGCCAGCGTTTCGAGTACGCGGACGTCGAGGTGACTGCCGTGGCTGCGCGTCACGAGGGCGCGCGCGGGCCTTTCGACTCGGCCTGGCGCGGCGCCTGCGGGTACATCGTGCGCTCGGCCGGGGCCAACGTGTACTTCGCTGGCGGCACCGCCTATTTTTCGGGCTTCGAGGAGATCGGTCGGCGCTTGCACCCGGACGTGGCGCTTCTGCCGGTGGCCGGTTACCAGCCGACGGCCTTGCGGGCCATCAACATGTCGCCTATCGACGCCGTGCAAGCCTTCACCGATCTCGGGGCCAAGCTGCTGGTTCCCGTCGGCCATGGGTCTTTTCCACTTGGCTACGAGCCGCTCGACGAGCCCCTGCGATGGCTCAGACAGATCTGCGCCGACCGCGGCATCTCGGGCCAGCTCGCGGTCCTGGGACACGGCGAAACCTGTCTGGTCCGCGCTGGGGAGGTTGAAAGCACCTCCGGAATAGCCTTTGTTCCGCCTCACTGCTAGAGTGCGCCCGCTGCAACGGTCAGCCCCGAAAAAAAACAGAGCCATGAGCTTCGTGGAAAGACTGCGTCGGGTTCCACCCGGCTGGTGGGTGGCGCTCTTCGCGTTTGCCTTGATCCTGCCCCGCCTGGGTTCGTTCGGGTTCTGGGACCCGTGGGAACTCAAGCTGGCGGAGCGCGCGCGCGACATTGCCCATTCGGAGAATCTCTTCGACGTGACGGTCGGCCGTCGTTTCACCGCCGCGCCGCCGCTCGACCTGGCCGCCAATGCGCTCGGTATGCGGGTTTTCGGCGTTGGCGAGTTCGGCGGCCGCATCTCGGATGCCTTGTTCGGAGTCCTGGCCATCCTCGGGGTGTATTGGGCAGGCCTCGGCCTTTTCCGTCGCCGCGCTGCTTTGCTCGGCGCCCTGGCGCTCGGCTCGATGCCCCTGTTCGTGCTGCAAGCGCGCCAGCTCACTTCGGACATGCCACTGGTGGCCGGGCTGGCGTTGTCCATGGGCGGGCTCGGCCGCTACGCCTGGCCGGCCGGCGGGGTGCGCCGATGGCGCGATCTGCTGGTGGCTGGTGTTGGCCTCTTGCTTGGCTTGCTCTCGGGCGGGTCGCTCTTGGGCGTGGCCCTGCCCTGCCTGGCGTTCAGCTTTGCCATCCTTGCGGGGTGGGGCCTGCGGCCACGGCCGGCTGATGATCCAGCGGCCAGCAAGCTCACCTATCCCGGTTTGGGAGCTCACCTGCCCGCTGGAACGAGCCTGGGTGCCAGTCTGCGTTCACCGGGCGTGCAGGGCGGCGTCGCGCTGCTGGTGGCCGCCTTGGTTGGGGCGCTGCTTCTCCTGCTCACCATGACCAAGGCCAACGTGGCCGGTCAGTATTCCTTGCTGCTCGGTGGGGTTCCGCGCGGCGGGGCTCCCAACGCAACCTTCGACACCATCATCCGCCAGCTTGGTTTCGGCCTCTTTCCCTGGAGTGCCCTGGCCATCTTTGCGCTGGGCCGGCCGCTCATCCGGCTAGGCGGGGGTGACGAGTCGGACGGCGATCGTCTGGCCTTCGGCCAACTCTATCTCCTCATCTTCGCGGCATTCGGCTTCACTCTTTCCACGGTGTTCGTGCTCATGTGCGGCGAAGCGCGCTTCTGTGCCCTGGCGCCAGTGGCGCTGGCTATCGGTGCCCTGCTCGACGAGGCGCTCGAAGGTGACCGCGCCGAGCCGGTGCTGGGATTGCTGGTGGCGACCGGGACCATGGTGGTCGCGCGCGACCTGGTGCTGGTGCCCGAGGATTTGGTGTCGGCGCACATCCTCAACAAGGTCCAGTGGCCGGCCAAACTCAAGCTGGCGTCGCTCTTCATCGCCACCGGTCTGTTGGTTGGCGCTGGCCTGTACACGGGGCTGGCCACCCGAGGCCGAGCCCTGGGACGCGTGGCTCTGCGCGACCTGGGCAATGCGCGGCGTTGGCACCGATGGCTGGAAAGAGCCGTGGTCGAGGTCGGGCGCTGGGGTATCCAGGCCGCAGTTGTGGTGGCGGTACTCTTCGCGTTGACGCTGAGCCAGTTGATCGTGCCCAAGCTCTCCGGCGATCTCTCGTTCAAGCCGCCCTTGGAATCGTATGCGCGTCTGGCTCGGCACGGCGAGCCCATCGGCCGCTACAAGGTCGAGGGCGGAGGGGCGAAATTCTACAGCCAGCGCGAGATGACGGATCTGCCCACGCAGAACCGAGTGGTCGAGTTTCTGCAGGGGAGAGAACGTGTCTTCGCGCTGGTGCCTGGCAACGAGCTGGCGGCCTTGGATGCGGCACTCAAGTCAGCGCGGGTGGCCTACGTCGTGGTGGACGCGCGCTCATCGCGCTTCCTCTTGTTGTCGAATCGCCTGGAGCAAGGTGAGCGCGACAGCAATCCGCTGAAACAGGATGTCTGGATGGCGCCGCGGACGCCCGAGCCGGTGTTCGAGCCCGGCGCCAGCGAGCCATCGCGCTATGAGTGGTTCGACCCGAAGCCGCCCTGGCAGTGGCGTGTTCCGGCGGCTGTCACCTTCGCCAATGCCATCGAACTGGTGGGCGCCGAGTTCCCGACCGTGGTACGCCGGCCCGGCACGATTCCCTTGTCGCTTTTCTTCCGCGTGAACAAGAAGCCCCCAGGAGGATTTCACATCTTCGTGCACTTCGATATTCCCGGAGAGCCGAGGGTCATCGGAGACCACCTCCCGCTCAACGGCACGTTTGCTACCGACTACTGGCTGCCCGGCGAGTACATCCGCGACACCTACGACGTGGAAGTCCCGCTCATGACCACTCCCGCGGGAAGCTACACCCTGTTCGTCGGCTTCTGGCCCGGAGGCGAAGGCAAGCGCCTCAAGATCACCGCCGGCAGCAACGACGGCGGCGACCGAGCCCGACTGGGAACCATCGAGATCAAGTAGGCATGCCCAGCAAGGACCGTCGCAAGCTTGTCGTGCCGGTCGGTAGCGATCGGCGCACGGGGCGTGAACGACGTGAGCACCAGCGCGTGCTGGTGTCGATGGAAGTGGACTACCGCTGCGACAACACGTTCCTCTTTGCCTACATCACCGATCTGTCCGTCATGGGAATCTTCATCCAGACCATCAACCCCCATCCGCCGGGCACCCTGCTGAACTTGCACTTCCGGCCCCCGGGCGGCGGCCCGCAGATCGATGTCGAGGGACGGGTCATCTGGGTCAACCCCCCGCGCAAGCACGACAGCATCAACCCCGGCATGGGAATCCAGTTCGTGGACCTGACGCCGGCGCAACGCCAACAGATCAAGGTTTTGGTGCGGACCTTCGCCTACTTGAGTGACGACGAAGATCCTGTCCGCGGGAATAGCTAGAGCGTGGTCGACCGGGAAAGTTGACATAATCCGGACCGCCTACACACTCGCAACATGCGGCCTGCACGACGAGTGATCGCCCGGCAAGGGCGTCATATTCTGCCTGAACAGTCTCGCCTGACCCTACCGCGGACCGTGGCGGCCTTGCGGCGGAGTCGCAGGCTGCTCACTGACATCGAAGGACAGCTGGACGGCCTGTTGGTGAGTTTGCGGCAAGCGCGCCCTTGCATCGACGTCGCTGCCCCGGAACGGCTGACCGGAGCTACCGCCCAGGCCGGCCGCGCGCTCGCCGCCCTGGATAGCCTGCGCTGCTTGTGGTGATACGCGAGGCAGACACGGGAGCCAGTAGGCGAGCCGGGCTGGTCGAGCCCATCGTGACCTTCCTGGTGGCCACCGGCCTTGCCGCGGGCCTGTTCTGGTTGGCGCGCGGTGTGTCCTTTGTGGGCGAGATTCTCCACGGCGCCATTGCCCTGATCTTTCTGCTCGGGCCTTCGTACGCGGCACGCATTTCCGGCCGGCCCTTCGACTATCGGACAGCGGGTCTTGGCATGGCGCCGGTCAAGCTGAACCTGCGCGTCCTGGCTCTGGCGCTGGTCTGCACCTGGCCGCTCTTTCTGGGAGGCTTTCTCCTCTACTACGGTCTGCTTTGTCCGGGCAGCGCGCCCACCTGGGCCCAGCGTTTGACTGATGTGCTCTCGCCGATTTGTCCGGGCTGGCTGGGGCTGCGCGGCTTCTCCTTGCAGCTTCCCTCGGGCTTTGTGCTGATGGCTCTCTCGCAGCTCTTGGTGGTGGCGTTGCCCGAGGAACTCTTCTTTCGCGGCTACCTGATGTCGCGATTGGAAGAACGCTGGCCCTCGCGACAGAGCCTGTGGGGCGCTTCTGTGGGCTGGCCCTTGCTGGTGTCCAGTCTGCTTTTTGGCCTGGGCCATTTTTTGGTGGATTTCCAGCCCGCACGCCTGGCAGTCATGGTCCCGGCGCTAGTCTTCGGGTGGATGCGACGGCGAACCGGATCGCTGGCCCCGGCCGCTGTCTTCCATGCCCTGTGCAACTTGTTTTCAGAGGTCCTGCACCAGAGTTTCTTCGGATAGCAACTTCTTCGCACGGAGTCCGACAACTAGGACATGTCGCGCAGTTGCATGCTCACCCTCATGTGCATGCTCGGTCTGGCCCCGCCAGCTCGGGCACAAAAGGCCAACTTGGAGGGCGTGGTCAACGTTAACACCGCCTCGCCCGAGGAACTGCGTCTCTTGACGGGCGTCGGACCTGCGCGCATCCGCAACATCCTGGCCTATCGCCACAAGCACCCCTTCCGCACCGTCGAGGAGCTGGCGCGTATCAAAGGAATTGGTCGCAAGATGGTGCGGCACCTGCGCATCCATTTGGCGGTGACCGGACCCACCACGGCCCAGAAGATCATACGCCCGACCTCGCCGGTGGTAGCGCCGCCCGCCCCTGTGCAGCCGGCTCGGCCTCAGCCACGGCCTGTCCCCGGTCTACGGCCCCCGCCGCGCAAGGGCGAGCCCGCCCATCAGGCAAACGTCAGTGGCCAGGGCAGCTCTTGCCTTCCTCCGCCGTGAAGGCCCCCAAAGGCGGCGCTTGCCCCCTGCGGCCAGGCAGTGCTAGTCGGATGCATGTGACCACCATCTCGGTTCCGCTGGGGCAAAGGAGCTACGAGGTCTGCATCGCGCCCGCAGGCGCGACGGACATGGCACAGAAGATCGCCACCGCACTGGGCAAGCCCACCGGAGTGGCCGTGCTGGTGGACAGCCGGCTCCACCAGCTGTCGGCGCGCGTGCAGCCGCTGGTCGAGGCTCTGGCAGCGCGACTGCCGCGCGTGCGCCGCTTGGATCTTCCAGCCGGCGAATCTTGCAAGACCCTGGCGGCAATCGAGCACAGCTGTGATTGGCTGGCCGACAACGGCTATGACCGGGGCGCCGCTCTGGTGGGCATCGGTGGCGGCGCCACCAGTGACCACACCGGCTTTGCCGCCGCGATTTATCTGCGCGGGATCGCATACGCCACTTTCCCCACCACGCTTCTGGCCATGGTGGACGCTTCGGTGGGCGGGAAGACCGGCGTAGACATCGCCGCGGGCAAGAACCTGGTCGGCGCCTTTCACCAGCCGCGCGCCGTAATGGCAGATCCGGGGTTCCTCGAATCGCTGCCTGAGCGCGAGATCGCGGCCGGGATGGCCGAGGTGGTCAAGGCCGGGCTCATCGCCGATGCACCTCTGCTCGACACGCTGGAGGCCCAGGCCGGTGCGGCCATGCCAGCGGAAACGCTGGCGAAAGTCATCGAGGCTGCGGTGCGGGTCAAAGTGGAGGTGGTTGTTGCCGACGAGCGCGAGAGCGGACGGCGCGCCATCCTCAACTTCGGCCACACCGTCGGCCACGCCATCGAGGCTGCCTCCGGTTTCCAACTTCTGCACGGCGAGGCGGTGTCGCTTGGGATGATCGCTGCCCTGTCGTTGGGTGTCGCTCGCGGCGTGACCGAGCCCGCGTTGCTGGCGCGCGCGACGGCGCTGCTGGCGCGCCTGGGCCTGCCAGTGGACGTGAAGCGCCGGCTTGCCGCGGACGTGCTCGACCGCATGGAAGTCGACAAGAAGCGCGTGTCGGACGCCGTCCGATTCGTTCTGGTGCCGCGCGAAGGCCAGGCCATCATCCAAGGCATCGCGCTAGACGAGCTCAAGCGAGAGCTTCTTGCTGCGTTGTAGCATCACAGAAAAGTAGG
The DNA here is from genome assembly GCA_003158735.1 of Myxococcales bacterium. GTDB lineage: Bacteria > Myxococcota_A > Polyangia > Fen-1088 > Fen-1088 > Fen-1137. The sequence goes on along the minus strand of PMLB01000267.1, from coordinate 1,195 downwards.
CACTTGCCCTACATGTAGTATCATCGTCTGTATGGCTCTGCGCGATTCCGGAAAAGCGATATCCATCGGCCTCTTCTTAGCAGTGGCCGCTGGCTGCGCAACGATCAGGACGGAAACCTGGCAAGTCCAGCCGCCCGTTGTGCGCGCGTCGTCGAGCGGTCCGCCGCTGTCCGCCCGAAGACGACGGGCCTCGCTCGAGCACTCGAACACCGCCGTCGGCGTCGTGGAGCGGTCGCTGCACGAGCGGGGAATCCGCTTCGGCACCGACGGTACGCCCGGCTCTCTCTATCAGTTTCTGCACTCGCAGTATCCCGAGATCCCAGCCAGCGAAGCACGGGCTGGCGATGTGCTTTTCTTCGACATGGGCGAAGGGTCAGGCTGTGGCGGTCATACGGGCTTGGTCGATCTGGTCGACGGTGGTGGCCGACTCGTGTTTCGCGAATGGCGCGACGGCAGTGCCCGCCGCAGCTACGTCGACCCTGGCCAGCCCCACACCCGGCGCGATGGCGCGCTCATTCTGAACACGTTTTTGCGGGTCAAGTTGCCCGACGATCCGCCGTCCACCCACTATTTCGCCGGTGAACTTCTGTGTTCGGTAGTCCGGCCGCAGCCGTAAAAAACTTGCCCAACTTTTCGGCTAGCGGTATCCAACTGGGATGAGCGTCGAGGTCGAGAGAGCCACTGTCCCCTGCAATGCCTGTGGCGCCCAGGTTACCGAGTTGCGTCGAGGTCGGTGCTGGGCGTGCTACATGAAATGGGCCGAGATGCGGCCGGTCCCGCGGGGCGCCCTGTGCGCCCTGTGCACCGATCGCCGGCGGGAGAATCTGCGCCTGGTCGAACTGTGCGGGCGCTCGGTTTCACTCTGTCACCTGTGCGCGGCGCGTGTGCTCAAGATGGCCGACCTCCCGCTCACGCTGGACGAGCTGCGCAGGTCGCTGCGTCGCGATCGCCGCAAGATCGAGCGTCGCGACGGAAGTCCTGATGGCCGCATTTTTCCGCGCGAGAGGCGCGTCGGTGATCGGCGCGCTCCGCCGCGGGATCTGGAACTCGACGCGAGCGTCGCTGGCGACAAGCTGCCCGATTTCAGCGACCTGGAAATCGTCGTGTCAGACGCCGATATCGAAGAGATCGAACAGACTCTGGTTCGCGAGAATCCCCGGAAGTAGCTGACATTGACATGGGAACCCTCGAAGGG
>PMLB01000348.1 GCA_003158735.1 Myxococcales bacterium | reverse complement strand
CGGCTTCGTTCTTTTCGGGATCGATGTCGAGGCCGAAGCACTGCAATCCCGCGGTCACTGCCCAGCGCACATGCGGAAGCTTCTCGCCAATGGTGTCGGTGAAGATCACGCAGTCGGCCCGGCCCACCAGGGTCAGGTACGCGCCCAGGTACTTGCGAATGCGCCAAAGGTAGACCTGCTCGGCCACCGCCAGTTGCTCGATGTCCGCAGCTGGCCCGTCAGCCGCACGCGCCACCACGTCGCGGATGTCAGCCGACATTCCTGACAAGCCCAACACGCCGCTCTTTCGGTTGAGCAAGCCCTCGACCGCGGCGCCGTTGCCGCCCGCTCGCACCAACAGGGTCAGCGCCACCGCAGGATCCAGATCTCCCGAGCGCGTGCTCATCACCAGCCCCTGCAAAGGCGAATACCCCATGGTGTTGTCAATGGAGCGACCGTTGGCGATGGCACACAGGCTGGCGCCGCCGCTGCCCAGATGGCAACTCACGGCGTTCAGTTTCTCGAAGGGAACCCCCAGCAGCTTGGCTGCTTCCTGCGCCACATACTGGTGACTGGTGCCGTGGAAGCCGTACTTGCGAAAGCCGTACTTGGCCACCAGCGCGGCCGGCAGCGCGTAGCTGCGTGCCACCTCTGGAATGGTGGCGTGAAAAACCGTGTCGAACACCACCGTCTCGGGCAGCTTGGGGTAAAGTCGCCGACACGCGGCCACCAGGCGCACCGCGGGCGGGTTGTGAATGGGGGCCAGCTCCTGGATGCGCTCCAGCTCGGCCATGACCGCGTCGTCGAGGATCACATGCTGTTTGAAATTGGGTCCGCCGTGCGCCATGCGGTGCCCGATGGCATCGGGCACCAACTCGGGATCGCGTTCCAGCAGCTGCATGACCTGCGTGAAGGCAGTGGCGTGGTCAGGCATGTCCACCACGATGGTTTCCTTCTTGCCGGCCACCTGGTGGTGAATGCGAGCCGACTCGGCGGTTTTGGGACCGACCCGTTCAGCCTCCCCACCCGCCAGCTCTTTCTCGCCCGGCATTTCGATCAGCCGGTACTTGAGCGACGAGCTTCCGCAGTTGAATACGATGATGCGCATGGCGTTTCCTTGGTGTCGGATCAGATTTCGTCCGGAATCCACCCAAAGACCGGGATTCCCACCAGGCCATGGGCCATGGCCGCGGTTCCGTAGGTGCACTCCACTATTTTGGCGATCTCCACCGATTCGTTCTGGCTGTGCGCCTCTTCCTCGCGACCTGGGCCGTAGCCGATGGTCGGGATGTGAAATTCGTTGGACAAAACGCTGCCGGAGGTGCCCATGCCCAGCCGCGACAGCTTCCATTTACCCGGTCGAACCACGCATCCAGTCGCAGCCAGCGCCTGGCGAGCGCGCGAGAGCAACGGGCTGAAGGGATCGGTGCTCCAGGCGTGGGTGACTCGCTTGACCTGCATGACCAGGCCCGATGGCATAGTCTCGGACCGCTCGCGCACGGCCACGTCCACCTCGACCGCACCGGCGAGTTGCGCCAGTCGCTCGGCCTCGTGGCGCATGCGACCCACCATGCCGTCGACGGCTTCTTCCAGGCCGAGGCGGCGTTCCACGGAAATGGTGGCACAACGGAAACCATGGCTGTCTTCGAAGTGCGGCTTGCCCATGAGCATGGCTTGCACCGCCGCTGCCGGATCGATGTCACCCATTCCGCTCGACACCAGCTCGGCCGCGTCGGCCACGTGAAACGGGTTGTTGCTGCGCAGGCGGATGTCCAGTTCGGCGCGGCCGTCGTGGCCGTAGTACAGGCCCAGGTCGGTCGGCTCGCCGAGAATGGCGTATTCCGGCCGCAGCCCCATCTCCTTCAAGGTGAATTCAATCAGTCCGCGCATCCCGATGGAGATGCCGTTCTCCTCGGCCACGGTGGCGGCCACGATCAGGTTTCCTCGCAAAGGCAAAAGACTGCGCTTGAGCAACCCGGCGGCAAAGACCTGCGCGGCCAGTCCGCCCTTGCAGTCGGCCGCGCCCAGACCGTACAACCGGCCGTCCTCGATGCGGCCACTCCAGGGCGAGCCCGGCCAGCCCGCCTCGTCGCCAGGCTCGACGGTATCCATGTGACTGGCCAAGAGCAGATTGGGACCGTCCTCCACTCCGTGCAACACGCCCACCACGTTGCCGAAGCCATCGGTGGTGACCGTGTCGAAGTCGAGAGCGCGCATCTGCTTCTCCACCAGCGCCGCAGCACTCGACTCATCCCGGGTCAAACTGCGCGTGCGCAAAAGAGCCTGCGCAAACGCCATCAGCTCGCCCTGCAAACCTTCCAACTTGCCTTTCAACAGATCGTACATGGTGCGTCTCCTTCGATCGATTCGTCGCTCTTGGTTGATGTTCTGCTGCTTCACAGAGCAAGCGCCGTGCCGATGGCGTCTTTCCTGCTTTTGTCGTTCCTCGCGCCCCTCCCAGCATTTCAACTTGCAAAACTATCGTTTCAGATTGAAATACTGGGTGCATCATGCGAGTCGAAGACCTGAAGCTGGACGAGCTGCTGGAGTTCCGCGATGGAGTCATCGACTTCCAGGGCCGCCGACTGGTTCTGCACAGCACCGACGCCTTCGCCCAGTTCCGCAAGGATCTCTTTGAAATGGTCGGGCCCGGGCAGGCCCGGCGCATCCTGACCCGCTTCGCCTACTTCTGGGGTCAGGCCGATGCCGCGGCCATGCGCCGCGTGTTCAAGTGGGACAATGTCATTGACCTGATCAAGGCCGGGCCACGCTTACACGCCTTGCAGGGTGTGGCACGCTGGGTGACAAAGAAATTGGATGTTGATCCAGTCGCCGGCCACTTCGAGATGGACGTGGCCTGGCACCACTCGGCCGAGGCCGAGGAGCATGTGGCGGTGTTTGGTCGTGCGTCGCACCCGTCGTGTTGGATGTTGGCCGGCTACGCCAGCGGCTTCATGTCGTTTGCACTCGGGCACGACGTGTACTTCGTCGAGCATAGCTGTCGCGCGACGGGCGAGCGCGTGTGCACCGCCATGGGCAAGGACCGCGCATCGTGGGGCGCAGCCATCAACCCGCACCTGCCCTTTTTTCAGGCTGCCGACATCAAGGGGAAGATCCAAAGCCTGACCGAGGAACTGCATCGGGTGATGCGGGAATTGAAGCGCAGCACCGAGCGGCTGACCACGCTGGAGCGGCCCCCGCTGGTTGAAGTGCGAAGCAAAGCCTTCACCGCCGTGCTTGACCTGGCCACCCGTATTGCGCCCTTTGATTCATCGGTGCTCATCACGGGCGAGAGCGGCGTGGGCAAGGAAGTGGTGGCGCGTTTGGTTCACGCGCGCTCGCAACGCAGCCGGGGACCCTTTCTGGGCATCAACTGCGGGGCGCTGCCGGAAACCCTGCTGGACTCGGAGCTGTTCGGCCACAAGGCGGGCGCGTTCACCGGCGCCACCTCCGATCACGCGGGGCTGTTTGAGGCAGCCGCGGGCGGAACGCTTTTCCTCGACGAGATCGGCGAGATCTCCCACGCCTTGCAGGTCAAGCTGCTGCGCGTGCTGCAGGAACGCGAAATCCGGCGCGTGGGCGAGAGCCGCACGCGCAAGATCGACGTGCGCATCCTGGCCGCCACCAACCGCGATCTGGCCGAGGCCATGCGCCAGGGCGCGTTCCGCGAGGACCTTTACTATCGCTTGCGGGTCATCGAGATCGCGATTCCCCCGCTGCGCGAGCGCAAGGAAGACATTTTGCCGCTGGCGCGCTTCTTTGTGGAGCGACTGCGGGTGAAGCTGAAGATGCCCAAGCTGCGCCTGGCCGCCACCGCCATCGACCCGCTTTCAGCCTATGCCTGGCCCGGCAACGTGCGCGAGCTGGAAAACGCCATCGAGCACGCCGCTGTGCTCTCACGCAGCGGCTCCATCACGCCCGAGCTTCTGCCGTCCAATGTCGTGCTGAGCGCCGGGGCGCGCCCTGGGCCAGGCCAGGGCCAGCGTTCGCTCGAGCAAGTCGAGAGCGAACATATCCGCGCGGTGCTGGCCGAGTCAGGCGGCAACCGCACCCGTGCCGCCGCCGTGCTGGGCATCAGCCAAGCCACCCTGTGGCGCAGGCTGAAGACCGTGAAGGATGCAAGCTAGCTGTTTCACCACAGAGATCACAGAGGCCACAGAGGCCGGAGCGGAAAAGAAAAGGGGTCGAGCCGATCCGAACCCATTCCCTTCCGAGGCTCTGCGTTCTCTGTGCTCTCTGTGGTGAAAAAAGCTAGCCATGATTGCAGGGACGAGGAATCAAGTCGCCGGGGTGCCCCTACGCTTTTCTGGTATCGAGAAAGCGCCGCTCGATGCCGGCGTAGGCGTCGATGCGGCGGTCGCGCAGGAAGGGCCAGCCCTGGCGCACCTCCTCGATGCGGGCGGGGTCGACCGTGGCAATCAAAGTCTCTGCGCGATCGACAGGCGCTTCGGCCAGCACCACGCCGAACGGGTCAGCGAGGAAACTTGTGCCCCAGAATTCCAGGCCAGGCGGGCCAGCCGGCGTTTCGAGGCCCACCCGGTTGACCGCGGCGACGTAAAGACCGTTGGCGATGGCGTGCCCGCGCTGGACCGTGCGCCAAGCATCGCGCTGGGCCGCACCGTTGGCCGCCTTTTCCTGTGGGTGCCAGCCAATAGCCGTGGGATAGAAAATGATATCGGCGCCGGCCATGGCAACCAGGCGGGCGGCTTCGGGATACCACTGGTCCCAGCAAATGAGGATGCCCAGCCGGCCGAGGAATGTCTCGAATGCGCTGAAGCCGAGGTCGCCAGGGGTGAAATAGAACTTTTCGTAGTAGCCGGGGTCGTCGGGGATGTGCATCTTGCGGTACAGACCCACCACCTCGCCGTTGGCACCGATCACCGCCGCTGTGTTGTGGTACAGACCGGGCGCGCGCCGCTCGAACAGGGTTGCGATGACGATCACGCCGGCCTGGCGGGCCACCGCGCCGATGGCCTCGGTGCTGGGCCCGGGGATCCTTTCGGCCAGGGCAAAGTTGGCCGCGTCCTCGGTCTGGCAGAAGTAGGGCGAGCGGAAGAGCTCGGGCAAGCACACCACCTGGGCGCCCTGCGCGGCTGCCTCTCGAATTCTCGCGCAGGCCAGATTGAGATTCGCCTCGGGCTCAGGCGACATGGCCAACTGAACCAGGCCGACCTTGAAGGGTGATCTTGCAAGCACGGACCGATTCTACTTGGCCCCGGCCTGTCGCCAAGCCGGAAGCGCAAGCAGGGGCCGCGAACCGGCGAGCACGCCTTTGAAATCTGCTAGAAACAATCGCGGAAGCCCTTTTTTGCCAGGCCAAGAGAGGAAGACGAATGAACGACACAGAGCCCGTCCAGCCGGGCCGCAAGCCCAACATCGAGTGCGTGCCCTTTGGTAGGGCGCCGGATGGCACTGCGGTGGATCTCTACCGTCTGACCAACCGCCACGGCCTGAGCGCGGCGATCACCAACTACGGCGGGATCGTGGTGTCGCTGCTGGTTCCCGATCGCGAGGGCAAGCTGGGCGACGTCGTGCTCGGTTACGACACCTTGGCCGAGTACGTGGCGAAGAGCCCGTACTTCGGCTGCCTGGTTGGACGTTACGGCAACCGCATCGCCAAGGGCGAATTCAAGCTCGACGGCCAGACATATTCGCTGGCCAAGAACGACGGCGAGAACCACTTGCACGGTGGCAGGATCGGGTTCGACAAAGTGGTCTGGTCGGCCAAGCCATTAGGCCGCGTGGGGAGCCCGCCGGCTATGCCGGCGGCGCACCATCGCGGGAGGGTTTGGCGAGGCCGAGCGTCAGCGAGCGAGGTGGGTGCAGGGCGTGAAGGGGCCGAAGGGCAGAGCGAACCCTCTCAGGGTTCCCATGAAGAAGATCGTGTGGGCCTGCAGCTGCAGTATCTAAGCCCGGACGGCGAGGAGGGCTATCCAGGCGCACTCTCGGTTTTCGTCAGCTACACCCTGTCCGATCAAGATGAGTTCATCGTCGACTACCGGGCCACTACCGACAAAGCCACGGTGGTCAACCTCACCCACCACAGCTACTTCAACCTCGACGGTGCCGAAGCCGACACCCTCGGTCATCTGCTAACCATCGACGCGGACTCCTTCACGCCGGTTGACAGCGGCCTCATTCCCACCGGGGAGGTGTGTGCGGTCAAGGGCACGCCTATGGATTTCACGCGGCCCAAGGCCATCGGCACTGACCTTGGATCCAAGGATCCGCAGCTCGCGATCGGCCACGGCTACGACCACAACTGGATCCTCAGGCGAAACCGGGAAGGGTTGTCTCTGGCCGCGCGCCTGATGGGACCAAGAAGTGGTCGGGTGATGGAAATCCTTACGACCGAGCCGGGGATCCAGTTCTACGGCGGCGGCTGGCTCGACGGCACCATCAGGGGGAAACAAGGGAAGGTCTACCGGCCCTGCTACGGCCTCTGTCTGGAAACCCAGCACTATCCCAACTCACCCAACCAGGCCGAGTTTCCGTCGACCGTGTTGCGCCCAAGCGAAACCTACCGGAGTAGGACGATACATAGGTTTTCCATCGCAAAGCGCTAGTGCCTTCGTGACGTGTCCGTGACGTAGCGGCGACAGGGCAGCCATGATACCGTTGTTTCCGGGGCTATTTCGCGCCTCCCGTACAAGCCCATGGCTGAGAAGGTAATCGGCATAGATCTAGGAACGACCAACTCGTGCGTCGCTGTTCTGGAAGGAATCAGCGCCACGGTTATCGCCAATCGCGGCGGGTACAAGACCACTCCCTCGGTGGTGGCGATGTCCGAGACAGGCAAGCGCCTGGTCGGCCACATTGCAAAGCGCCAAGGGGTCACCAATGCCGAGAATACCGCCTATGCGGTCAAGCGACTCATCGGGCGGCCGTGGACATCGCCAGCCGTGCAGGCGGTGAAGGCGGCCGTGCCCTATGGCATCTGCGAGGGCCCCCACCAAGACGTGCGCATCAAGCTGCGCGATCAGCTTCTTTCGCCGCCCGAGGTTTCCGCCTACGTCCTGCAGGAGATGCGCGCCATCGCCGAGGAGTTTCTCGGACAGACGGTCAGCAAAGCGGTGGTCACAGTCCCTGCGTATTTCAACGATGGCCAGCGCCAGGCCACCAAGGACGCGGGGCACATCGCCGGCCTGGATGTCATTCGCATCATCAACGAGCCCACCGCGGCGGCCCTGGCCTATGGCTTTGGCCGGGACGTGGAGGGCAAGATCGCCGTGTTCGACCTGGGCGGCGGCACCTTCGATGTTTCGCTGCTCGACATCAACAACGGCGTGTTCGAGGTGGTAGCCACCGCGGGCGACACCTTCCTGGGCGGCGAGGACTACGACAAGCGGCTGGTCGACTGGTTGGTCCAGGGTTTTGCCAAGGAACACAAGGTCGACCTGCGCAGCGACACCATGGCCTTGCAGCGACTCAAGGACGCGGCCGAGAAGGCCAAATGCGAACTCTCGTCGGTGCGCGAAACCGAGATCAACCTTCCCTTCATCATCTCGACCGGCAAGAACCAAGCTTACCACCTGCATCGGGTGGTCACGCGCGGCAAGCTGGAGGAGTTGACCCTGGATCTGACCGAGCGGACCATACAGATCTGCCGGCTGACCATGGAAGATGCGGGCATCAAGCCGCAGGATCTGGCCGAGGTGGTCCTGGTGGGTGGCATGACCCGCATGCCGAAAGTGCAAGAGCTGGTGGCCGAGTTCTTCGCGCGCGAGCCGTGCAAGGGGGTGCACCCAGACGAGGTGGTGGCCATGGGCGCCGCCATCCAGGGCGCTGCGCTGATCGACGCCGCGGCGGCGCCTGACATGCTTCTGCTCGACGTCACCCCGCACTCGCTGGGGATCATGGTGGCAGGCGGCTACTTCCACCGCCTCATCGACCGCAACACCACGGTGCCCACCTCGAAGAGCCACGTCTTCACCACGGTCCGCGACGATCAGACGTCGGTGAAAATCGTGGTCTTCCAGGGAGAAGCCGATCGGGCCGAGGAGAACGAATTGCTGGGTGAGTTCGTCCTTTCCGGCCTGCGCAAAGCTCCCAAGGGCGAGGTGGAGGTGGATGTCACTTTCGAAATCTCGGCTGACGGCATCGTGGGCGTGGCCGCGCAGGACATGGAAACCGGCACCGAGCAACACATCACGGTCACCGCCACCAGCGGGCTGACCGATGCCGAGATCGAGCGCATGACCGCCGAGAACCAGGAGTTCCTGGTTTCCAGCCGGACCGAGGCGGGAGTGGAGAAGGAGCGCCAGCGCATCGAGAAGCTGGTGCACGAAGCCGAGACGCTTCTGCCCAAGGTCGAGGAGGTGCTGTCGGGGACTCCCTTCGGTCAGGATAGCCTGGACAATGTGCGTCTCATCCTCGACGATGCGCGCGCTGCGGTTGAGCGACGCGATGCCAGCGCGCTGGAACAGGTGTCGGAGCCGCTGGTCCGCACCTTGAACATGTTCCATGGAGTGGTGGACAGCGCGCGCCTTCGGCCTCCGTGAGGCAGTCGTGGCGCAGGATGTGTTGCAGGAAGCGCGCGCGCTGACCCAGCGAGGACTGGAGGACTACGCACGCGGCCGATTCCGTGAGGCTGCGCTGGCCTGGGAAAAGGCGGCGCAGCTGGCGCCCGACGATTCGCGGGCTACCAGCCTGCTCGAGTTTGCGCGCAAGCGGATGAGGGAGCGCGACGCGCGCCCGGTCGTACACGTGCACGGCGCCACGCTGGAGTCACCCATTCCCGGTTTTCTGGCCAGCCTGACCGCGGTCGAGGCGGATGAGCCGAGCAGCGGCAGTTTCCCCACGCCGCCGCCCGACGGTGAGTGGGCCCAGATCGACACCAGGCGCGTGCTGGCCGGAACTGGGGAAGGGGCGGAGCCTGGCAAGAACGCGCAGGGGCCAGCCGACACCTGGAAGGATCTGCCCATTCACGTCGACAATCTGCAGGCCAGCGCGCGCGGCTTGCTGGAAGAGTGTCGAGCCGCGCTCCTCGAAGGCCACGCCGACCGGGCTGCCCTGGTTGCCGAGCTTGCGCTGCAATTGAGCGAGCAGGCCCGCTCGCCCGAGGTTATCGGCATCGTCGATTCCAGGCGTCTACTGTTTGAACGCGCCTTCTGCGCCTGCATCGGCGACATGAAGAGTGCACCCATTCGCGCTATTCCCTCGGAGGCGTTGGATGCGCATGGCTTCGATCACCGCGCAGCCTTCCTGATGTCGCGCATGGACGGCACGCTCAGCGTGGGGGAATTGCTCGACGTCGCGGGCATGCCGCGATTCGATGCCCTGCGCCTGATATCGGCCCTGCGGCGGGCTCAGGTGGTGGACATGGTGCCTTTGGGTTAGCTTTTTCACCACAGAGAGCACAGACGTCGCAGAGCCAGACCGGAAGGGGAAGGGTTGGGTTCTGTCCGTTCCGAACCCCTTCTTTCTTTCCGAACTCTGTGTTCTCTGTGCTCTCTGTGGTGGAAGAGCTAGCCAACAACGTACTTGATCGCGCTCCGCGAGATAGCAGGCCCTGGACGTTTTTCGGCGACTCTGGTAGTCGTCCGCGCATGAAGATCGTTCTCGCATACTCGGGAGGACTCGACACCTCTGTGGCCATTGGCTGGCTGCAGGAAAAGTACCACGCCGAAATCGTTGCCTTCTGCTCGGACGTCGGGCAGCAGGAAGACCTGGAAGCCGCACGTGCCAAAGCCTTGCGCTGTGGCGTGGTGGCCTGCCACGTTTTCGACCAGCGCGAGGAGTTCGTGCGCGATTTCGTGTTCCCTGCGGTGCGCGCGGCAGCTCTCTACCAGGGCGAATATTACCTGGGCACGTCTCTGGCTCGCCCCTGCATCACCCGCGGCCTGATGGAAGTCGCGGCCCAGGAGAACACCAACGTCATCGCCCACGGCGCCACCGGCAAGGGCAACGATCAGGTGCGCTTCGAACTGGGCGCCTACTGGTTCAACCCGTCGGTGAAGATCATCGCACCCTGGCGCGAGTGGGACTTCAAGTCGCGCTCGGAGATGATCGCGTTTGCCCAGTCACACAACATTCCCGTCGAGGCCAGCACGGCCAAGCCCTATTCCATCGACCGCAACCTGCTGCACACCAGCTACGAGGGCGGCATCCTGGAAGACCCGGATGCCGAGCCGCCGGCCGAGATATTCCAGCGCACCGTGGATCCGCGACGGGCCCCGGATCAGGCGCGTGAAGTGGCGATCTCCTTTGAGCGAGGAACGCCAGTCGCGGTGGACGGCAAGCCGCTGACGCCTGCCGCGCTGCTGACCGAATTGAACAAGATCGCGGGCGAGCACGGAGTCGGCCGCGCGGATGTGGTGGAAGACCGCTTCGTGGGCATGAAGAGCCGCGGCGTGTACGAGACGCCGGGGGGAACCCTGCTGTACAAGGCCCACCGTGGGGTCGCCTCGCTGACCATGGATCGCGAGGCCATGCGGCTGCGCGACACCCTGGCCGTCGAGTACGCGACCTTGGTGTACCGAGGCTTCTGGTTCTCACCGGAGCGCGAAGCCTTGCAGAAGCTGGTCGACGACGTCAACCAGCCGGTCACCGGCACGGCCCGGCTGCGACTTTTCAAGGGCAGCCTGACGCTCATCGGTCGCAAGGCGCCCAAGTCCCTGTACCGCGCGGACGTCGTCACCTTCGAGGACGATCACGGCGCCTACGACCAGCGCGACGCCGGCGGGTTCATTCGCCTGAATGCTCTCCGCCTGCGCACGACCGCCAGCGCACGACAGAAGTAGGTGATCTTCACGCGACCTTGACCTCGTGGGGAGCCGGGGTCGGGGCGGGCAGATCCTCACTGGCGGAGGCCGCAGCAAAGGCAACAACCACGCGCACATCCTCCTCGGTCACGCTGGGAAAGTCGGCCAAGATCGTGGCCGCAGTCTCACCATGCGCGAGGTAGCCAAGGATGGTCCGCACCAGCACGCGCGTCCCTCGCACAACGGGCTGTCCACCGCAAATCCCCGGATCGCGAACGATTCTGTCTTGGAAGGTCATGGCGTCTGCCCCAATTCTTGGCCCGCTCTGGCCCGACGTCCACTGCGTTCTTGCGCGGACCTGAGAACCCCGCCATGACGCACAGGGGCGACAAACAGAGCCAGTTCCGGGTGCAAGTGCCCAGGCAGATATCCGAACTCCGCAGCAAGTACGGGACGACCCCGTAGATCCGTGGGCCGAGGACTCGACTACTTCGCGCCAGCCGGCGCTGCGTGCGCCGGGGTCACTTTCAAACTGGTCGCGGCCAATTGGGCCTGGCGGGACATGTCGATGGATTCGCCCAAAATACGCGCCAGTTCCTGCGGGGCATGGAAGCCCATAGAATTCTCGGCGGCCACGAAGTCGAGGCGCCATTGGGCCTGGCGCTGGAGTTCCAGGATAGGAGCGAGTTGCGCCTCGGTGGCATTGGCTTGCTTGGCCGCCTTGATTGCGTCGAGCATGTCGACCAACGCGTTGCCGGTGCGGGTCAGCAAGGCGTAGTGGCGATCCTGGATGGTCTCCACCCGCTTCAAGATCTCCTGCTCGGGATAGTGGTGGCACTGCTGGCAGGCGCGGTTGACGTTGGTGAGCGGCGAGCGCACCCAGTGATCGGAAACCTTGAGCGCGCCCTCGCGCATGTAGGGCATGTGGCAGTCGGCGCAGGCCACGCCCACCTTGCCGTGCGTGCCTTGGCTCCAGACTTCAAACTCGGGATGCTGGGCCTTGAGCACCTCGGCCCCGGTTTCTGCGTGTTTCCAGTCGTAGAAGCGGTGGCCGTCGTCGAATTTGTACTTGTCGTAGTACGATTCGATCTCCTCGACCTTGAGGCCTTCGATCCACGGGTAGAACAGCGTGGTCTTGGGACCACAGTAGTACTCGACGTGGCATTGGCCGCAAACAAAGGATCGCATCTCTTGCCGGGTGGCATCGCGATTGGGGTCGTAGTCAGCGATGCCCTCGTGGGCCTTGAGCGCCTTGATGCCATTGATGAACCCAGGCCGCGTCACACGTAGCTGCATGCTTTTGGGATCGTGGCAATCGACGCAGGAAACCGGATGCTTGTGGCCCGATTTTTCCAGTTTGGCGTTGGCCTCCCAATAGTCCAGCCTGCCGATGGCCTCGAAGCCTTTTTGCAACTGCTCGCCCGGCGATCCAGTGGGCACGATCTCGGCGCCGGTCTGGCGGTAGAGCGGAATCACTGAAGCGTGGCAGTGCAAACATGAACCAGGCTGCTTTCTCTCCTTGGTGCGTTTGGTGCCTTCCTGATCCGCTAGCATATTGGCGTGGCCGCGTCGGTCGCGGTAATCGATGGCAAAGGCGTAGCCCGCGAACATGCGCGTGAGCCACGGATTCTTCTCCGCCTTCTCGGGCGGCAGCATGCCTTCCGAGGGCGCGCCGCCGCCGTACTTCGTGCGCGTTGGCAAGACCGTGCGCAGGTAGCCGTCGTACTCGCGCGGCCAGTTCTTGCCCCACTCGGCCGGATCAGTGGTGTCATTGCTGACGTCCACGAAGCGCAGGTAGGGATTCTTGGCCTCTTGCTTGCGCTGGAAGATGTTCACGAGCAGACCGGCAATCACTGCGGTGCAGCCAGCCGAAACAATCGCCAGCGCGAAAAGGAGCGCGATCTTGGGCCGGCGTGACTGGGGCGCGTCTGTCTTGGAATTTTCGGCGGTCATATTTTCACCTGATGGAATAGGTCCGTGGCATTTCCGCGGTCAGCGCAAAGGTCCGTGGCCAACCGAGCTGTGGCAGTGTACGCACTTGACCGCATGGGCGTCGGTGGTGCTGCCCGCGACGATGTCGTGGACCAGACCGCCGTGGCAACCCAGGCAGGCCTGCTGCAGGATGCGCGCATTGTGCGGCTTGATCATGATGGGCTCGTGAAAGTCCTGGAAGGTGAAGCCTTTGGAATGGTGGTAGCCGTTGAGCGCCTTGGCGGCGAGTTTGGGGATCAGGCTGTGGGGCAGATGGCAGTCCACGCAGGTGGCGGCGATGTGATGACTCGACTTCACCCACGAATCGTATTCCGAATTCATGATGTGGCAGTTGGCGCAAGCCTTGGGATCGGTGGTGAAATAGGAGAAACCCTCGGCATAGATGAAGGTGAAAAGGCCGAGGCCGAGCAGCACGCCCAACACGACAGCGCCGAAGACGAGTGCCTTATTGGAGAAGTACGTCACCGCGAGCTGTCCTTTACCGTGAAGTGCATGCTGTCAATCTGGACAATCATCCGAGTGCAGCGGCGCAAATTCTGCGCGCTCTACCTCATTCCCAAAAGGCGGCGCACCAGCGTCTCCACCTGGCGCTGCGTGGTGGCTTCGTCACCTGAGTTGTCGATGATGTCGCTGGCAGCCCGACGCTCCTCTTCCAGGGGAAGCTGGGCGTGCAACCGCGCCAGGGCTTGACTGCGGCTGCAGCCATCGCGGGCCATCACCCGACTCACCTGTTGTTCTTCGCTGGCCACCACGAGCACCAGGCCGTCCAGGCGGCGGTGCAGGCCGGTCTCGACCAGCAGGGCAGCCTCGAGAAATGCGACTTGTAATCCCTGGCGTCGGAACTGATCGGCTTGCTCCAGCGCCCGTTCCGTGATGCGCGGGTGGGTGATGGCCTCCAGACGCGTGCGGCTGGCTGGGTCGGCGAAGATGTGCTCCGCCAGCCTCTTGCGATCGATGCCGCCGCCTTGCTCGATGACCTCGGGCCAGGCGGCCGCGATCTCGGCGTGGGCCGGCTGGCCCGGCTCCACCACCTGCCGGGCCAAGAGGTCGGCGTCGATGACCGGCACGCCCAGCTCGCGGATCATGCGCGCCACGGTAGATTTTCCGGTGCCGATGCCCCCGGTGAGACCGACCAACTTGAACATGGGAAGATTCTAGCTTTTTCACCACAGAGAGCACAGAGGTCACAGAGCCGGAGGGAAAGAAGAAGGGTTGGGTTCTGTCCGGTCCGAACCCTTTCTTCCTTTCCGACCTCTGAGTTCTCTGTGCTCTCTGTGGTGACGAGGGCGCGTGCGAAGCGCGCAGGGCGGGCGGGGTGGGCTGTCCGTCCCGAAGCCCCCACAGGGGGAAAAGGTAACCACCCTCAGCTCCGAGATGTTCGGTACACTGTCACTTCCATGCCCAAGCCCGCCCTGCCTACCGTCATCGACGCCGTGTACCTGGCCGAGGCGCGCGAGGCGGGTCATTGGCCGCCCGAGGGGCCGGTCGAGGTGGCCATTTCGGGCCGCTCCAACGTGGGAAAATCGACGCTGCTCAACCGCTTGGCGGGCCGGCGTGCCCTGGCGCGCGTGTCCAAGACGCCGGGGCGGACCCGCGGAATCATTTTCTATGACCTCAGCTTGCGCTTGCCGGGATCCAGCGAGCGGCTCGCCTTGCGCTTGGTAGATCTGCCGGGCTACGGCTACGCGCAGGTTTCTCGCGACGAGCGCAAGGCCTGGCAACGCCTGGTTGAAGGCTATGTGAAGGCGCGGTCATCGCTGCGCCTGTTTCTCATCTTGCTCGACGCGCGCCGGGCGCCCGGCGAGGAGGAAATCCAACTGGTGGAATGGCTCAGGAGCGAACGCGTGCCGCACCACTTGGTGGTGACCAAGACCGACAAGCTGCGCACGGCCGAGCATGGGGCCGCCCGCGGCAAGGCGCGTGCAGCGTTCGGACCCGACGCGCCACCGGTGTCGCTGGTTTCGGGAGAAACCGGCGAGGGGGTGGATGCGCTGTGGGCCGTGCTGCTCGCG
>PMLB01000257.1 GCA_003158735.1 Myxococcales bacterium | reverse complement strand
GTTGCCACTGGTCCCGGCATCAACAACTGTGCTGACGACATCAACAACGGAACCATCAACTTTGCGACCGGTATTCGGGTTGGCGATGTGGGCAGCAGCCGAGTCAATTTTAGTTCCAGCGACGCCGTTGGCCCTTTTGCGGGTATCCAAGCGGCCGCAGGATCAGGCGTCACAGTGACCAGTGGCAGCACGGCGGCCTCGGCCCAGGGTGCGGATTTCATCGTGGTCGTGGCCGGGCTCACCCCCTATGACGAGGGCGAGGAATACAACGGCAGCGGTGACCGCACCACCTTGGCGCTCGATGGCAAGATGAACTCGGGCACTCAGAATGCTTTGATCACGGCGGTGGCGGCGCTGGGCAAGCCCATGGTGGTTGTGCTGGAAGGCGGCAGTGTCATCGACATGCCGTGGTTGAGCAGCTTGCCCGCTGCCTCGGCTGTGGTCATGGCGTGGTATCCCGGCATGAAGGGCGGCGCGGCTCTGGGCCAGCTGCTTTTCGGCAAGGCTAATTTCAGCGGGAAGCTGCCCATCAGCTGGCCCAAGCAATTGAGCGATCTGCCGACTTTCAACGGTGGCGCCACCACGACGATGGACTACTACGTGGGCTATCGCTATTTCGACAACAAGAGCATCACGCCGCTCTTCCCGTTCGGCTTCGGCTTGAGCTACACCCAGTTCAGCTACAGCAATCTCGTGGTTCCTTGTGGTACCGCCTCCCAGAGCGCAGTGGTGAACGTTTCGGTGGACGTGACCAACTCAGGAACCGTGGCCGGGGACGAGGTGGTCCTGCTGTTCGTCTCTTATCCCGGTACCGCCAAGAAACGTCCGGCCAAGGAGTTGAAAGGGTTTGCCCGCGTGACACTCGCTGCCGGGGCCAAGCAGACCGTGACCATCCCTGTGCGCGTGTCCGATCTCAGTTACTGGGACTCGACCTCGAGCAAATGGGCGATCGAAGCCAGCACCGTGAAGGTCATGGTGGGTCCGAGCTCGGCAAACTTGCCCCTCTCCGACACGTTCACCGTGACATCCACACCGTAGATGTGATAGCCCGCAGAGACGCTTGACCCTGGGCTGACTTTCCCCTTGGATAGGTTCCCCATGACATCCACACGTACCCGATCTGTTCTGCTGTCCGTCGCCCTGTGCTCGGTGCCGGCGATCATGTTGATTCTCAGCCCGGCGGCGGAAGCGGCCAAGAAAGAAAAGGCCAAGCCCGCCGCGGCGGCCAAGAAGAAGGCAGCGCCTACCGGCAAAGCCAACAAGAGCGCGGACACGGCGGTCGTCGCCGCCCCAGCAAACCAGGTCTGGGAGAAACCACCTAGCGAAGACATCACCAAGATCCCGACTCCACCACCAGCTCCACCGCCTCCACCTCCTCCACCACCTCCCCCTGCGGAAGCCAAACCTGAGCCTGCGCCGGCTGCCCCGCCCGCGGCTGCGCCAGCAGCGGCGCCTCCGGCGGCGCCGTCCCCAGCGGAGCCTGCGGCCCCGCCGCCGCCTCCCGAAGAAGAAACCATGCCCGCATTCGTGCCGCAGCCACCCCCGCCACCACCCCAGTATGTCGAGCATCTCGGGCCGAGCTCATATCCCGGCAAGTTGCGCGGCCTGTACGGCGGATCGCTGTGGCTAGAACCATCGTTTCACGGGTTGCAATGGCCGTATATGGTGAGAACCGGGGTCGGCATTTCTGGCTCGGCCTGGGTCGACACCGGCTACGAGACGAACAAGAGCGAAAGCTCCAGCGTAGCGAACAGCACCACGTATTTGCAGCAAGCCCGCGCGGTGTTGCGTGTGACTCCAACCTATGTCAGCGGTCGTTTCTTCATTCAGGCCCAGGCCGAACTTGTCGGCAACGGCTGTCAGACAACCGGAACGACCTGCCTTGATGCTGGGACGGTCAGTACCGATGACCTTTGGTTGCGTATCGGGGAGTGGAACGTCTGGGATCTCAAAGTCGGCCGTTTTGAGGGATGGGAGGTCTTCCACACAGGAATGGGCCTGGACATCAACACCTTTGAGCGCATGGGAGCGTGGGCAACTTCAGGCTCTCAGCCGCCTGACTACTACGGCGTGAGCTTCCTGCATGACCGGCCGCAGGCCCTCGGGCAGGGCTACGCCGCTGCACACTACTATCCGCTAAGCTTCCTGCGTTTCGAGCTGCAAGGGGAGCTGGGAACTACAGCCGTGAAGACCGCGGGCAACAACGTCTGGGGCGGTCGTGCGGTCGCGATCTTCGACCTAGGATGGTTGAAGCTCAAGGCCGGCGCCGAATATGACAACACGACGGATACGAACACCGCCCCCTACAATGCCGACCCCGCCAAGGGACCAACGGGCAAGGTAGACGACGGATTCAAGCAGACCAGGAAGGGTTATGGAGGAGCGGCGCAGTTCGTCTACGATCCGTACGTCGAGCTTGGTGCCAGCATTGCGCAAGGTATCCAGACCTACAACAACCCTCAGGCTAATACTCAGAATGCCACGAACTCCTTCACGAAGACCAGCTTGGGTGGGTTTGCCAATGTCCGTGTGGTCCGTCTCCTCGACCCTGACTTGCACATTCTCGATGACTTGCTGCTCGGGGGAGGTGTCGTCTGGACGACCGACTACAACAACCACAGGGTGACCGCCGATGGGGACTACACGGCACACTTGCAGATCTTCGGGGCGCTCCAGTATCTCATCGCCAAGCAGCTTTTCGTCAAGGGCGTGTTTGCCTACGCGCGCGGAGATTTCAAGCCAAGCGGCGCCGTCGGTGAGGACGTCTACAGCAACGAGATGTACAGCTTTCGCGTTCGCCTGATGTACCTCTACTGACGATGGATCTCTGACGGGGAACCCCCAAAGAGTTCCCCGACATCCCGCCCGCCTACGCCCGGGCCGCGGTGCCCTCGGGCGGGCCGGAGTCTGGGCCGGCTACCACCACCGGCACCGATTCCAGCGTCAGCTCCAGAGCTTCCTGGATGCGCTTGACGAAGACCAACTCCATGTCTTTGCGCACACTCTCGGGGATGTCGACCATGTCCTTGCGGTTGCGGTCAGGCAGCACCACGCGCTTGATCCCAGCCCTGTGTGCGGCCAGAACCTTCTCCTTGATTCCGCCCACTGCCAGCACGCTGCCACGCAAGGTGATCTCTCCTGTCATGGCCACGTCCCCGCGCACGCGACGGCCAGTGAACAGCGACACCAGCGCCACGATCATGGCCACGCCCGCCGAAGGGCCGTCCTTTGACACCGCCCCGGCCGGTACGTGCAGGTGCACGTCCAGCTTCTCGAAATCCGGGTTGAGGTTGAATTCTTCGACATGGGTGCGCACCCACGACAGGGCCGCGCGCGCCGATTCCTTCATCACGTCGCCCAGGTGGCCGGTGAGGATAAGATTGCCCTTGCCCGGCATCTGCGACGCCTCGATGAACAGGATGTCGCCGCCGGTGGGCATCCAGGCCAGACCGGTGGCCACGCCGGGCACCTCGGTCCGCTCGGCCACCTCGGAGAAGTACTTCTGCGGCCCCAAGAAATCGGCGATCTGTGCGGGGTCGAGCTTGGGCTGATAGGGCAGATTCTCTGCCACCTTGACCGCGACGCCGCGGATGACGTTGGCCACCTCGCGTTCCAGGTTGCGCACACCCGCCTCGCGCGTGTACTGCTCGATGATGGTGGTCAGACTTTCCTCGTCGAAGCTGATCTGCCGCTCGTCCAGGCCGTGTTCGGTGATCTGCTTGGGCACCAGGTGGCGCTTGGCGATCTCCAGCTTCTCCTCGCGCGTGTAGCCGGGAATCTCCAGCACTTCCATGCGATCGAGCAGCGCGGCTGGTATGGTTTCCAGCGTGTTGGCCGTGGCAATGAAGATGACGCCGGACAGGTCGAAGTTTACCTCGAGGTAGTGGTCGGAGAAGGCGTTGTTCTGCTCGGGATCCAAGACCTCGAGCAAAGCGGCCGCCGGATCGCCGCGGAAGTCTGCCCCCAACTTGTCGATCTCGTCGAGCATGAACACCGGGTTGCGTGTGCCCACGCGCCGCATGCTCTGGATGATCCGGCCGGGCAGGGCGCCGATGTAGGTGNNCCAGCGAAGTCTTGCCCACGCCGGGAGGCCCTACCAGGCAGAGAATCGGGCCCTTTTTCGCGGGCGCCAGCTTGCGCACTGCCAGGTATTCCAGCACCCGCTTCTTGACCTTCTGCAGGTCGTAGTGGTCGGCGTCCAGCACCTTGCGTGCTTGGTCCAGGTCCAGCGTGTCGGTGGTGGCCTTGGACCAGGGCAGCTCGACTAGCCATTCCAGGTAGGTGCGCTGCACGGTGTACTCGGCCGACGAGGGCGCCATCTGGCGCAGGCGCTCGAGCTGCTTGCGCGCCACCTTGGCCGTGTCTTCGGCCATGCCCGAGGCCTTGATCTTCTCTTCGAAGGAATCGAGATCGGTGCCATCGTCGCCTTCGCCCAGCTCGTCCTGGATGGCCTTTAGCTTCTGGCGCAGAACCGCCTCGCGCTGATGCTTGGAGAACTCCTCGCGCACCTGCGTGTCGATCTTCTGTTTGACCTTGATCAGCTCGACCTTGCGCTGCAAGAGAACCAGCAAGCGGCGCAAACGCTCGGCCACGTCCACCTCGACCAGCAGCGAGGCGCGCTCTTCAGCCGACAGATCCACGGTGGCAGCAGCGATGTCGCCCAGGCGCGCGGGATCCTTGTTCTGGTCGAGAATCTGGGCCGCCTCGTCGGGAATGTCGGGCGAGATGGCGATGAGCTGCTTGGCCACGTCGTACACCGCCATGCCCAGCCCGTCGATCTCGATTGGATCCTTGCGGATCTCGACCAGCGGATCGTAGGTGGCAACCAGGAATGGCTTTTCCTGCACGAAGCCGGTGATGCGGCGTCGCTCGACGCCTCGGAGCACGGCGGTCACGCGGTTCTCGGCCGCCTTGACGATGCGCACGACTTCGCCCTCGACGCAGACACCGTAGAGGTCCGCGCCCGCAGGCTCTTCCACGTCGGCGTCCTTCTGGGTTCCGACCAACAGGTGGACGCCCTTGCCCGGCAGGCTCTCGATCAGCCGCAGGGACGACAGGCGTCCGATCTCCACGGGCATGACCGCGCCAGGGAACAACACCAGGTTCCGCAATGAGAGCAAGGGAAGCGATCGTGAGCCTTCGGGGGCCGTCATCTTGTTGCTCCAAAACTAGGCTGGCAGAGCCGCAACCGCAAGTACGCGGGCGCCGAAAGATCTTCACTGCATTCTGCCGGGTTGATTCTATTGATGTCTGACTGCATCAGAACCCTCGTGGCTTTGTGGGCTTGGTACGATTTTCCAGCTCCTCAACCAGGCGACGGGACTCGACGTCATCGGGTTTGAGACGCGGGACGACGATCTCGACATGGCAAAGCTGGTCCCCGCGAACACCGTCGGGCCGCTTGATTCCCTTGCCGCGCAGACGCAGCTTGGCGCCGCTGGATGTGCCCGCGGGTATGGTCAACCTGACCGTGCCATCCAAGGTTGGAACATCGACGTGCGTGCCGAGCACGGCCTCGCCCAAAGTCAGCGGCAGCGCCAACTCGACATCGTCGTCATTGCGGCGCAGATGGACATCTGATTGTACCACGATGTCCAGGTAGAGATCCCCGGGCTGGCCGGACTTGGGCGCGGGCGCACCCTGGCCTGGCACGCGCAAGCGAGCCCCGGTTTCGACGCCAGCCGGGATATTGACGTTCACCGATTTTCCACTTCCCGATCGAATCGTCTGTCGCACTCCGAGGGCAGCGTCCTTGAACGTGACCTCCAGGTTGCCTACCATGTCCGCGCCTCGCGCCTGGGGGCGACCGCGGCCCCGGCCCCGGGTGAACGGCCCGGCGTTGCCGAACAGGTTGGCAAACATGTCGCCCAGATCGCCGAAGCCGCCCGCTTGCGCGCCGCCGCCGAAGACCTGCGCGAAGGAGTCCGGGTCAAAGCCCTCGGGCATGCCATCCGCGCCCACCGGGGCAGACCGCAGACGGTCGTACTCGCGTCGCTTCTGCTGGTCGGAGAGAACCGTGTAGGCTTCGTTGACCTCCTTGAAGCGTTCGGTCTTCTTCTTGTCCCCGCCGGTGGCGTCGGGGTGATTCTCCTTGGCCAGCTTGCGGTACGCCTTCTTGATCGCGTCCGCGTTTGCCTCTTCGGAAACGCCTAAGATTTTGTAAAGGTCCTTCATCGTTCCCACTAACTTACAGCGGATGAAGCCGCGGTGGGCTTGAGACTGAAGGCCAGCTCATCGCCGGCGCGCGTGACCCACACGGTGTCACCCGGCGCGAATTCGCCGGCAATCAGGCGACGCGCCAGCGGATTTTCCAGGTGGGTGGTGATGGCGCGCTTGAGCGGGCGCGCGCCGTACACCGGGTCGAATCCCTTGTCCGCCAGGAACGACCGCGCGGCCGGGGCCAGTTCGATCCCGATGTCGCGCTCGCACAGGCGTTGGCGGAAGCGCTCGATTTGCAGCTCCACGATGCGGTCCAGATCGGTCCGCTTGAGACGATCGAAGAGCACGATGTCGTCGACGCGGTTGAGGAATTCGGGCCGGAAGGTACTACGCAGATCATCCATGACACCCTCGGTGTCAGGCGGGTCGCTCATCAGGCGCTTGCTGCCCACGTTGGAGGTCATGATGATAACCGTGTTGCGGAAATCGACCGTGCGACCCTGACCGTCGGTCAGTCGGCCATCGTCGAGCAGTTGCAGGAAGACGTTGAAGACGTCGCCATGCGCTTTTTCGATTTCGTCGAAGAGCACCACCGAATAGGGACGCCGGCGCACCGCCTCGGTGAGCTGGCCGCCTTCTTCGTAGCCGACATAGCCGGGAGGCGCCCCCAGTAGGCGCGAGACGCTGTGTTTTTCCATGTACTCGGACATGTCGATGCGCACGACATGGGTTTCGTCATCGAAGAGGAAGGCGGCCAGGGCGCGCGCCAACTCGGTTTTTCCCACGCCGGTGGGCCCCAGGAAGATGAACGAGCCGATGGGACGGTTGGGATCCTGTAAGCCGGCGCGCGCACGGCGAACCGCGTTGGCGATGGCCTCGACCGCGCGATCTTGGCCCACCACGCGCTCGTGCAGGCGTGCTTCCATGTTGGTCAGCTTGGCCTGCTCGCCCTCCAGCATTCTTTCCACGGGAATGCCGGTCCACTTGGACACCACCGCGGCGATGTCGTCCTCGGTGACTTCCTCGCGCAGGAACGAGCCGTTTTTCTGCGTTTCCGTCAGTTCTTCGTTCTTGGCCCGAAGCTTCTTTTCCAGCTCGGGCAAACGGCCGAAGCGAATCTCGGCGGCACGTCCCAGATCGCCTTGCCGCTGCAGAAGCTGCGCCTGCGTCTTGGCCTCCTCGATCTCGCTTTTGAGCTTTTGCAGTTCGACGATGACCTGCTTTTCGCGCTGCCAGGTCAGCTTCATGCTGTCCACCCGCTCGCGCAGTTCCGCAATTTCGGACTCCACCTCGGCCAGGCGGTCGATGGAGGTCTGGTCGTTCTCCTTCGCCAGCGCCGATTGCTCCATCAGGAGGCTGGTCAGGCTGCGCTCCAACTGGTCGATGGGCTCGGGCAGCGATTCCAACTCCATCTTCAAGCGGCTGGCCGCTTCGTCGACCAGATCGATGGCCTTGTCGGGCAGCTGCCGCCCAGAAATGTAGCGGTTCGACAGCCGCGCCGCCGCCACCAAGGCGCTGTCGCGAATGCGAATGCCGTGGTGGACCTCGTAGCGCTCTTTCAAGCCGCGCAAGATCGCCACCGTGTCGTGCACCGACGGCTCGCCCACAAACACAGGCTGGAAGCGGCGCTCCAGCGCCTTGTCCTTCTCGATGTGTTTGCGATACTCGTCGAGCGTGGTNNGCAGCGCAGATCGCCGCGCGCCAGAGCCGGCTTGAGCATGTTGGCCGCGTCGACCGCACCCTCGGCCGCGCCTGCGCCGACCAGAGTGTGCAGCTCGTCGATGAAGAGGATCACCTGGCCCTCGGCCGCCGTGATCTCCTTGAGCACGGCCTTGAGCCGGTCCTCGAACTCGCCACGGAATTTGGTGCCCGCCACCAGCGAGCCCAGATCGAGCGCCAGGATGCGCTTGTGCTTGAGCGATTCCGGGACGTCGCCCGACGCAATCCGCTGCGCGATGCCTTCCACGNNTGCCCACGCCGGGCTCGCCGATGATGACCGGGTTGTTCTTGGTGCGGCGGGAGAGCACCTGCATGGCCCGGCGAACTTCCTCGTCGCGGCCGATGACTGGGTCCAGCTTGCCCTGGCGGGCTAGCTCGGTGAGATCGCGCGTGTATTTGGCCAACGATTGGTAGCGCTGTTCGGCGTCCGGGTCGGTGACCCGTTGACTGCCGCGCACGTCGGCCAGGGCCTTCAAAACCGTGTCGCGGTCCACGCCCGCCTCGCGCAGCACGCGCGAAGCGGCGCCCAGATCCTTGGACAGAAGCGCCAGCAGCAAATGTTCGCTGGAAACGTACTCATCTTTGAATTCGGCGGACTGGCGAGCCGCCTCGTCGAGCAGATCCTTCATGCGACGGCCCACATAGGCCTCGGCCGTGGCGCCGCGAACTTGCGTTTGCGCCGCGAGCGCCTCGTCCACCTTGCCCACCAGCCCCTCGGGATCCGCGCCCACCTTGCGCAGGACAGCCAGAGCCACGCCTTCGTCTTGGGTCAGAAGCGCCCGCAGCACATGCTCGGGGGTGACCTCCTGGTGGGCGTGCTTCTCGGCCTCCGCCTGCGCGGCCGCGAGCGCCTCCTGCGCCTTGATGGTGAATTTGTCGAGCCGCATGGTTGGTTCCCTAGCTCCAGAATAGACACGCCGCTCGGCGGGACAAGCTCACGCCCCTGGCAGACCTGTGCCCGAGAGCTGAATGAAGCCAGGATTCCCGCTGGCGGCAGTGACGTTGAGGATCGCATTCTCCGACCCAGGCGCGGTCGGATGCAGAGACACAACTACGCTGCAGCTTGCGCCTGCATCAAGCGAAGTGCCGGTGCAGGTATCGCTGCCCTTCACGAACTGCGGGTCGCTGATCATCACGGTGAGCGGGCCCGTGGCAGTGGCTCCGGTGTCCTTCACGGTGAAGGTCTGGGGTGTGCCGGTGCTGCCAATCGCGACTGCACCCAGGTTGGCCGTGCCGGTGACAGTGAGGGTGGCGGGGCTTATCGATACGCAGGTCAGGGTCGCTGAGACCGCAGTCGCAGCTCCGCTGAGGTCCGCGACGTTCAAGGTCGCGCTCTTGGTCCCGACGCTCGTCGGGGTGCACACAACCTGCACAGTACAATCCGTGGCCTCGGCGAGGGGCGCAAGGCAACCCGAAACTGTGATCGCGAACTGGTCGGCGTTGGCGCCAGTCAAGGTCGCCGAGATTTGGCCCGTCGCCGTGCCACCGGCGTTCGCAACTCCGAAGACGATGGCTGGGCTTTGTATCCCGCTCTGAGTCTGGAAAGAGCCCTTGGGCGGGATGATCGCCAGCTTGGCCGGGTCAAGAACCGTGGCCGTAACCGCAGCCGTCTTGGTCAGCCCAGCGGCGCTGCACACCACCGCGTCGGTCTTTGAACCTGCCGTGGTCGCTTTGAAAGTGAAGCCGACCGTGCAAGAAGCGCCAGCAGCCAGCACGGCCGGGCAGACCTTGGCGGGGTCAGGCGTCAGATCCAAACCACTCACGGTGCAGACGAGGTCAGTGACAGAGACCGTGGCCGTGACGGTGACCGATCCAGTGACTGGGGTGTTCGTCGTCAGCCTGTCACCGAAATTGACACCGGTCGTGGAGAAACTGCCCTGGGGCACGCCCGTGCCGCTCAGGCTGACAGCCAGCGCGCTGGAGATCGACAATATCCCACTAGCGTTTCCTACCGCGGCCGGCGCGAAGACCACCAAGATTGGGCAACTACCAGCTGGCGGCACAGAGGCGCAGGTATCGGTGAGGCTGAACGACATCGGACCGGTTATGGTCGGCATGATGGCGACCTGCTTGGACCCTGAGTTGGTCACGGTGACGGCCTGTGCGGCGCTGGTCGTGCCGACATTGACGCTCCCAAAGGTCAGAGAAACTTTGTCAATCGTCAGCGTGCCCCACGGAGGTCCAGCGTCCGGGGTGCCCATGTTCCCGCCACTGGCACCGGCTGTGCCTCCAGTGGGCTTGGTCGTGATGCCACCAACGACAGCGATGCCCCCGGCCCCGCCGGTTCCGGCTGTGCCCCCGGCCCCGCCGGTACCGGCCGGGCTGGGAACTCCACTCGTTCCGGCTGTGCCCGGAATTCCGCCGGTTCCGGCTGAGCCCCCGGCCCCGCCGGTACCGGCCGGGCTGGGAGCTCCACCCGTTGCGGCTGTGTCCGGAACTCCGCCGGTTCCGCCTGAGCCCCCGGCCCCGCCGGTTCCAGCTGTGCCGGCGTCGGCTCCTGTGGGGGCGGGCGCATCGGCGGGACTGGCAGCGTTGCCGTCGCTGCCAGATAGGCCAGCTTCGGCAACGGAGGGATTTTCGACGGCTCCATCATGGGAGGGCGGCGTCGACGGCGGCATTCCGCTGTCGTTGGAGGAACACGCCGTGGCCAGCGCAGCGATCAGGCAAATGCCAGGGACATCAAGGCGTGTTGACAGGAAGGAGAACGCTTTCATGGCCAGTACCCCGCTGCGGTGATGAAGCCCGTCATCCCGTGGCACCGCACCTAGCGCTCTGCCCTCGACTGAGCAGGCAGGATCATACGCACCACGGCACGATCGACCAGTAGAGACACCGAATCGATGCTAGCACGCCAAGGCAATCTTGTGGTCTGGCCCTATGGGCACGCTGTCCGGTTGCAGATGCACAGTTTCTGTATCTCGGCCTGGACATCACAATTGGTTCCGCGTGTGGTCCACCAGGTCGAGAAAGCGGCATCGCCGCTCGTCACGACATTTCCACTGCTGCCATTGCTGTATGTGGCGCCCCAGGAATCCCGAGGCGTACCGTCGGGAAGGAGAGTGCATTCAATACTAATACCTCACCGTCGCGGTGAAACCTGTCGTGGCCCCCGCCATGGGCGCCGCGCTTACGGGTTTTCCTTCAAAATAGAACAGCACGCCGGTGGTCACGGCGCCGGCAGCGGCCAGGCCCCATAGGACGTTGGCCGTGATCTGGCGCGAACTCACTGAATCGATTCCGCTCTGGCTGCAGCCAGAGGTTTTTCCGCTGGTGTCGCCGCATGACTTGTCCAAACTGTCGAATCTGGACTGCATGGCCAGGCCGGCGGTGATGGCACCCGCTGCCAACAGCGCCGTCGAGCCAGCGGCGACCCAGGTCCACTTCCGCCCCAGCCACCAACCCTCTTGGGCAGCGCTTGGCGCAGGGCTGGCCCCCAGGTCGATTTTCGCGGGGGCTGGCTCCGGGCTGGCCGTCAGGTCGAGTTTCGGGGGCGCTGGCGGCTGGGCCGCCTCGGGCTGCGGGACTGGCTCGGCGGCCACGGGAATCGCCGGAGGCTCGAACCGCAGGGTGACCGTGCCCACCGAACCGGCTATCACGTCGATATTTTCGAGCACTGGGGTCGCTTTGGGATGGCTGGCCACGATCAGGTGGCGGCCGGGCGTAGCCCAGACGAGGTCAGGCAGCGGTGTCAGGCCTACGCTCTTTCCGTCGATGTTCACCTCCGCGCCCGCGGTCTGGCAATCGATGCGGATCCGTCCCAGCTTATCCTGCAACTTGGCCACAGCCTTGCGCGCAGCCGCGATCGTTTCGGGCGATGCATCGGTGTCGCTGGCCAGGAACTTCTCGAAGGCTTCCATAGCTTCGACAGGCCGGCTGAGATCGCGATCGGCCTGGCCGATGTTGAACAGCAACTTG
Source organism: Myxococcales bacterium (assembly GCA_003158735.1). Taxonomy (GTDB): domain Bacteria; phylum Myxococcota_A; class Polyangia; order Fen-1088; family Fen-1088; genus Fen-1137. The sequence continues at coordinate 4,214 of PMLB01000257.1, read as the reverse complement.
GGCGAGGGGTAGGCGGCATAGGCCGCGTTGAACTTCTCCAGCGCACCCGCGTGGTCACCCTTCTCGTACAGTGTCCAGCCCGCGTTCAGCAAGCCCTGCGCCTGGGACTTGGCCTGTGGGTCGGCGGGAGGCGCGATCTGAGCCAGAAGCGAGAGCACGACAAGAGCGCTTGTACACATGATGCAGCATTCCCTCATCGGGAATGGAATAGATCTCGGCACTAACGGCCGGTGTCTTTAGGGACGAAACGGGCGGTTCGATCCCCTCACCCGGTCATAGATCCCTGATCAGTTGCGGCTTGGCCTTGTGGCTTGGGGATCGCGTGGTGGGGTGCTTGGCTTGCGCTCGGCCGGCGGGAGATGGGGGCTTCGCGGATTTGGCGGGCTTCGTGCGAGGGGGCTCGGGTTCGAGCGAGGCTGGTTGGACCTGCGAGGGTTCCGGCTTGACCACAGGTGGGGCCGGCGGCGGTTGGACCGGCGCGATGACTACCGGCGTGCTGACCGGGTGGTTCGGGCTCGCCGGTTTGGGTACGGGCTTCGAACGAAAGAGCAGAAGTGCGCCGAGCAGCAAGAGCGCAGCCGCTGCCGCAACAATGGCATGAACCGGCTTGATTGCTCTCCATCGTCGCATAAAAACCGTGTTGTGCCCGGCCGACGGCAACGCGGCTTGGGGCGCGCTCTCATCCGGCGGGGTTCGGGTCGCGAGAGAAGTGCCGGGCGTGTTCGCGGCTTGCGCCTCGCTCTGCCCGATGTTCGCGCTGGCGGGCGAAAGGGACGACAGCAGGAACGGCGCTGGCGTCAGGTCGGCGGGCCGGCCCAATGCGGCGGACGCGAAGGCGCGGGAAAACGCTCGAATCGTGGGGAACCGATCCACCGGTCGCTTGCTCAGGGCATGCCGCAACTCGGTCTCCACCGTCGGCGGCAGGCCCGGCACGCTCGGCGCCAGGGGATGTGGGTCCATCTTGATGATCTGAAACAGAAGCGCGGTCACATCGTCTGCCACGAAGGGAGGGCGACCGAGCAGCATCTCCCAGGCGATGCAGGCCAGCGCCCACTGGTCGACGCGGTGATCGACCTCGTCGACCATGCCGGTGGCCTGTTCGGGCGACATGTAGAGCGGCGTTCCCAGGGTCGAGCGCGCATTGGTCAGTCGCGTGCGCGACGCCATCATTTTCGAGATGCCGAAGTCGAGCACCTTGACGAAATCCGGCTCGCCCGGGATTTGCACCAGAAAAATGTTCCCGGGTTTGAGATCGCGGTGGACGATGCCCTGCTCGTGGGTGGCATTCAACGCCGAGGCGACTTGCCTGACCACGGGGACCACGGCCTCGATGGGCATGTGACCCACGCGACGTAGGCGGTGGTCGAGATCCTCCCCTTCCAGATACTCCATCACCAAATAGGGCTCGCCAGATTCGGCCTGGCCGAAATCGATGACGTTCACCAGGTGCGGGTGGCCGAGGTGTGAGGTGATCTCGGCTTCGCGGTGGAAGCGCGTCAGGGCCTCCTGGTTGGCGGCCAGGTCGCGCGCCATCAGTTTGATGGCCACGCGCTTGTTGAGGCGGAGCTGTATAGCTTCGTACACCGCGCCCATGCCGCCCACACCGATGAGGCGCGTGATGCGATACGCGCCTTCAAGCACAGTGCCCACGCGCGCGTCGATTTGAGGCATAGCCGGCACAGCGGGGCTATCCTATCACGCGAACCCGCGAAGTGTGCTCAGGTTGGCCAGGCGCTCGGAAAGGTACTCCCCGAAGGCCGAAGCGCGCTATCCTTTGGGGGCGAGTGGCGTTATGAACACTGCAAAAGAAACCGTACGCCGGTTACTCGATGACCTGCCTGACACCGCCTCACTGGAAGACATCCAGTACCACATCTACGTCCGCGAGAAGATAGAACGCGGCCTGCGCGATGTTGAAGCCGGGCGTGTTGTTGAGCAGGACGAGGCCAAGCGACGGATGGCCAAGTGGCTGGGCTGCTAGAAATCCAGCCCGCCGGCAGGAATCGAACAGTTGTTGACCCATGTTCCCCCCCAAAAGAGCTGGGCCGCGGTGCTGGTGCCGGCGGTCACGTCGATCACGTTGTAGCCGGCTGTCTTCGGCGCGGGGATCGGATAGCCCCCGCAACCCAAGGGACCACCATTGATCGTGATTGTCCGGTCGCCATTTATGCTCGCGCAACCCCAATTCGTGATGGTATCGCAGGTGACGTAGCAGATTCCGTTGACGGTGCCGATCGCCGGCGGATGGCCGGCGCTCACCGCATTACCCGACCACACGGTGCAACTCCGCGGCGCTGTCGACGAGGAACCCGAGTTCGCCGAGCTACACACCCCATTGGCGTTCCGGGACGCCACCACGTAGTAGTAGGTCGTCCCGTTGGTTACGGCCGAGTCGACGTAGGGACTGGCAGTCACTGTGCCAAGCGATGCGAACGGTCCGCCGGAGCTGGTCGCGCGCTTGACTTCGTAGGATGTCGGACTGCCTGTCGAGGCAGTCCACGACACCGTCACCCGACCTATTCCCGCTGTGGCGTTGACACCGGTTGGTACTGTCGGGGGAACACAAGGGGTTCCGTGCAAGGTTGCGCTGCCAGAAACTGTTCCGTCACCGACCGTCACGGTTGCGGTTGCGTTCCCAGCAACGGTGGGCGCGAAATGGACGGCGAACACGCAGGTCTTGCCAGGGGCCAGGGCGGCGGAGCAGCCGTTGCCCGCGACCACGAAGCCATTGCCCGGCGCTGACACGATGAGGGCACCTGTGGCTGACCCGCCGCCGTTGGTGACGGTGAAACTCGCGTCGGCGCTAGCCGTGTTGATCGGTATGGACAGAAAATCGTACGACGAGGGGGCCACAGTCAGCGCGCCCGCGGCCAGGCCGATGCCCGAAAGCTGGATAGAGCCAGGGTTTGCACTGGCGCCAGTCACGGTGAGGAGCGCACTCAATAACCCAGCCGAGGTCGGGTGCAGGGACACAACCACGCTGCAGCTCGCGTTCACATCAAGCGAAATGCCAGTGCAGGTGTCGCTACCCTTCACAAACTCCGGGTCGCTGATGGCCACGGCGAGCGTGCCCGAGGCCGCGGTTCCAGTATTCTTCACGGCAAAGTTCTGGGGCGTGCCGGTGCTGCCGATTACCACTGAACCCAGGTTGGCCGTGCCAGTGACGGTGAGGGTGTTGGGGCCGACCGAGACGCAGGTCAGGGCCGCTGTAACTGGAGTTGCGGCTCCGCCAAGGTCCGCGACGTTCAGAATCGCGTTCTTGGTCCCGACGCTCGTCGGTTTGCACGCAACCTGCAACGAGCAACCAGTGGTCCCGGCCAGTGGCGCAAGGCAACCCGGAACGGTGATCAGGAACTGGTCCGCGTTGGCGCCAGTCAGGGTCGCCGAGATCTGTCCCGTCGACAGGCCACCGGAGTTGGCAACGCCGAAAGTCACCGCTGCGCTCTGGGTGCCGCTCTGGGTCTGGAAGGTGGCAGAGGGCGGGGTGATCACCAGCTTGGCGGTGTCAAAGACGGTGGCTGTAACCATGGCGGTCTTGGCCTGCCCAGAGGCACTGCACACCACCGAGTCGCTCTTCGAACCTGGCGAGGTCGCCTTGAAGGTGAAGCCCACCGTGCAAGAAGTGCCGGCGGCCAGGGCGGCCGGGCAAACTCTGGCGGGGTCAGCCGTCAGATCCACGCCGTTCACCGTGCAGAAGAGGTTGCTGACAGAAAACGTGGCCGTGACGGTGACCGCCCCGGTGACGGAGGTGTTCGTCGCCACCTTGTCGCCCAGGTTGACACCGGCCACGGTGAAACTGCCCTGGGCCACGCCACTGCCGCTCAGGCTGACCGCCAGTGTGCTGGAAATCGACAAGACTCCGCTCGCCGTCCCGGTCGCCGTCGGTTGGAAGACCACCGAGATGCTACAGCTTCCCACCGCTGGCACAGAGGCGCAGGTATCAGTGAGGCGGAACGCACTCGAACCGGTGATGGTCGGGATGATTGCGACCGGCTTGGACCCTGAGTTGGTCACGGTGACGACCTGTGCGGCACTGGTCGCGCCGACATCAGCGCTCCCGAAGGGCAGAGTAACCTTGTCAATCGACAGTACGCCCAAGGGTGTGCCAGCGTCTGCGGCGCCTGTGCTCCCACCGCTGGAAAGGACGGTGCCTCCCGTCGCGTTGGTCGTGATGCCACCGCCGCCGCCGATTCCGCCCGCACCGCTGGTTCCGC
>PMLB01000444.1 GCA_003158735.1 Myxococcales bacterium | reverse complement strand
CGTGCGCGGCCGTACAGGCATTTCCTCGGTGGTGGCGGGCTCGGTGGGTTGGCGGCCGGTCATGTGGCGGCGATAGTAGCTCAGCCAGGGAAAGAGAGAAGCCGAGCCTTCAAGACCGGCTCGATGTGACTCGGGATCCGGAGAGTGCGAGTCATATGACTCCGCTTCGGCGTGGGGGCGCAAGTACGCAGAAATATATGCCTACGCCTGGTGGGACGCCTGGCACGCGCGTTGCGTACCCGGTCGGTCCAACTTGTAACGATTCCCGCCCTCCTGAGATAGGGGGGAATTCCACGTGATCGTCGGGGTTCGCCCCGGTTCCTTCATACCGTCAGTCCCATCGTACGTCGTAGTTCAACCCAATCAGAAAGGACCAAAACCATGTTCAAACGCAACTACAGGGCTGCTCTGCCGCTCATCGCCGCAGGCATTGTCATGACAGCTTCTTGTGAGCCCCTGGATTCGCCCGAGGCCGTTCAGGGCGAGCAAAGCCAGCTCGTGAACGAACCCGTTCCGGGTGTGGCGCTGCCGAGGGACGTCCGGTCGGCGCCACCGGCCGCCACCGCGCAGGCTGTCGAAGTCGCGCAGGGCCAGCTCGTGAACGAAGCTGTCTCAAGCGTCGCGCTGCCGACGGACGCCTCGTCGCAGGCACCGGCCCCCACCGCGCAGGCCCCCTCTGCCGCCACGACGACGCCGAGTCCTAAGGTCGAGACCACGGACGTCCGTGTCTACCGTGTGTCTGGCGTTTCCACCCGCGAGGCGCGCACCGCCGTGGCTAGCACAGGGGCTGTCATCGACGAGATTGGGGCCGACTACGTCATCATCGACTGCCATCCCGAAACCGCAAACCAGATACGCGCGCTCGGGTACCAAGTCGAAGATATCACCAAGCCCCTGGCGGTGGCCCCTATGGCCGCCCCTATGGCCCCTGTGGCCCCTATGTCACTCGTTTCTGGCTACCACACGTATAGCCAGATGGTGACTGAGATCAATCAAGCCGTCGTCGATCATCCCGCGCTCGTGAAGGTGTTCAGCATCGGCAAATCGTACCTAGGGCGCGACATATGGGCCGCCAAGGTCAACTCCGATGATGTCGGCAACGGGGACTACCAGCCCGAGGCTCTATTCATCGGTGGGCAACACGCCCGCGAGCATATCGGGGTCGAAATGACACTCTATCTGCTCAAGCTGCTCACCGATAACTTCTCGACTGACATGCGCATCCAGAACGTGGTCGCCTCGAACCAGATCTACATCATCTTCAACGCCAACCCAGATGGCTCCGAATACGACATCGCGAACCCCCCCACCGACGCCACGACAGGGTGGCGGAAGAACCGCCAACCGAACGCTGGGTTGACCGACGTGGGGACAAACTGGGGGACAGATCTGAACCGTAATTTCGACTACATGTGGAGCTGCTGCGGCGATGCCTCGCCCTACCAGTACAGTCTCACCTATGAAGGCTCGTTTGCATTCAGTGCGCCTGAAGACCAGGCCATTCGCGATTTCATCTACGGACGGCAGCTGGGTGCCACGCAGAGGATAAGGACTGGGATCACTTTCCATTCCTTTGCTCAACAAGTCCTGTGGCCATTTGGCTACGCGTGGGATGATTCGGACATGCCCGAAGACGATTTCTTCACCTTCGCGACGATCGGGACCATGATGGGTAGTTCGAACGGCTACAAGCCCCAGCAGTCAAGCATGGACTATCTCACGTCTGGGGACGTCTCCGACTGGGCCTATGGGACCCAAGGGATCTTCATGTATACCTTCGAGATGGGCGCCGGCGGCAATGCTTTCTATCCGCCGAGTTCCAGCATCAGCTCCCTGACGAGCGTCAACAAAGATGCCGTCCTCCAACTACTAGAAAACACGGCTTGCCCGCAAAAGGCTATCAACCTGGAGGACGTGTACTGCCGCAAGACTAGCTATGTCGACAAGTCGGTGTCGGTGGCCGCCAACTCGATCGGTTACGTGACGGCAGTCTGTCCGACTGGCAGTGTGGTCGTGGGAGGCGGGTACCAAGGCGGTTTGAACGTGATCCCGCAGAACAGCGCGATGTCAGGCAACGGCTGGATCGCGTCGGGAAAAAACACGGGAACGGGCAGCGATACGCTTCATGCCTACGCGATCTGCTTGTGGAGCTCCGGCGGCACGAGCTCATGGGTGGTCACCCAAGTCACAATTCCCAAGAATACGACTTCGGGGGCCGAGGCCACCTGCCCGTCTGGCAGCTTCGTTACGAGCGGCGGGTTTACCGCCCCGTCCGACCAGAGCATAAATGTGTACAGGAACAGTAAATCCTCGGGCAACGGTTGGAAGGTGTCGGGGAAGAACACCTCCAGCTCTTCCAAGTCACTAGCCGTGTACGCGACGTGCCTCTCCGGTCCCAATGTGACCGTCACGGAAGTCTCGAATGATTACGCGATTCCCGCCGGTGTCGGCGTGTCGGGCGGTGGATTGGCAACCTGCCCGGCGGGCCAGATTCTCACCGGCGGTGGGTGGGCCAGCTCTGGCCCGAACGTGAAAAGTTACATGTCGAACATGACGAGCACAATGGATGGGTGGAACGCCTTGGCCTACAACACCACCAGTAGTCTCCAGCCTTTCTCCACCTACGCCATGTGCCTCTCCTTTAACGAAACCTTCTTCAGCGTGAACGATGATGATCCCTCGATTTCCTACATCGGCACGAACTGGTTCGCATGGCCGAAGCGTGGCACGGGCGATTACTTCGACGACCTGCATGCCACGACCCACAACGGGGACTACTTCCAGTACACCTTCTACGGAACTGGAGTTGACTACATTACCGAGAAGAACGTGGGCTTAGGCAACGTCGACATCTACATCGACAGCGTTTCCCCCCCGAAGACCGTGAATTGCTACAGCAAGAACACACTGGCCCAGCAAGTCGTCTACAGCAAGAGAGGCCTAGCTTCGGGTACCCACACCATCAAAGTCAGCAAGAAAGATGGTGGGTACATGTGGAAAGATGGTGGGTACATGTGGCTCGATGCCTTGAAGATCTATCAATAGAACAACCAAGAACTTGGCATGGAGAAGGGACAATTGTCTCCTGACGGTGCGTGGGCGGTTCGAACCTGTCTTCTCTGCGTCGCACTTTGCTCCCGGCGTGCCGTACGACGGTGCGCGACGAGCAGGGATAGAGTAGACTGATGCAGAAGAATTTCTTCCAGGTGTCCCACGCACCGACCATCGCCACAAGGATGTGATGCTGATGACTTTGATCCGCGGCTCGATAGTTTCCGGATGCGCACTGGTCCTGGCTTTGGCCAATGGGTGCGGCCGGTCCACCGGTCTTGGCCCGAGGAGCTCCGGCGGTGCGGGCGGGGCGCTGGCTACCGGTGGTGCCGGCGGAATGCCATTCGGCGGTGCGGGCGGGGTGCTGGTCACCGGTGGCGCCGGCGGAATGCCCCCATTCGGCGGCGCGGGCGGGGTGCTGGTTACTGGCGGCGCGGGCGGGGTGCCTGTGTTCGGCGGGAGCACGGCGACGGGCGGCCAGGGTGGCGCCGCAACGGCCCGCCCTTGCGAGGATTCGCTGTCTTTCGTTGCTGGGGACGGTTTCGCCTGCCCGAATGACTACGCCACGGCCGAGCAATGGCCCACGACTTGCGATGGCGGTCATGGGTATGTCGGCTCTTGCAACGGTTTCTTGGCGTTGGTCAGCGCCGGCTCGTGGGTCAAGGAGTGTTTCTACGATCCAGTGAGCCGCGTGCTGGTGGGAGCAGTGGCCCAAGACGACGTCCCATACTTCTGCAGTGGGACTTCGTACACGCTCGCCGGGGGCAGCTATCCAAGTGATTGCCCTCTTCCTCTGCTCGCCGATCTCGGTGACTGCATGTCGGTGGCTGGCGACGCCGGGCCGAGTACGGGCGGCGCGGGCGGCACGGGAGGCATGGGCGGTACGGGCGGTATGGGAGGCACGGGCGGTATGGGCGGGTCCGGCGGGACCACCCGGACAGCTGGCCAGACCACCTGTTCGTCGACCCAACCCTGCGCCCAGGGACTGTGCGTGGGCGCCTCCTGCGGCAACACTTGGACATGCGTGGTGGACGGGCGCGATTGTACCGGCAGCCTCACTGACTACTGCGGTTGTGACGGCGTCACCTTCCTGGACAGCTGGGCCTGTCCCGCAAGTCCCTTTGACCATCTGGGAGCGTGCGGACCGGTCTTGGCGAATTGCGACCAGCGCGACGTCGCGTGCAAGATGCTACCCCCGACCTGCGACCAAGGGCAGTTTCCGGCAGTGGTGGGGAGCTGTTGGGACGGCACCTGCGTTCCCATCAGCCAGTGTGCGTGTACCGTGGCGGAACAGTGTCCAGACCCAGGCGACTACGTGTGTTACAGGAGCAAACAGCACTGTGACTCCTTGGGGCCGTAGAGGGGCACCGACTGCCTAGACTACGTGCAGGCTCGTGCCTGAGCGATATTCTGAGGCATCTAGAAATCTGGTTCGGGAGCGTCGCGCGCCCCACTCGGAAAACACAGCGCCCCTGCTCATCCCGCGCATTTCGTGGTAGTCGTATCTCCGGACGCCGTGAGGGACCAGGATCTATTCGAAACCCAGGAAGTGCCTGCCTGTGTGGTGCGCGATCGGGGGCGTTTTGGTGAGCGCTTCCAGGTTGAGTCGCTGGTCGGCAGCGGGGGCATGGGGATGGTGTTCCGCGGTCGGGA